>NZ_AZUX01000053.1:0-39587 GCF_000513915.1 Mesorhizobium sp. WSM2561
GGTCGGACGCCGTAGTAGTCGTAAACGCGGCGGCCACTCTCGGCATTCCAGTCGAAATCCTGGTCGCGAGCATAGCGCGGAGCGCCTTCAACTTGCTCCTTCGTGATGTCAATGCGGAAGCCTGCAAGGCTCTCGTCATAGTCGAGCTTCTGCCACGGCAGCGGATAGTAGTCGTCGCCAATTCCAAGAAAACCACCAAAGCTGAGAACGGCATAGGATANCCTGCCGCCCCTCTTCTCGAGGATCAGCCTTTCGACCTGCCCGATGTGATTTCCCTGGATGTCATAGACGTTGGTGCCGACGACCATGTCGCTGGCGATAAGATCGTGGGTCTCACGAATGTCGGGGTCCTGGTTTGTCATGATTTGCTCCTTCCCGTCGGTATGGAGCAAAAACGGGTCCGTGCCCTCGAAGTTCCAAGGATTGTGCGGACCAGCCGTCAGCAATCTTCTGGCTTGAGCGAGCGAACCATCCGGGTGACGACCGGATCGTAGGCAACTTTTTGCTCCATGCTGTAGTCCATCAGAAACATGGCGGCGCGATCGCCGCAACCGTTATGCCTCTGACATATCGGATCTGGTCGTCTTTGATCCCCGAGTAACTTGCCCATTCACGCGTCAGCCGCCGATAGATGAATTTCCAGCCTTCTTTTTCGTCCTGACTGATCTGTTTCTTGACCTGAGGCAGGAAGTCGCTTTCGGCGACGTCGGTGCCCCAGACGGCGAGGAGGGCTCCGTCGGGGGATTGGAAGGCCGCGCCATCGCCGTCCTTTGAACGATGCAACAGTTCGAACTCGGGCGGCACGTCGAAAACAAACCCAAACCTTTCGATGCCGAACTGCTACCATTCCTGCGCCCCCGCCTGAGCGAAGGAGAGCATTAGCGCCGAGCAAACCAGCAGGGTTCGGCCCCATGGCCCGGTTCTCTTGTTGACCTTACACTAATGTAAACTGCGACAATGTAGGGATGTTCCGTTTTCAAGAATCGCCTCTTCAGTAGCCGCACAGGAGACGATTTTCACTGTCGCCGGAGGTTGGTAGAGTTGCACGTCGCGACCGGAAGAGGTCGCGAAATCGATGCCGCCAGGTGAAGTTCTAAACGGCAGTTTCAGACAGATCGGTTGTGCAGAATCGGCCGTTGACGTCCCAACCGGCAGAGTTGTTTAGCGCACTAAGTCCGACCTTAATGCATATCCAAGGCTTGGTGCGGGAAACCGGCATCGCCGCCGAACAAAGTCGCGAGTTCCGTGAACTTGCCAAGCGGCAAATGACCGACACGCCTGAAGTCACTGATGCGGGTGAGAACAGGCTGTGTAGGTGCTGCGGTCGGTGACCGTCAACGATCCGAATGTAAGGGTCTAGGCAGCAGGGCCGCGATACGGTTGCGGCCCTGACGTCTGATCAACCCTTGAGACGATCCTTGATCTTGTCCTCGGTCTTCCCAAGGCCCTTCTTGGTGCTTTCGTCAAGCTTGCCGGCAGTTCCGCCGGCACTCATTTTCTTGTCACCAGCCGGTTTGCCAGGCTTTGCCTTCACTTCGCCGCTTTTCGCAGAGCGCTTCACTTCATCCTTGTTCATGGTTTCTCTCCCATAGCTGGGAAACCAACATGCGCTCTCACTGAAAGTTCCAGTAGCCAAGGAAAATAAGCATGGCCGGCTCCGAAATGAAATCGATCGCACATCTCACGCGTGAACGAAGGAAAATGGGTGCGTCGATGAACGCGTTCGACGGAATGCCAAGATGGCCGGATAGTCGAAGATGCGATCAATTGGGAGCAACTCCGCCATGCCGCCAAGCTCAGGCCCCGGTCCAGGTGGGCAAGATGGACGCGGTGATGTCCGTCCGGATGACAACCAGTGTCCGCAAAAGGGGGTCGACTCCGGCCGGTGGCTGAAGGTCAGCTAACGAGGCGCGCTGCGAATGACCGGTAGTGGCGCTCCTAAGCCGTTCGGCCGATCCTCGCCGAATGGCGATCCAGTTGTGTGCGTCAAGTCTGCAAAAATGGCGTGGCATTCAGCGGTGACGTTGGCGTGTCTTTCAACCTCAAAGCGGGCCTGGTCGGCGTGGTCTGTAATCAGGCAGGAACGTAGGTCAACCTGATGACTTCCCCGCCGATTCGCTCGCTGGCCACAAGGCGGAGCTGTGGCCGAGAGCCGGCGAAGAAGGGCTTGCCGCGACCAAGCACCACGGGGTGAAGGTAGAGGCGGTATTCGTCGATCAGACCCATTTCGGTCAGGCTTTGCGCCAACTCTGGTCCGGAAGCGGAAATCTCTCCTGTTAGCTTGGCCTTTAGCCTGCGTATCACTACCTCGACCTCATCCGCGATAAGCGTGGCATTGGGACCGACCGACTTCAACGAGCGCGATACAACCCATTTCGGCTGGCGCCGCCACGCCGCCGCGAACTCGTGTTGCTCCGTACTCCACTCAGGACGGTCTTCGTCCCAATAGCGCATGGCCTCGTACATGCGGCGACCGTACACACTGCCGGTCAGGTCGCGCACGTGCTCTATCCAGTGACGAAAGAGCGCGGGACTTGGCGCAGGTAACTCCTGGTGGTCGACGTAGCCGTCGAGGGACTGGTTCATTCCGAATACGATCTTCGCCATGCTGCAAAATCTCCCCGTCGTGTCAGGTATACAAGACGAACGACAGCCAAGCGCCCCGACACATGCCCGAAAATTTTCTCTTGTGGGGCTCGTTACCCGGTTCTTGTCGCAAAATTCCCGAGTTTTGAATCGGTTTCGCGACTGACATTTGCCACGTCGCAAATCCGGATGTTCTGCGACGATCAGGCGAACAGAATGTTTTTGCGGAAATTTTTACAGCAAGCTAAACCGCGCGAAACGTCCGCGCCGCAGGCGAATATTGCGCTGCAAGATACTTGGGTTCCACATTTGGGTCAGGGGCTGGGCTTCGCGCCCCCCTTTTTAGACGTCGAATGTCCCTACTGCACCGTCAGCTCGGCTCGCTCGCCGGCTGTGATGGTCACCGTACTTTCCTTTGAGCTGTTGTCCAACATTTGCGAGACGACGGCGTAGTCGCCGGCCGGCAGCGCCGCCTGATATTTCTCGTCATAGGCGTAGCCGAGCGATTTGCGGTTGCCGTTGATGTCCTTCTTCGGATCGAAAATCTCGATCTTCGAAGCTCCTGGCGCGGTGATCGCCAGCACGCCGGCATTGATGGCGATCTGCAGATCCTGATGCTCACCGGCCTTGACGCTGAACGGCTGCTCGACGACGGCAAGGTCGACCGTCGCCGTCAGCACATAGTCATCGGGCGGCAGATCGAACTTGCTGTCGGGGCCATAGGCATAAGCCACCTCTTGCCTCGTTCCGTCGATCTTCTTTTTTGCCTTGAACACCTTGAAGCCAATGCCCGAGCCGTCGGCCTTGTCGCCGCCGGCAATGTAGTAGGCGTTGGCAACGACATGGCCGACGCCGACGATGATATCCTTGTCGACGACCTTGCCATCAGTGAGCGGGATGGTTTCGGTAACCTCGCCCTGCCCGATCCTGACCGTCACTTTCTGATCACCGGCCGGCAACACGACCTTGGTGTCGCCATAGTAGGTCGCGGGCATTTCAACGCCCGGATAGGCGATCACGACAGCCGCACCATCGGCCACATCCGCTCCCTCGCTTGGCCGCGGATGAATGATGAGCGTGCCGGCATCGAGCACGAACAGGGGTTTGTAGACCTGGCCCGCCTCGACCGTAATCTTCTGTTCGGTCCTGGCCTCGCCATGGCGCGCCACGACTGTGTAATCGCCCGGCTCCAAATTGCCTTTATAAGCTCCATATTCGGTGGCGACGTACTCGCCGCGCGTGCCGTCGGACTTTGCCTTGAAGATCTCCCAGGAATTGCCGTCGGTGACGGGATCGCCGCCATCGGCGAGCACCACGGCGGGCATGAAGTTGAACTCCGGTTTTTCCGGCGCGGCCGGCGGCTGCAGCGCAGGCGCTGGTTCGGGCGCCGGTGCAGGTGCGGCGGCGATGGTCTCGACCAGCGCGTCCTGCAGCGCCTTCTCATCCGACGCCTGGATGTATTTGCCGCCGGTGTTGTCGGCGAGGCAGGCAACCTGCTTGCCCTCGTCCGCGGTCAGGCCGAAGCCGACGACGTTTACGGTGAAGTCGACACCGGCAGCACTCAGTTCCTTGCCGAGCGCGCAGGGGTCGCCTTTGCAGGTCTCAAGCCCGTCGGTGATCAGGATGACGGTGGCCTTGTCCTCGGTGTATTTCAGCGCCTCGGCCGCCTGCCTGACGGCTGATGTCAGCGGCGTCTTGCCGAGGAATTTCAGGCTGTCGGCGGCAGTGGAAACAGCACCTGCCGAGCCGGCCTGCGGCGGCACGATGAGCTCGATGTCCTCGCAACTGCCCTTCTCGCGATGGCCATAGGCCATGAAGCCGATTTCCTTGTCGGCGGGGACCGATTGCAGCACCGTTCGCAGCGATTCGCGGGCGATTTCGAGCTTCGGCTTGCCGTCGATCTGCGCCCACATCGAACCGGAGGCGTCGAGAATGATGACGACACGGTCGGCGGCAAGGCCGAGCGTCGTCATCCACAACAGGAGCGCCGCCGCAACGATGCTCCGTGCAAGTCCCGCCATGAAATCTCCCCCCAGTCAGTGACCAGTCAGTGGCCGCCAGTTCGTCGCAGCCAGTCAGCTTCTGCCAGCCGGTCCATGCCCGCCAGTCCGTGCCCGCCAAGTCCATGCCCGCCTGGGGGGAAGCTATTTGACGCCGCGCCACGATACAAGCCCGGGCGCCGGGGCCCGTGGCGGCGCTGACTGCGCCAAACCACTCAATATGTCGTGCGCCGCTCTTCGGAAGGCGGCCGGCCAAACTGCAGCCGATAGCTCTGGGCAAAATAGGAGTGCGAGGTGAAGCCGGTTGCGATCGCCACGTCGAGGATCGGCATATTGGTCTGGCGCAGCAATTCGCGCGCCCGCTCAAGCCTGAGCCGCATGTAATAGCGGCCGGGCGTCACGCTGAGGTGGCGCAGGAACAGCCGCTCGACCTGGCGCACCGACAGGCCGGCCGACTTGGCGAGCTGCACCGCCGACAGCGGCTCGTCGAGATGATCGGCCATCAGTTCCACGATGCGGCGCAGCTTCTCCGATTTGCCGGTCAGGTCGCGCTCAGGGCCGACGCGCTGGCGGTCTCCGGCGGAGCGGATGCGCTCGTGCTGAAACTGGTTGGCGACGCCGTTGGCGAGGCTCGAGCCGAAATCGCCGCGCACGATCTCCAGCATCAGGTCGATGGAGGTGGTGCCGCCGGCGCAGGTGTAACGCTTGCGATCGATCTCGAAGACATTGCCGGTGCAGTTGATGTCGGGAAACCGTTCGACGAAGCCGGCGCGGTTTTCCCAGTGGATGGTGCAGCGATAGCCTTCGAGCTGGCCTGCCTCGGCGAGCAGATAGGAGCCGACCGACAGTGCGCCGAGCGCGTTGCCGCGCCGGCCCCAGCTGCGCAGCGCCGCCAGCACCTTGCTCTTGCCGGGAAACTCGGTGGTCAGCCCGACCGAGACGAAAAGAATATCGACCGGCGGCAGATCGGCGACAGCGTAGTCGATCTTGAGCGGCAGGCCGTTGGAGGCCATGACGGCATCGCCGTCGGCCGACACCGTCGTCCAGCCATAGAAGTCGTGGCCGAGCAGCCGGTTGGCCGACCGGAACGTGTCGATTGCGGCGGCCAGCGAGAACATGGAAAACTTGTCGACCAGCAGGAACCCGAACTGCCGGCCGCCGTGAATGGGATCATTGGTGACCGGCCGCTCTGAGGGAACAGTGAGGTTCGGCAAAGCTTTGGGCTTTCCAGGTTCAGAAAGACGGCCGTTTCAATCCGGCCGCGAGATAGGCGGAAGCTAGCGTGTTGGCCATCAGCATGGCAATGGTCATCGGTCCGACGCCGCCGGGCACAGGCGTGATGGCGCCGGCGGTCCTGGCCGCTTCCGCATAGGCGACGTCACCGACGAGACGGGTCTTGCCTTCGCCCTTTTCTGGCGCCGCGATGCGGTTGATGCCGACGTCGATGACGGTGGCGCCCGGTTTGACCCAGTCACCCCTGACCATTTCAGCTCTGCCGACAGCGGCAACGAGAATGTCGGCGGTGCGCGCCAGTGCAGCCAGGTCCTTCGTGCGGCTGTGCGCGACGGTGACGGTGCAGTTGGCGGCAAGCAGAAGATTGGCCATCGGTTTGCCGACGATATTGGAGCGGCCGACGATCACTGCATTGAGCCCGGAAAGATCCTTGCCGCGCACACGCTCGATGAGCAGCATCGAGCCGGCCGGCGTGCAAGGCACGAACGCCGTCTCCAGTTCGCCGGTGCCGAGCTTGCCGACATTGATGAAGTGGAAGCCGTCGACATCCTTTTGCGGCGCTATTGCCTGGATGACCTTGCCCGCATCGATATGGCCAGGCAATGGAAGCTGCACCAGGATGCCGTTGATGCCGGGATCGGCGTTGAGCTCGCCGATGATGGCAAGCAGTTCCTGTTCGGATATTTCGGCCGGCAGCGTGTGCTGGACCGAATGAAAGCCGCATTCCTTGGCGGTGCGGGATTTGGAGGCGACGTAAACCTGGCTCGCCGGATCCTCGCCGACGATGACCACTGCGAGACCGGGCTTGTGCGCGCCCTTTTCCATTAGTTCGATCGTCAGGGCCTTGACGCGCCGAACCACGCCTTCGGCAACGCTTTTTCCGTCAATCAACTCGGCCATCAACCACCCTCAACATCGTTCTGCTTCGGGCGGCATTCTCACGAAAATCCGACCGGGCAATCCCGTCAAAGCGCCGTCTTATGCCGCTAACTCGAAACCGATGGCTTTTATTCTAGTCGGCGCTCAGAAATAGCGCCGCGATCGGCTTTCGGTGAGTTCGCGAACCGCTTCGCGGAATTCGCGCAAGCTGGCTCGGATTTCCTCGATGGAGGCTTGCTGTTCAGCGGCTTTCGAAGCCTGATCTGCCTCGTCCGACGAGGCTCGCGGATACTGCTGCTGCGGATGAGGCACTTGCCCGGCATGGGGCGGAACGGGCGGCTGGTATGCTTTGTCTTCAATGGGTGTCCGGCGCTCTTCTGCCCTGCGGCGCGGCCGCGAATCGGCGGTTTCGCGCAGGCTCGCATAAGCGCCGCGCATGGCGCCGAGGCCGACACCGGAAGCAAGCCCCGCCAGCAGGCCGGCAAGCACCGTCATGGCGCGCGACGGTCCGTTCGGCTCGAGCGGGGCGAAGGCCTTGGAGATCACGTTGATGTTGGCAGTGTTGATGTCCTTCTGCTCGCCGGTCTCCTTGGCGCGGAGAAGATATTGCTCATAGACGGAGCGTTTGGCGGCGGCCTCGCGCTCCAGCTCGCGCAGCGTGACCAGGTCGCTGTTGACGTCGCCGCTGCGGACCTTCAACTGCGCCAGCCGGGAGGCCAGATCCTGTTCGAGCTGCACGGCGCGCCTGAGGTCGACCTGCAGCGACGAGGCGATGCGGCGCAGTTCCCCGGCGATACGCTCGCGCGATCCGGCAAGCTGGGCATTGAGCGCCTGGAGCTCGGGATGGCGCGGCCCGAGCCGGATCGCGGCGCGGTCGGCCTCCTGCTTGAGCGTCGCGTATTGCGAGCGCAACTCGCTCATGGCGTTCGAGTTGATCTCCTCCGGCAAGGTGCCGCTCAGAACCGAATTCACGTCGATCGAGCGCGCCGACGCCGCGCGGGCGTTAAGTTCCAGCGTGCGCGCGCGGGCGATGGCCAGCTGCTGGTTGAGCTTGAGCATCTCGTCGTCGCTGATCAAATGGCCTTGCGCGTCGACGAGGTCGTGCGCGGCCCTGAAATCCTCGACCTTGCGCTCGGCCGCTTCCACGCCCTTGCGCAGCTCGTCGAGCCTGCCCGTCAGCTCGTTGGTCGCGCGGCCAGCGGTGTCGGACTGGATCTGACCGAAGGTCTGCAGAAAAACATCCGTCATCGTGTTGGCGATCAGCGCCGACTTCTCGCCATTTTGCGTGGTGGCGCTTACGGAGATGACAAAGGTCTTGCCGCCGCGCTCGACCGAAAGGCTCTCCGCCAGATTGGCGACGGCCAGCGCACGGCGGCGGCCTTCACCGGCAGCCGGCCCGTCATTGCGCGACAGGACCGACCGGATGAACGTCATCATCCCCAGGCCATCGGAACCTTGCCCGTTGAACTCCGGATCATTGACGAGATTGAGCTTGTCCACGACCTTGTTCAGAACGGTACCGGAGGTGAGCACGCGAACCTGGTTCTCGACGATGGCCAGCGTCGCGTCGGACGCAACCACGGATTGCGTGAGGTCGCGGTCGGTGAGCTTCAGGTCGCGCGGGTCGACGATCAGCTCTGCCGTGGCTTCGTATTTCTTCGGCGTCGACAGCGCGATCGCGACGCCGAGCGTGGCGCCCAGTATCGTCATGGCGACGATCAGCAGCTTTGACCGGGCAACGCCGCGGACGACCTGCATCGGATCGATCAACGGCTTCCATCTGTCGTCATCCTCGCGGGAAGACCGCTGCTCGTCACCGGCGTGTCGCGGTTCGAATGCGGCGTATTGAGGCTCGGACGCTGCGTATCGGGAATCGAACGCGGCGTATCGGGGATCGAACCCGGCGTATCGAGAATCGAACGCGGCGTATCGAGGATCGGCATCGGCATGGCGGTCCTCGGAGGCGCCGGCAGCAACCGGCTCCTCCCGCGGCCTGGCGTCCGCATAGCCCGCTTCAACGGCGTCGTCGGCCTCAGGCGGCATCGGGGCGGCCGAAGCGGATACATGATCGGCTTGAAACTGGCTTGTTTCATTGTTTGCCGAGAATTCCGGAGTCACCCAGCGTTCCGGGGTCGCCGAGGGCTCCGGGGTTGCCAAGAATTCCGGATGCGCCCGCCCCTCGCGGCGTAAGCGCGCGACACGATGGCGCGTTGCGGCATCCTCGCGCCACGACGGGTCTGCCCGGTCCCCGATCGCAACCAGCGATGGTTCTTCTTCGCCGCGCAACGCCTGGCCGAGCGCCAGCAAGGACCGCTCGCGCTTCCAATCTTCACGGTTTTGCCTGTCGACCATTGTCGTGGAGCTTGCCCTTTGCGGCTTTAACGCGCGGTCAGCCATTCGTTAAACCACGCTAAACAAGTATAGGAAACAAAAGGTTAATTTCCCAGCCTTGAAGACACGGTTTCCCTCTAGGGTTGTGCCCTTCTTGAAAGCATCGAAAGCGCTCAGAACCGCGCGTTAAACTTTCCGGCCTATGCTGTCTCGACACATGACTCAGGCTGGCAGCATCCCGCAAAAACGGCTTCTCGCCCGGATCGTCGCTTTCGTCGCCGAGCGACGGCGGCTGGTACGCGACTATCTTTCGGCGATCAGTGGCGCGGGCGGGCGGCTGGTGTTTTCGCTCGCCTATTTCATCGCGCTGGGCAACACGCTGTCGATCGCCGAGTTCGGCATGTTTGCCACTGCTTCGGCGGCCGGCGTGATGCTGTCGCGCATCCTGGCCTTCGGCTTCATCTCGGCGCTTTACCGAACCGCCACCATCCGCCCCAATCTGATCGGCACCTTCACGGCCGGCTTCCTGCTGTTTGGCGCGATATCGCTGCCATTGCTGGCGGCCGCCTCCTACGGCGTCTACCTGGTCTTCTTTGCCGGCACCGTGCCGCTGTCGGTCTTTGCGGCGATCGTGTTTGCCGAGGCGTTGCTGTGGCGGCCGGTCGAGGTGGCGCTGATCGTCAACAACGGCCTCGGCAAATTCGGCCGCGCCGCCCTGCTGACGATCCTGGCGACGGCCTTGCGGGCGCTCGGCGCCGTGCTGTTCATGTTCGCGGCGCAGCCGACCATAGGGGTCTGGTCCTGGTATTACATCGGCGCCAACGCCGCCTCGCTGCTCATCGCCTTCGGATTTTTCTATCCGCGCCAAAGGCTGCGGCTGCGGCTGACGCTCTATCTGCGGCGGCTCGCCGATTCCATCTACGTGGCCGGCGCAGAGGTGCTGTTCTACCTGCAGATGGAATTCGACAAGCTGCTGGTGCTGGCGATCGGCGGCCCGCACCTCGCCGGCATCTATGCCATCATCATGCGGCTGGTCGACCTGACGGCGATCCCGATCCGCACCTTCTCGATGATGCTGGTTCAGCGCATGATGCGGGCGCCGGAACTTTTGTCGCGCCTTTCGGTCAGGAGCGGCATCGAAGGCGGCGTGTTCGCGGTCTCGACACTGGCGCTGGCGGCACTCGGCATCGTGCTGCATTTTTTCCCCAACGCGCTCGGCAGGAATGTTGCGGAGGCCGCCCCATTGGTGGTGCTGGCGATCTGCGTGCCGGGCCTGCGCAATCTCGTCGAATACCAGGCCGAGCTTCTGTTCGCGCGCGGCCAGACGCTGGTGCGGGCGATCAACCTGGCGCTGCTTGCCGGAATGAAGGCGGTGCTGCTGACTTATGTGCTGACCAACATCCTGGATACGCCCGATCTGGTGCTCTCGCTCAACGTCGTCTTCCTGCTGCTCTATCTCGCCTCGGCGCTGCTCACCTATTCGGCGATGCGCAGGCCGGCGAAGCCGGTCTAGGGATCAAGCTCGATCAACAGCAGACTAATCGAGCCCGATCAGGCGGCGGATGCGGCCGACATCGGTGCCGATGAACGACTGCATGCCGATGGCCACCTGTTGCGGCGCCATGGCGGCGACGAAACGGCGGAACTCGTCATCCGACAGCGCCTCGCCCGTCCAGTGGACGCGGCAGAACTCCTCCGAGCCATGGAAATGGCCGGCGCCGTCGAGCACGTCGTCGACATAGCGGCCGTAGATCATGCATTCGGAGAATTTGCGCGCCGCACCGACGATTTCGACCCAGTTGCGGCCATGGATCGTCTCGATCCGCGCGCACAGCGCCGTCACGGTTTGGCGGCGCCAGGCAATCAGCGTCGAAATGTAGTCGTGGGTCGAAACCTCCGATGGCTCGATGCCGAGCGCCGAACCGGCATTGCGCGACCAGATGCGATGCTCCTCATGACCCTCACCGGACAGCACGCCGTCGCGGCGGAACAGCCGCACCTTGCCATCGCGCCAGAAGGCGCTGCAGTCGAAAGGTTTTAGGAACGCCACGTCGGAATCGCAGAAGACCAGCACGTCTTCGCCGGCATGCGCCGATATCGCGATGCGGCGAAGCTGCTGCACATGCCAGCCGCGCAGCGGCTTGGTCTTCAGGCTGAGCCAGATGCGCCGGCGGAACAGGCTGAGCGGATCGTCGAAGGCATGCAGCCAGCGCGGCAACAGGTCCCGCTCGTCGACGATGGTGCGGCGATTATTCTCCAACTGACGAAACAGCGCCACGTCACGATGCTCGACAAGAATATAGTGGTGCGCCACGCCGGAAACGTAGCGGTCGATTGTGTCGCACAGCAGGCGGCAGCGCTCCAAATCCGGCGCATAGCTTGCCGTCACGACCGCCGCCGTCGGCGCCCGGGGAAGGAAATCGGCCTCCGTGTCAGGGCTCGGCACGAACCGGTTGTTCAATGATCTGCTCCGGGGCCCGCTCTGGGGCCTGCTCTGGGCCGAGTTTTGGCAGGAGCGGGCCTGCGCAAGAATTTCTGGCCGATGACGCGCCACAGGAACAGGGGATTGCCGACCACATAGCGGCGCCAGAGACGGCCCGGTTCGATCCACAACCGAAACAGCCATTCGAGCCTGAGCCGACGCATCCACAGCGGCGCCCGCGGCACCGTGCCGCTCAGGAAATCGAGCAGCGCGCCGACCGCGATCGGCAGCGTGCAGTGGCGCGCGTCGATGTGGCGCGCGATCCATAATTCCTGGCGTGGCACGCCCATGGCGACAAGCAGCACGTCCGGCCGCAATCTGGCGATGCGATCGACGATTGCCGGCTCCTCGGCGGGAGAGAAATAACCGTCATGGATGACCACGAACCGGTGCTGCAACGCGAGCGCTGCCAGCTTCTTCGACGCCGCCTCGGCGTTGACCTGGGTCGCGCCGAGCAGCCCCACGGTCATCGGCCTGGCGGACGCCTGCAGGAAGGCGGGGATGAAATCGGTGCCGTTGAGATTGTCCGGAAACGACGCCCCATAAAGCAGTTTCGCCGCCAGATCGACGCCGACACCGTCCGGCAGGATGAGAAAATCGTCGAGCGCCTCGGCAACGACCGGGTCCCCATAGGCGACATTGGCGTTGTGCGCGTTGAGAAAGGTGACCTTGGTGAAGCGCCGCTCTGCAATCAACCGGGCCAGCAGCGCGACCGCATCGTCCCAGCGGATGGCAAGGACCGGGATGCCCAGGATCGATTTCAAGCTGTCGGCACCGAAAACGGCGCGGGCGTTGTGCATATTCATGCAAACATCTCCTGGCCGACGGGCCCGAGCTTGTCCAGGCCGAGCCTGATTGCGGCATCGAGCGCCTTCAGCTGCCGGCGGTGGAAAGCGCTGCCGTCGACGTCCCCGACATCGCCCACTGCTGCTTCAAGGGCGCCGGCGAAGGCGACCGGATCATCGGTCACCACGCAATTGACCGGGCGATGGTCGATGCCGCGCAGCGAATGGCTGGTGGCGACGGAAGGCAGGCCGAGCTCGAAGGTTTCGATGGTCTTGAGCTGCACGCCGCTGCCGGAGGTGCTGATCAGCGGGATGACGGCGGCGCTGCGCACGAAAGCCTGCGCGTCCGGCACGCGGCCGACGAATTCGACGCCGGGATGCGCGGACGCGAGGCCCGACGGCATGCCGCCGGCAATCCTGACCCGGAAATCGGGCCTGAGATGCGGCACCACCTTTTCCAGGAACCAGTCGAGGCCGATGCGGTTCGGCTGCCAGGTCCAGGTGCCGATCAGCGCCGCGTCGCAGTCGACGCGGCGCGGGGTTTTTTGCACGGGCGGCTCGGCGCAAGTCACCAGCGGCAGCACCGCCGAGCGGCCATCGGAGGCGACGCCGAGCGCTGAGCGATCTTCCTCGGCCAGCGTGAAGACGAAGCGTGCCCGGCGGCAGAGCCGTTCTTCCACAGTCTTGAGCAGCCTTGCCTCACGGCGAAACAGCAGGCGCTGGAAAAGGCCGCCGGCGGCAGCGGCGTTCTCCTGCGCCGAACGATGCTCGACATTGTGGGCGACGAAAATCGACGGCCGGTCGCCGAAAAGCCTTTCGAAGGCGCCGGCGAACTGCACGGAATTCAAGACGTAGCCGTCGAAAGGGCCGGCGCGTTCGACGGCGGCGCGGACCTCGCTGGCGTTGACCACCCGCAGCTTGACCGACGCGAAAGTGAGGCCGGAGAGCATCGCCCTTGCAACCCAGGCGAGCTTTTGCAGCGATGAGGCGGTTTCGGTGCGCACATCGACAGCGCCGAGCACGATGGTGTTTTGCGGATCGCTCGCAGGCTTGCCCGGCCAGGTGAAGCCGATCACGGTGACCCGCGCGCCGGCGCGCCGCAACGCGGCGATGATCGCGGCATTGGCGATCTCGTAGCCCGAGGCAAGGGCTCCGTCGGGCACGATCGATGTGGCGAACAGCAGATGCATCTCACCTATCCTAAGCGGATACAGCTAACAAAGCGCGGTGAAGCCTTGATTAAGTGAAGATATTTGGTGGCCCGGCGTTGCCGATTTGCGGGCTTGTCCACGAAGGTGATAAACGAAACGTTATCATCACGGATGCTATCGAGAGCCAAACTCACCAATCCCGGGCTGGACGCGGATGATCCCTTTGCCATTGGACGGTTCGGTATCGATCGCAGGGCGGTCGTCGGGACTTGTCGCCGCTGCCGTCGAGGCGGTCGTTACGCTGCCGACCTTCAAACGGCCCGAGCAACTGCTGGCGACGCTGGCATCGCTCAAGGCCCAGGAAACCGGCAGACGTTTCGCAATCATCGTCATCGAGAACGAAGCCGAGGCGCGCGCCGGCGCCAGGGCGGCGCTGCCGCTGTTCGAGGGCGGCGACATCCCGGGCATGGTGATCGTCGCGCATGAGCGCGGCAATTGCAGCGCCTACAATGCCGGCTGGCAGACGGCTATCCTCCACTTTCCTGACTTCAGCCACCTGCTGGTCATCGACGACGACGAGATCGCCGATCCGCAGTGGCTCGAGCGCATGTGCCATGCGGCCGAGACGCTCGGTGCCGACATTGTCGGTGGCCCGCAAATGCCTGTGTTTGCCGACGCGGCCCATGCCAATTGGGCCGAGCACCCGGTCTTTGCGCCACCTTATCGGCAGACCGGGCGGGTGCCCGCGCTGTATTCCTCCGGCAATTTGCTGGTCGGCCGCAACGTGCTCACCGCCATGGGGCCGCCCTTCCTCGACCTGAAATTCAACTTCATGGGCGGCGGCGATTCCGATTTCCTGAGCCGGGCGGCACAAGCAGGTTTTGTGCTTGGCTGGTGCGCCGAAGCGCAAGTGCATGAAACAGTTCCAGCCCGGCGCATCGAAGCCGACTGGATTCGTGCCCGCAGCCTGCGCAACGGCGTCATCTCGACATTGGTCGAGAAGAAGAAGCGGGCCGGCACGCCGTTCGCCGGCACCAGGGTTTTCTTGAAGAGCCTGGCGCTGCTTGCCGTCTCGCCGTTTCGCGGCGCGGCCAGGCTGGCGCGGACGGGGTCGTTGGCGACGGCCTTATACCCAATCCATGTCGCTGTCGGCCGCGTGCTTGCCGAATTCGGATACGCCAATGAGCAATACCGGCAGCCTGAGAAGAACTGAACGCGCGCCGCTCAGCGCGGCCTTCACACGCGACGGTGTCGCGACCGCGGTCGCCGCGCTGCTGTTCACCGTCATCCTGGTGTCGTTCCGTCCGTTCCAGCCGGCCGGCGCCGCAACGACCGGTGATGGCGGCGACATCGTCAACCAGCTCGGCTTCGGCTCGCTTGGCGCCATCTCGGTCTTCTCGCTCGTAGCTTTCGCCGACCCGCGCGTGGTGCGTTCGCTGCTCAGCCCGTCCTGGCTGCTGATGCTGGCTTTCCTGATGTTCTCGGTGGTGATGGCAACCGATCCGCCGTCTGCCATGCGCGCCGCCTTCTTCACGCTGATCGGCATTTTGACGATGGCGACGATCCTGGCGCTGCCGCGCGACGCCGAAGCTTTCGAGAAAGTCATCATCTTCACCATCGTCGTCGTCATGGGCCTGTCCTATATCGGGCTCATCGTCTTTCCAAACGAGGCGCTGCACACCGCCGCGTCGCTGGAGCCGGAACATGCCGGCCTGTGGCGCGGCGTGTTCACCCACAAGAACATCGCCGGGCCCGTCATGGCCTGCTTCAGCTTCGCCGGGCTGTACCTCTACCGGCGCGGACAGCGGCTCTGGGGCGCATCGATCTTTTGCGCAGCGATGATCTTCATGCTGCACACCGGTTCCAAGACGACGGCCGGACTGGTGCCGTTTTCGATCCTGATCGTCGTGCTGCCAAGCCTGATCGGCATGCGGCTTGGCACGCCGATCCTGTTCGCGCTGGCCATCATCGCCGCAGCGATCGGCACGCTGGGCATCGTCTTCCTGCCGCCGGTGAAGCATCTGGCGGCACTCTATTTCCCCGACCTGACCTACACCGGGCGCACGACTCTTTGGGAGTTCGCCGGCGAGATGCTGGCGAAGCGACCGTGGACCGGCTATGGCTTCGAGAGCTTCTGGGGCACGCCGCTGCTGTTGAACCAGGACCAGCCTTTCGACCGCGCCTGGGACATCAGAACCATCGTGCACGGCCATAACGGCTATCTCGACATCGCGGTGCTGATGGGCATCCCGGCTTTGTGCGTGGCGGTCTACACGTTCCTTGTCGCGCCGCTGCGCGATTACGTGCGCATTCCCTTGCGCAAGGAGAACATCTATCTGGGCGACTTCTTCATGATGGTGGTGCTGTTCGCAGCGCTGAACGCCTTCCTTGAAAGCTTCTTCTTCCATCGCGCCGACCCGGTCTGGCTGTTCTTCGTGTTCGGCATGTTCGGACTGAGGCAAGTGTCGCTGCGGCCGATGGCGGTTCGTGGTCCGTCCTGATCCTCCGTCCCAACAGGGCTTCCCCGCCCCGCCACGAACGTCTATGGGAAGCCATCTTTTGGTTTGAGCATCGGATTTTGCCAAAACCGGTACCCACTTTTGGGTCCGATGCTCTGCGGAGGCTCCAATGACGATCAAGCTTGTCCTCGCCGGTTGCGGCAATATGGGCTACGCCATGCTTTCCGGCTGGCTGAAATCGGGCAAGCTCGCCGCGGCGGCGGTTTTCGTGGTCGAGCCCAATGCCGATTTGCGCAAGCGCGCCGAAGCGCTGGGCTGCAGTGCTGCCGCGGATGCCGGCGGCATTCCGGCAGACGCGGTGCCGGCCCTCGCCGTCATTGCGGTGAAGCCGCAAGTGATCCGCGACGTGACCGCCGCCTACAAGCGCTTCAATGATGGCCGCACCACCTTCCTCAGCATCGCCGCCGGAACGCCGGTCGCCACTTTCGAGGCCATTCTGGGCGATCGCGCGCCGGTCGTGCGCTGCATGCCCAACACGCCGGCGGCGATCGGCAAGGGCATGATGGTGGTGTTTTCCAACCGGCTGGTCTCCATCGATACGAAACGTTTCGTTGCTGATCTGCTTTCGGCGAGCGGTGAAGTGACCGATATCGACGACGAGGGCCTGATGGACGCGGTGACGGCGGTGTCAGGGTCTGGCCCGGCCTATGTCTTCCATTTCATCGAAGCACTGGCGGTGGCTGCCGAGACGGCCGGGTTGCCAGCCAAAACCGCCAGGCTGCTGGCCGTGCAGACGGTCTATGGCGCCGCCTCGCTCGCCGCCGAAAGCGGCGAAGATCCGGGCGTGCTGCGCCAGCAGGTGACCAGCCCCAACGGCACAACGGCCGCCGCGCTTGCCGTGCTGATGGGCGAGGACCGGCTGACAAAACTGCTCACCGAAGCGGTGGAGGCGGCGCGGCTGCGGTCGATCGAGTTGGGGAAGTAGCGGCGGCTTTGCGAGTCAGGCGTTGATATTCAGCCGGCGGTCGATCGACCGGGTGAGCTGCTGCCTGCTGTTCAGTGCAGCAGCGCTCGAAGGTCACAGAATCTCCGTTTTCAAACGCTGCGATGCTCAGAGGTAACCGCATGGATCCTAGGACCATGCCGTTACAGTGGCCCAGAAGTGCAGCGATCCAGTGGTCAGATCGAGCCGCATCGCCGTTTCGATATGGTCGTTCCATTCGCCGGCATCAGGGATGTCCCCACAACTCGTCGATCTCATCCTTGATCACAGGCCGGCCGTTCTTGCCCGCTCTGGCTTTGAGATCGTGGGCAATGGCTGCGAGTCGTTTGGCCAGAGGAATGCGTCCACTTTCCCGCTTCAATTCGGATTCACGCGTCTCGATCATTATCCTAATCCGTACAGCATCTCGTCCTGCAGCCGGCGCAAGGCGAACAGCCTGGTGGTCGGGTCGGGCGCGGCATTGGCTGATGTCAGCAGCTCGCCCTTGCTGACCGGCCTCAGCACCCTGCCGCCTTCGAGCAGGCCGACCGGCATGGCGCGGTTGGCGCGGGCCTCTTCGACAGTCATCGTCCAGGAGCGGTAGCAGGTCTCGCCGATCGCGTCGAATGTCTCTCCCGCCGCCAGATCGCGCTTGGCCACGGCGCAGACCTCGGCAACCGGCCTCGGCAGCGGCACCATGTCCGGCTTGCCATAGAGCGCGATGCGCGCGGCGGTGAGCGGCACTTCCAACGAGGTCAGATGATAGGGCCGGAAGAAGCTGTAATAGGGTCCATGGCCGATATGCAGATCGTCCATGCGCTCGATGATGCGCGGATGCGTGGCCTCGACGATCACGAACACGCCGGGCGCCACGCCTTTGCCGATGGTGTAGTCGACGACGCCCTTCCTCGACAGGATGCCGCCGTCGGCGCGCGGGATGAGCACCTTGGCCAATTCATCGCGGTCGGCCTTGGGACCGTGCATGCCGGCAATGTCGGGCACCAGCCCGGTGGCGTTGGCGATGGCGCACATCTCGACCATGGTCTTCGAGCCGTCGACGAACTCGACCAGCATGCGCGGGTTCATGTTGCGGCGCAGCGCTTCCGCGCGATAGTCATCCGGAACGGCGTCATGGTTGAGCGGATTGTTCTTGCCCTTGCCGGCCGAGACGATGGTGTAGCCGAGCGCGGAGGCGAACTCGATCAGTTCCATGCAGCTCGACGGCTCGTCGCCGGCGCCGACCGAATAGACGACGCCGAGCCGGTCGGCCTGCTGCTTCAGATAACAGCCGATGGTGACGTCGGCCTCGACATTCATCATCACCAGATGCTTGCCGTGCTGCATCGCCATCAGGTCGAAATCGGCGGCGACGCCGGGCTTGCCGGTGGCGTCGATGACGACGTCGATCAGCGGATTGGTGACCAGCATCTCGTTCGAGGTGATGGCGATTTTTCCGCTCTCGATCGCCTCGCTGAGCTTCGACGGCGTATCGGCCTCCCGCGCCATCGCCTCATCGCCATAGGCGATGCGGATGGCATCACGCGCGGTGTGCGGGCGGCGGGTCGAGACGGCGCACACCGAAATGCCCGGCATCAGCATGCCTTGCGTCACCAGGTCGGTGCCCATCTCGCCGGAGCCGATGACGCCGATGCGCACCGGTCGGCCTTCCGCGGCGCGCTTGGCGAGATCGCGGGCAAGCCCGGTCAAGGCGACATTGGTCATGCGCAAGTCCACTGCTTTTGATTTGAAGGGGGAATAGCAGGGAACGGCAGCCTTTTGCCAACGAAACCGGCCCTCGTCGGCAATTTCTTGCGCATGCCCCCGGGGGAACTGGAAGCTGGTTGAGCGTCGGCGGATAGCGAGGAGCGCAGCTAACAAATCGAGTGAAATTCTTAGTCATTTCTTTATGCATCGCTGCTTGAATAGGCAAATGGGATGGGGTGGCGGTACCTTCAGGCGTTTTTTTAGCTGTCCGCTACGAAATAGCGAGAGCGGCAACGTTGCTATTATTTTTGCCCTGTCTTTGCCGATTGTTGTCGGCGGAGCGGGCCTCGGTGTCGAGACTTCCTATTGGTATTACAGCAGCCTGAAGCTACAGGCGGTGGCGGATGCGGCAGCCTATGCTGGCGCTTTGGAAAAAGTTTCGGGATCCGACAAGCCAACGATTGTCTCGGCCGCGACGCTGTCAGCGACCACGAACGGCTGGGGACCATCGACAGGCACAATCGAGGTCTTCACGCCTCCATCGTCCGGACCGAATGTCGCAAAAAAGGCGGTCGAGGTCATCGTCCATCAGACGCTCGATCGATTTTTCACATCGATATTCAGTCAAAGCGCGGTCGGCGCACAGGCAAGGGCCGTGGCTCTTATCACGGACGCGTCAAAAGCCTGCGTTCTGGCGCTCAATCCTTCCGCTTCGAGAGCGGCGCTCTTTTCCGGCAGTTCGAACCTCAAGCTGACCGGCTGCTCCGTCATGTCGGATTCAATCGCCGCGGACGGCCTCAAGCTTCAAGGGTCGGCATATCTGGAGGCCGATTGCCTGATATCGGCAGGCGGTGTTTCATTGAGCAACGTTGTAAAAACCGTTTGCGCGAACCCGCTTACGCAGGCGCTGCCCGCTGCGGATCCTTTTGCCGACTTGCCGGCGCCGCCAGCCACGAACCCCTGTCAAAACGACAATCAGTCGACCTTGCAACCTGGAAGATACTGCAAGGGGCTCAGCTTGAGCGGCAGTGTAACGCTCTCGCCTGGGGTATATGTCGTTGAGGGGGGCGATTTCAAAGCAAGCGCGAACGCAAATATTTCCGGCGACGGAGTCATCATCTATCTGGCCGGCAGCTCCGGCGTCAGCATGAACGGCACGGCCACCGTCAAGCTTAGCGCCCCGACGTCAGGCACCTATTCGGGTGTGCTGTTTTACGGCGACAGAGCAAACCTGGCGGGATCGAACACATTTAATGGCACGGCGGATTCGCTTTTGACAGGCGTTCTGTATTTTCCAACGCAGGAGGTTAAATATCTCGGCAATTTCTCGGGCCAGGGTGGTTGCACACAGGTCGTCGCCGATACGATAGAGTGGTCCGGCGCTACAAGCATCAAGCAGGATTGCACGAGCCTCGGAATGCGAGAGATTCCGGCCGCGCAATCCGTTCACCTTGTCGAGTAATCGTCATGGAACGGCGGTCAGGTCGGATTTTCCGGAACGATTCGGGTGTTGCTGCGGTGGAGTTTGCCCTGATTGTGCCGATCCTTTGCCTGGTGCTTTTCGGCATCATTGACGGCTGGTCTTTCGTATCAAGCTCGCTGTCGATGCGCGCAAGCGTCAAGACGGCGGCAAATCTTGTGATGGAGGGAGCCACCGACGACGCGGCCACCCAAGCCGTCGCCCTTTCAAGTTGGGAAAACCATCCCGAAGGCGCACAGGTTACACTGGGCCGGAAATACATGTGCGGAAGCACCGTGGTCGATGCATCGAGCCTGTGCAACGGGGGGACGAAAGCTCCCTCGGTCTTCGTGGAAATAAAAGCGACGGCGACCTGGTCCCCGCCCTTCATTTTTGGCGCGTTTTCTCTTTCTCGCGAGATCGGCCATCAAGAGGTGATCCGTGTCCGCTAAGCGGATCGCGAGAGCGTTCAGCCGTGATGCATCAGGCGGGACTGGGCTGGAATTCGCGCTGATCGCACCTTTTCTGATAATGCTTTTGTTCGGTATCTTCGCATTCGGCTGGGCTCTGAATGCCATGTCCAGCGTTCGCTATACGCTGGAAACGTCCTCACGTGCGCTGCATTTGAAGAACTCGCTGACCGAGGCCGAAATAGAGGCCATAGCCACAGAAAAATTGCTGGGTTTGGGATTGAAAGATGTCGATGTGACGATAGCAATCGACCCTCCCAGCGGCGGCTTCCGCATGGCGCATCTCACGGCCAGATATGCTTTCGTGATCGAGTTCCCGTACTTCGACCAATATCCGATCAATTATGCGACAACTGTCACAGTTCCGTTGGTTGGATCGTGAGAGCGTCCAACAGTACGCAACAGGCGGTGGGGTGTCGATCGATTAACACCGCCGCAGGGTCGATGGCGGCGATCGGTGGCGTGAGCGAACGGGTCGTCGTCGCTACAAAGGCACGTTTCTGGACAGGACAGCCATCACCGCGCTAGGCCGGACCAGGCTCGTCACGCTTGCGCAGTCATGCCGTCAGAGCGCCGGCAAGCGGCCGGGCATCGGGCGCGGCATGCGGAGCGGCAACTTGACAAAGGCCCAATCTTTCAAATTGAGTGAAATCACGATCAATAGAGAGTCGGTGCGACAGACATGGGCGAGACAGACATGGCATGGAGCGAAAGAAAGACCGGTTACGGCAAGGACCATTATTTCATTCAAATGGGCCTTGCGCTGCTGGTGCTCGTCTTTCTCATCGCCCTGCCGCTCGCCTTTCTTCCCGAAGACATACGGAAGTTCTACCTCAGCGAGGGCGGTCCCATCGAAGTCTTCTCGGCCGCCGGTTACCTGATCGTCGTGGCGACGCTTGTGCGGGAAATGTCCTATCGGGAGCTGCTCAAGCGCTGGTATCTCGTTGCCATCTCGATCGCGATGTGCCTGCGCGAGCTGGATTTCCATGCGCATTTCACCACCCACAACATCACCAAGACCACCCTCTACATTTCGCCTGACGTTCCGCTGTTGGAAAAGCTGATCGGCGCGACGGTCGTTATCGCCCTCGCCGTTGCCTTCTATTTTCTCCTCAAAGACGGCCTCCGTAGCTTTGTGCACGGGCTTCGCCACGGCGAGGCGACTGCCGTTGCCATTGCCGCCGCTATCGGTTGCGCCGTCCTTTCGAAGGTCATCGACGGGGCGCCGTCAAATCTCACATTTCTCGGCATCCATCTTGCCCGGAACGATACCTCGACAGTGTTCGAGGAAATCCTCGAATTGGGGATTCCGGTCTATCTGGCCATCGCGGCATTCGCGGCCTTCCCGACGCAGGATGGTCTCACAAGAAGAGCCGCGGGGCAGGTCGCGCCAAACAAGCGGGGATCCGTCACCTGATTGCTCTGCACAGAGGATTTGGTTCTTCGACTGAGCCTGAAAGGGACTGTGAGCGGTCGCTGCCGAGCGACCTCCAGCTCCCAATCCTATAGAGGTTTGCGACCTGCCACGGTCTGGTCCGCCGCGGCACTGCCTCTATTTGCTTGAGAAGCAGGCGAGGCAAACATGTGGGATGTGGCGAAAGAGGGCTGGACGCTCCTTAAGGAGAGCATTGTCGGCTTCATCAATGACAATGCCTTGAGCCACGGCGCAGCGATGGCGTTTTATGCCACGACCTCGCTTGCGCCGATCCTGCTCATCGTTGTCGCCATCGCAGGCATGGCCTTCGGAAACGATGCCGCACAACTGGCGCTTTCGGCCCAGCTGGCGGGCCTGATGGGTCCGCAGAGCGCCGAGCTTTTGCAAGCGACAATCGAGAACGCGTCACAAAAAGAGGCGGGAACTCTTGCCAGCATTTTGGGGCTCGTCACGCTGTTGGTTGCCGCATCCGGCGTCTTCGGCGAAATGCAGGTTGCCCTGAACGAGATCTGGAAAGTCAAACCGGTTGGCACATCGATTTCACGGCTCGTCCGGGCGCGCGCTGCCAGCCTGGGTCTCGTCGCGGCGCTTGGCTTTCTGCTGCTGGTATCCCTCGTCGTAAGCGCTGCAATTTCGGCGCTTGGCGATATCATCAACGCATATCTGCCCTTTGGCACCCTCATCCTGAGCGCAATCAACGGGATCGTGTCGTTTGCCATGATCGCCCTGTTGTTTGCGGCAATCTACAAGATACTGCCCGACCGCGCGCTGCAATGGCGCGACGTTGGCGTCGGCGCCGTAGCGACGGCGTTTCTCTTCACGATCGGCAAGTCACTGATCGGCTGGTATATCGGGACCAGCGCCATCGCTTCGTCATACGGGGCAGCCGGTGCACTGCTCGTCGTGCTGCTGTGGGTCTTCTATTCGTCCGAGATCTTTCTGTTGGGCGCCGAATTTACACGAGCCTACTCGGTTCGATATGGCAGCCGGTCCGACCTGGAGGCGACCATTGAAGCAAGTAAATCGCAAACAGAAGCCGGCGACGGCGGCCAGGATCGAAAAGTCTAAAACGAAGTCGTCGGCTAGATTGTTTTCCGCAGTCCGCTCACTGCGTCCCTAAGCCATTTCCAGCATCAACACTGGCGCTGAGACGCCCGGCGCGGCGCCCCGAGGCGAGCATGGCCTTGGGGACATCCGGTCGGAGCGACGCGCGAAGCTCCTTCGCCGCAGCCACCAGCCTGGCGCGGTTGCTTCCATATCTATTGATCAACTGATGGACTTGCGCTGGGGTGATGCCGTTCTGTCGGGCAAAATGCCTTACCATATAAGCTTCGCTGCCGGAGATCCGATCCCGGTGGCGGGGATAGAGCTTCGCCGCGTCGGCTGTCATGCTTACTCTCCTTTGGTCACGTTTGCTCACGATGTACGATTGGCCAACGCAAAACGGGCGAATTCGTTGCCGCATGCGACACCAATGCAATTTGCTTTTTCGCCGCAGGCCCGAGCGCCCGGCCAAAGCAATCGGGTCGAAGCACGTATCTGGTTAAGTCCATACGTCGATTTTTCGAGACTCAGCCCTCAGGCACGCGCATGATATGGGCAGGGAGGAAAAGCCATGCGCGAATTGCCAAAGAGCATTGACGCAGACGTTGTAATCGAAATCAGCAGGTTGCTCGACGACCGTGCGAAGTCGGCACCAGTGCCAGTCCACAAGCTTGCCTCGATGATCTCGAATAGTCTCGAGACCGATCTGCCGACAGCTTCCATCGAAGAGTTGATCGTTGAAATGGCCATGACCCGCCAACTTCCGATGCTGTTCGATCTGCCGGGGGCGGATGCAGACAACGTCATATCGATAGCCTTGGCGCGCGCCAGCTGATCCGGCTGAGGGACCTTTCCGGCGAGTGTGATTTCAAGACGCGGATCGTTCCCGTCCTGCTCCAATCGCCCCGCTGGCTCCGGCCGGCGGCGTGTTTGCCGCGTCGCCAATGACAATCGTCATCGGCAATAATCGTCATGGCGATCCGCTGTTTGGGAACATGTGGTGTCCAGTTGCATTTCCTCTAGACAACAAAGGAGGAATTCATGAACTGGGATCAAATCAAGGGAAAATGGATGCAGTTCAAAGGCCAGGCCAAGGAGCAATGGGGCGACCTTACCGACGATGACCTTGATCGCATCGAGGGCAATCGTGACCAACTCGCAGGACGCATTCAGGAGCGGTATGGAATCGCCAAGGAAGAGGCAGAGCGCCAGGTAGACGACTGGTCCAGAAGCCTCACCTGAGTCTTCAATATCCAGGCTGCGCCGTCGATCGGCGCGCCTTCGTCGTCCTAGCTAGGGCGAAGCAAGGAGCGAAGCGACGCGGCGCAGACCCTAGGATCCATGCCGTTACCTCAGAGCGTCACGACGGTGCAGAACCGTTGATGGCGGAGGGAGGCGCCCCCCTCTGTCCTGTCGGACATCTCCCCCACTTGGGGGGAAATCGGATGTCGGGACCGCTTTCGCCAATCTCCGACGTCGCAAAGAGGGCGCCCACAGTGACATTGCCAATCTCCCCCCTTGTGGGGGAGATGTCCGGCAGGACAGAGGGGCGCTGTCCCGCCAGCATCAAAATACGATCGCCGCGACGCCCCGATGTCACGATCGGCTAGCGCGCCGATTGTCTCTTGGCTTGCACGGCGACGGCGGTGAGGAAAGCCGTTGCGGCAGTATCGCACGCCGCTCGGGACGGGCTATAGGCGAAAAGGATCAGCTCGGCAGCCCTTGTCGTAAGGCCGTGCTTTTTAGCGAAAGCAGTTATTTCGTAAGGCTTGTCGTGGTCTATGGCCAGTTCGTAGTCTTCATTCATTGCTTCCTCCCGTTTGCGACGTTCCTCGCCTTGGCCCCTCCGCGGCGCAAGGATTAACTTCCCCGGTCTTGAGAGAGTCTACCAATTAGAGATTGCAAAAGGCCTGCGGCGCAAGTCCGCTGCTTCTTTCGCGGCCATGCTGCCGACAGAACCAAGAACAGCGGGCCAGCATGGATGATCAATTCGGCGCTAGCCGCGCCGATCTGTTCATCAGTCCGCCTGATACGGCCGTCTTGAGGGGCAGCAGCCCCATTTTGTCCGCTGCACATCAAAAAAGATTATATGATGGCGCTGATATCGCAGGTGGTCGACGCAAGCCAATGCCGATCTTTTCAGTCAAGCACACGACCGTCTATCGCTATACGCAGCCGGTGACATTCGGCGAGCACCGGCTGATGTTCAGGCCGCGCGACAGTTTCGATCAGCGACTTCTGGATCACGCCCTGTTAGTCGACCCCGAGCCGAAAGAGATTGGCTGGATCCACGACGTTTTCGGAAACTGCGTTGCCGTAATCGATTTCAACGGCTCGGGCGACGAACTGCGTTTCGTGACAGACATTCGGCTCGATCACACGCCGCAGCATGCGCCCGATTTCCGTATCGATGACGCAGCACTCAGCTATCCATTTTCCTATGATCCCGACGAGGCAACCGACCTCAGCCAAACCATCGAGCGCCATCACCTCGATGATGCGACGAGATCGGCAAATGGGCACGACAGTTCGTGAGCGCCAAAGGGCGCACCGAGACCGGCAAATTGCTGATGACGCTTTGCTACGCCATCCACGAGAGCTTTGTTTATTCGCGTCGAACTGAATCAGGGACGCAACCGCCTCTGATGACCTTGCACCTGCGTCGAGGCACATGCCGAGACTTTGCGCTGTTCATGATGGAAGCGGTTCGTTCGCTCGGTTTTGCCGCCCGGTTTGTGACCGGTTATGTCTATGTGCCGAACCGCGACAGCGGTTCTGTCGTCGGCGGCGGGTCGACGCATGCCTGGTGCCAGGTCTATTTGCCCGGCGCGGGTTGGGTCGAGTTCGATCCCACCAACGGCATTGTCGGCAACCGGGATCTGATCCGGGTGGCTGTGGCCAGGCATCCCGGGCAAGCCATCCCACTTTCGGGAAGCTACTGCGGCAGCGCGTCGAGCTTTCTCGGCATGACGGTGGAGGTCAAGGTGGTGAGGGAAGCCGGCAATCACCAGCATCGATAAAAATCAGCATCTTCCAATATATTCGGAACTGTTCGCGGGAGTTTGCTCGCCGGTGTCTGTCGGGATTTTACGCGTTTCGCAATTCACGCCGTTGCATGACTGTTCCAGCGCGATATTGCACCTTCTATCTCTGCCATCGGCATATCGGGAAGGCGCCAGCCCGCCGCGCCTTTCGGCACGACGGGCTTCAGCGTGGGGTCACGTCAGTCGTAGACCTTCACAATCTTGCGGGTACCTGGATCGACCAGGACAGTTCGGCCATCGATGACGACGTAGCGGTACTGAACGTCCGGCACCTCATAAAGCTCGACTGTTTCGGGCAAAGCTGTGCCGATGTTGAGTTCGACGCCAGGAAGGCTGAGTGATGCCACCGGTTTCTTTTTCACGTATTCGCGGATCACGGTGTCATGCTCGGGTTGAATAATGACGTCCTGAGCGGCAGCGGCGCTGACACCGACGAGCAGAAGCATGCCTGCCGCAGCCAATGTAAGTTGCTTTCCCATAATAGCCTCCAAGCAACCTTCAGCTGCGGTGCTTGATTGCTACCGCGGCGGGTTGCCTAGTCATCTCAACGATGCGGAGCAATTCTTGTTCCACCGGCGGTGCGCGAAACGGCTGCCACGGCCTATCGACGCCGATGTTTGGCGGCGCCCGCGAACGCCCGCTCAAGGCCTGGTTTCTTCTTGAGGCGGCGCGTTTGGGACTGGACAATCAGGCTGTGGCCATTTTTCACACGCAGAGGGCCTGTCGCCGGCGTCGCCATAACGTTCCACGAGTTTTGCGAAGCCGTAGGCGAAGGCGGAAAGCAGCGCCAGGATAACCACTATGCGAGCGGCCATACGGGATTATAGCAGGCTCCCGCTCAGGATGATCCAGCATAAGCTGCGCTCGGCAGGCCGGCGACGCGCAAGTCCGCTCGGGAACATGCGGCGCCATCGTCGCGGACGATGTGCGCTACCAGCCTGGTTCCGCCGTGAGAGACCGAGGCGCCGCAATGCTGCTGCCCAGAGGCGTCTAGGGGGCCGCATCGAAATCGATCGCAAATCCCGCGTCGATGGCGCTTCTCGCAATGAGATCGCCAATTTGCCAATCCGTGAGTTCGCAAAGTGGAAACATCTTCCTCACGGCGATGGTCACTTCGACTATCGAAACGCTTGGATTGTCGACATGATCGATCAGGTAGGGGACAATCGCTTGCCGAACATCCAATGAATTTGGCTTCTGCAGCGGCGTGGACATTTCCGGCCTACGAATGGAGCCGTGGTTCCAGGCCATCGGCTGTTTTGGCGTCGAAGGCAACGGGCACGCCGTGCACTACGCATGCCGCCGCCAGCATCTCCTCCAACTCGTGGTTGGTGGCCTTGCAAGCCGGCATGAGTGTTCGAATGGCGCGGATCGCCTGCGCGATCGAGAGATACCGAGCCTTGCCTCTGGAAAGGACATAGGCCTCCGCCGCGCCTTCAACCGTGACTGTGTGAAAAGTGTGGCTCATCAACAGTTCCTCCCTGCCAATTATACGACTTTCGTCTAACATGCTGCGGCCTTCAAGCATATGTCTGATATCGGACAATCAGGCGGAGCGCGTCGCGTTTGACCGGCCTCATGCGACGCGCTTTAGGATGTTGTTTTCATGCATGTCGTTATCGCAAAACCGCTGCACACCCTCGGGTCAGGCCCTGGGTCAGGCCCGAGGGCATGCTTTTGTGCGATATGCATTAGCCGAAGTGACGTTGCTCCTCGTCGCCATAGGCACCGTGTGTGAGCTTTATCATTCCGGCACGGTCGACGATTGAGATCTCGCCGCGCCTGGCGTGAACCAGCCCCCGATATTCAAGCATTTGCAGGGCGGTGGTAACCCCGGGGCGCCGAGAGCCGAGCATGGTCGCCAGAAATTCATGCGTCAGGTGGATCTTGTTTCCCTCGGTTCGGTCGTGGACCATCAGCAACCAGCGGGCCAGCCGTTCCTCGATCTTGGAATGGCCATTGACCAGCGCCGTCCGGGACGACTGGACAAGGAAGGCGTGGGCATAGGCAAGCAGCGACGCGCGAAGCGACTGGCTCTTTGCCACCTCAGACTGAAGATTCTCAACCGGCAGGCACCAGCCATTGCCTGCGACCTGGATGTAGGTCTCATTGGGAGAGCTGTCTTGGCCGAGAATGACGGCAACGCCTGTCATGCCATCAAAGCCAATGATCCCGACTTCACTCTGCCGCCCTCCAGTCATGGTGGCGACCACCGAAGCGATACCCGCTTCTGGAAAATACACATGCTCGATCGGCTGATACGGGACCTCCAGCTGGGCTTTGAGGTCGAGTTGGACATGATGCATTGACGGCAGCAGCAGCGCGAAATCCTCTGCGGAGAGGGCTTTCAGCACATGATTGCGAGGAAGGGACTGGGACACGGCTCTCTCCCGGACGGGCAAGAGCACGTACCCTCTTACTGTCGGCTGCATCCGCAGCACCGGCGGCCGATATCGAAGCATAGGCTGCAAACACGCGATTGGCAAAACCTTCGCCACCCGCGGCCGAACTCCAAACTGAGACAAGGTGGCGGCGGTCGATCCGGCGCACTCGCGCATCCCCGCGCGCTGGCCCCGCGCAGCTGCGCACAGGGCGGCTTAGAAGCCCTTCCAGAAAGCCTTGAAACTGGTGCTGCGAGAGAGGATTGAACTCTGAGTCGCTGTAATGGAATCAACAGCTTACGAGCTTTTTGTAACACTGTGACGTTCATCAAATGACCCAGGCATCAGATCGAACGCTGAGCGGCGCGAACGCAAACCGAGGCGGTATGAGCATCTGCCACCCCTTACAAGAACCTTTTGATGGCGGCCGAAATTTCGGCGGCTTTGTCTTCATATGTCCTGCCCCGGGGCGCTTGGATGACAAGATACAAGTGGCTTGAGGCCATGCCTCCGGCATGCATTTGCGGCAGCTCCGCCGGGCGCAATCACTCTCCGGCCGGCCAGTTCATGTTTCGTCACTGCATCGAAGCAGACATCCACGTCTGATGCTAGGATGTTGCTCGAGCGGCTCGCCGGCAACAAATGAAAAGCCTGCGTCACGTAAAGATCGGATTTCCTCAACTGCAACTTGGCGAGAACGATTTCAAAGACTTTGTTGAATGGCATTTCGGGAAGGTAACCGAGCGGTCCGAGCTGGCGCTGCTTGGCCGAGTGTTCAATCGCTTGAGGTTTGACGGTCAATCGGAACAACAACGCGAAACGCTCGCGTCCCGAATTATTGCCAATTACATGGCCGGAGTGGTGGACGAGGAAGAACTTCTGTCGGCTTTGAAACAAGCGCTGGGGCGGTAAGCGACTGGCATGACCCGGAAATGAGAGCCGGTCAGAGAACTCGATCGAGCCGCCGCTGTGATCTCGCCTCTACCAAACAAGTGAGCATCCCCTAATTTATTCATCATGAGACTCCTCTGGTTCTCTCCCTCCGTCTACGTGAAGGCGAAACGTGTCGAGGGAGCCGCTCAGGAACTCGTGGCGTGGGACACAAAGGCTCGAAATGGACGAAGGCGGTCCCATCATGCGTTGACGCGTTCGAGGGCAGAGTGTCCCCCCAAGAGGTCCGTGAAGCCTTTGAGGCGGCGGCCAAGGAGGCGACCGTATATCTCTCGCCTGAGTAGGAGGTATCATGGCAACCCTTTGGTTCGTCCCTCCGGTGTTCGTGAAGACTGAAACGGAAGGTGCCAGGCATGGCTGCAACAATGCGAGGGCAGCCCTTGAGCAGCTCAAGACGTGGACCCGGAGAGGACCTCACTGGCACAAGGCGTGGACCCTCTGCCTGTCAGCACTGGAGGGCGACCCGATTGACCCTCACGTGATCCGAAAGGCTTTCGTGGCTGCCGCTAAAGAGGCGGAGATGTATCTCTCGCCTGAGTAGGAGGTATCATGGCCATCCATTGGTTTCACCCTCCCGTCAACATCGAGACCGACCGACCTGGGCTCACCTACGGCTGCAACAATGTCGAGGGAGCCGCTGCTGAATTCATGAAGTGGACCAAGCGGGGACTATGTGGAGGCAGTTAAGGCCTGCATGGCCGTCCATGATGGCGAGCGCACGCCCGACGACGTAAGGAAGGCCTTCGAGGTTGCTGTCAAGGAGGAGGGGCTGCTACGCTCCTCCTCTAATTAGGCTCACTTCCGTGGGCGCTGTTGAACACCGGATGCCGCAGAGTGAGCTGCGCTATTTGCGTGCGAGCACGACGTGAGCCTCTTGGGGGAACATCAGCTCCCCTCCAGTTGAATAGATTGCCAGCGAAGAACTTACATCACCCATAATCGCTGCGATGACTGCGTCGCGGTGTCCGGCATCCATTCCGCTGACCAGCCCTGCCTGCGGAGTCGCTGCCAGCTGTACGCACATATTCCTTTGACGAGGGGAATCGGATGTTCTGTGTCGTCGTGTGGATGGTCACCTGACGAAATCCCGCCCCGGCCACCAATCGGTAAAGCTCGTCCGCATCGGCGAGTGAATGCTCGGACCGTTTCGTTGCCGAAGCGCCTGGACCGAGGTGTCGATCCAAGGCGTCCACCAGCGCCTTTGCCGCAGGAGTGCGCTCAATAGCGCTGAAAACGCTTAAGGCCAGTCGGCCGTCAGGCACCAGCACCCGGAACATCTCACGTAGCGCACTCGACCGGTCCGGGAAAAACTGCAGTCCGAGCTGGCAAAGAACCAGATCGAAGGTGGCGTCAGGGAACGGCATTTCGAGCGCGCTTCCCTCGTGCCAGTCGATACGCGGTCCAGCGCCTGTCGGGAGGGATCGAGCAACGGCAAGCATGCCCGTGTTGATGTCGAGGCCGACGACCTGCCCACTTCCTATACGCTCGGCCGCCAAGCGTGCCACCACGCCGGTGCCGCAAGCTACGTCCAGAACCCGCTCACCAGATTGAGGCGCAGCACGATCCACCAGGTCGGCAGCCCACAGGGCTGTGATTGCCGGGACCAGGTAGCGCTCGTAGAGTTCCGCGGCGCTGCCTTGCAGCTGCCACTGCTCCTGCTCGGCCATAGCGTTCCTTTCCGCACAACGAGCCGCTCGGCAAAAGGCTCGATCGGCGCTTTTAAGCAGTCATCATAGGCGCGCGTCTGTCAAACAAGCAACCGCGCCAACCGGCGGTTGGTAGACGCGCCGCAGCCGGCGCCGTAGGATTTTTCCACGATCCGTGAACCGGGCAAATCCCGACCCACCCGAGCTCGGTGACCGCTTGATCGCCCCGTCGCTCTCCTGTGCGGCGGGTTTTTTTGTTTCCTATGGAACACCGGCATGGGCAGGACGTTCGCCTCCTGCAGCATCTTCTGTGCTGCGAGATCGGTGTCCCCTCCCGATCAGCCCGCGTCCTTCCTCTCCGTGGGCGCGGGCAACTTCAGATGGACTCTCTCCCTGATTGGAGTAGTCACGTCATGCCGTCGACCTCGATACACAAAACGGAATTACGATCCGGAGCGCAAAGTCCTCTCGGTGTGGCTCGTGGCCAGCGGTAAATGCTACCAGTTTGAGGACGTGCCGCCGGAGACCTTCGCCGAGTTCCAAGCCGCCTTCGCCAAGGGCCGCTTCTTCAACGGCCACATCCGAAATCACTTCCGCTACCGTCTGGTTGGACCCGCGGTCGACTGAGCAGCATCAGCGGACGATCTCTCTTTTGGCAGGGATGCGGCTCATTCGTCGCGGCCGTCCGGCCAGCTTTTGCGAGGGCAAGGTCGGACATCGGAACGAAAGGCGGATTCGCGAATTTCTACTGCTAGATAATCGGAATCGTCGCCCATGAGGCTCGCGACCCTCCACCTTGAAACTGCGAGATACGGCGATGTATATCGCGCGGAAAGGCTCGCGCGGTTGAGGCAGCAAATGATCCGGCACATCAAGCGCACTGACGCCTCGGCTCAAAAAGTCGAGCAAGCGCTGGCTAGTTTGGCCGAAGCAAACGCACCCATGGACCGGCTCGCGCGGCATCAGTAGGGCCGCGCTCGTGCGCGCCTCCGCATCGGCACGATGTGCGGCGGGTTGCTCGGTTGCTGCATGTGGCGTTCTCACCACATCCGTTTCGTGATGCCTGTCCTTAGCCCCCTGGGGCCGCAGAATTGTAGACATGTGGACACGACCGCACGTCCACATGTCATCATCTATCGGTGTTGGGGGCACTCAAGCGTCCGCTGTTAGACTAGGCGACACCTTGTAGATTGGAACGACACCCTGGAGATTCGAAACATGGCGCTCAAGCGGATGGACAACGTAGGAATCGTCGTCGAAGATCTCGGAGGGACGATCGATTTCTTTCGCGAACTCGGCCTCGAGCTCGAAGGGCGGTCCACGATCGAAGGAGAATGGGCCGGACGTGTCACTGGACTGGGCGATCAGCGTGTCGAGATTGCCATGCTGCGCACACCGGACGGCCACAGCCGGCTCGAGCTCTCCCGCTTCCTCACGCCGCCTGTCGTCGCAGATCACCGGAACGCCCCGGTCAACGCCTTCGGCTACCTCCGCGTCATGTTCGCCGTGGACGACATCGACGAGACGCTTGAAAGGCTCCGCACGCGCGGCGCGCAGCTCGAAGGCGAAGTAGTCCAGTATAAAGACGCGTATCGGCTCTGCTACATCCGTGGGCCTGAAGGGCTCCTCATCGGACTAGCCCAAGAACTCAGCTGAGCGCAATACGAAGACAAATGGCGAAGAGTGACCAATGCCAGCGAGCGCGTCCGAGGCCGACCCGCCTGTTCGACGTCCATCCCTCCACAGTCGGCCGCGTTCTCGCCAAGCACGATTAGGTCGTCAACCCGGGCTGGGTCGCCCGCGAATGCCGCCGTCAGCAGCCTAAGAGCGTGTCTCGCCGGATATGGAACTTACTTCTCGGACTAGCTTGTTTATTATGGCCCATTGGAATTCAGCCGAGCTGTCGGCTGGAATGATAAACGAGCCGGCCCCCCCGATAACGTGCCGCTCATAATATTCCGAAGTCGTCTCACCATTTTCCACTTCCGCTCCAATCGGGAGACCGTTGATTACTATGGCTTTCTGAAGCGCTCTCTGGCGGCTTTCCTCAAGTGAAGATCCGTCATTGTTTGTTCCGTCGCCTGAGATATCGATGACCCTGCGCAACGTCGGGACAGGAAGTTTGTCGAACGCATCAACAGATACGTCAATGGCGTATGAGATCGACGTTTTCGCACTGTGCGGATCACGGTATTGGCCTTGCGACTTTTTCCGGATTGCTTCCGCGATAGCCGACGCATCATTCGCGTCAGAGAGAACGGTCCAATCCAGCCGCGTTTTTAAGGAGCCGCGGCTCGACCATTCGACAAAAGTGACAGCGATCTTGCCGTGCATACCCTCTTTGATCACCTTCAGCACGGTCGATGATTCCAAAGCAGCCGCGTAGCTCTCGCGTTGTAGCGTGGCCTCTATCTGGTTGATGGAGCCGGACATATCGGCCGCAAGGACGATTGCGACATCGACTACGTCGACTCGGTCATCGAGAAGAAGCTTCCCGCGAATCTCACAAGGACAAAGATCGTTCGTATAATAATTGCCATGAACAGGCTGGTCAGCGACCAGAAGAATCCTTAACAATCCTACGCTCAGCACGGTAAAGGGAGAGGACTTGCATCTCCCATATATCCTCATAAGCTTATGGCGTTTGTTTCTGCTGGTCGCAGAGTTCAATTAAATCTGAAACGAACAAGTCGAACAGATCAAGTTAGAGGGACTTGCTGATAAACAGTAGCGCCTTCTATATTAGCTCTACATAATTTTAAGAGTCAACAAATACAGGAGGGATGACCCACGACGCGGCGCCTCGCGCCTTTGCTCGTCCGCCATCGGCGTCCTGCATCTTGGCGCACCTGACAACCGTGAAGCAATGCCAACCTCCGCCGGGACCGCACTTTGTTTCGGAACCGATTCGAACAAGGGCTATTGATTCAAATCGTAGTGTCTGGAGTGCGGGTTCATGCTTACCGAGCCTAGCGTTGGCCGGCTGTCTTTTGTCGAATTCCAAATGCCCACGCTGGTCGAGAAGCCGCCCAAGGGCCAGGGATGGATTCACGAAATCAAATACGATGGCTACCGCACTCAGTTGGTCGTCGATCGGGGCAAAGTGCAGGCCTTGACGCGACGGGGCTTCGATTGGACCGACAGATACGGCGCGATCGTCCGCGCTGCGGCTGAGCTAAAAGCAAAGCGCGCAATCATCGATGGCGAGGCGACTGTATTAGGCGCTATGGGACTTCCTGACTTCCAAGCGCTACGCCGCGAGCTTTGGAATCCTCAATCGACAAAGCTGATCTTCCATGCTTTCGATATCCTTCATCTCGACGGCAAGGATCTGCGGGAGGCTCCGCTGCTGGAACGCAAGCGCGCCTTGCAACGTCTCTTGAAGAGCGTGCCGCCGGCGCTGGTCTACGTCGACCACTATGAGGGCGACGGGCCGACCGTGTTCGAGCACGCGTGCAAAATGGGCCTTGAGGGGATTGTTTCGAAGCGCGTGGATTCTCGTTACCGCTCCGGCCGGCAGGAGAGCTGGCTCAAGCTCAAATGCGTCAAGAGCGACAATTTTCCGATCGTTGCCTTCGTTGAAAAACTCGGTGCAAGGCCGCGCAGGATTGCCTCGCTTTATCTCGGTCGCCGCGAGGGGAATCGCGTCCACTATGCCGGCAAGGCGCAAAGCGGCTATACCCTGCGCGATGCACGCGAAGTGCGTGAACGATTGGACCCACTGATTGTGGCGAAATCTCCCCTCTCGGAACCGATAGACAAGCCCAAGGCAACTTGGGTGCACCCGGCAGTCGAGGCCGAAATCCAATATAGCGGGATCACCAATGACAGACTGCTGCGTGAGGCGGTGTTCAAGGGGCTGCGCGATGATCTGAGCCCACCAGCCCGCGCGCCGCGTTTAGCCCGTAAGCGGCCGCCGTCCGATGAAAGTTTGGGCGTCCCGCCCGAAAACATTCTGCAATTGCTGCCCGACGCCTTCGTGCCCTCGAAAGAGGATCTGATCGGATATTGGACGAAGGTAGCGAGGAAGGCGCTCGTCCACCTTGGCCGACGCCCGCTCAAGCTGGTTCGCCACTCCCACGGCGTCACGTTCTATCACAAGGGCAGATTGCCCAAAGTTCCGGATGCCGTGCATCAGCTGCGAGTTCAGAAACGCGAAGGTGGCGAAGGTGTGAGGCTGTGGGTCGATGACCTTGATGGGCTTCTTGGCTTGGTGGAAATGGGCGTTGTCGAATTGCACCCATGGAACGCCACCATTGATGATATCGAGCATGCCGACCACCTCGTAATAGATCTGGATCCTGGCGAAGGAGTCGAATGGGAGCTAGTTGCCGGCACGGCTTTGGCGCTCCGCGATATGCTGCGTTCAGCAGGACTCGACAGCTGGCCGAAGGTGACTGGCGGCAAAGGCGTGCATGTGATGGCGCCGCTGAACGCTGCGATCACCCACGATGCGGCCAGGCAGTATGCACGCAGGCTGGCGCAGCAGCTGGTCAACAAGTATCCCGATCGCTACGTGTTGGCGGCTGCGCCGTCCGCCCGCGTAGGGCGGATCTTCCTGGATTATCTCCGAAATGGGCGAGGAAACACGGCGGTCGGTGCGTATTCGCCAAGAGCCGGACCACACTTTCCGATAGCAGCTCCCGTAACCTGGAGCCAGGTCGAAAAGGGAATTCTGCCAGACGCGTTCACGCTGCAAAGCCCATTTCGACCGACGCCGCAGACAAGCCTGCGGAAAGCGGGTCGCGCTCGTGCCAATTTTTCAGATCGCCCGACGTGAAGGAAGACCAGAGACTTTAATAAGTCGGCCGATCTGGAGATCGTGGCTCGACCAACGCCAATCTTCCGCACGCGTCAAAATGGATTGGAATAGGGTCGCAGATTGTCCCCGAAAACCGCTCCTCCGGACCCGAAATGAAGGCAAGTAGATAGTCCTGGTCACCATGTGTAAGAAGGCGCCCGGCATATATCTCGCAGTCGGATGTACCGTATAGGAATGGACCGTCCGCTGGTTTCCATGGCCCCAAGGGATGATCGGCAGCAAGATAGTGGATGCCCGCTACCGGCTCTCCCGGATAGTTGCGTTTGAATTCTTCCGACCAACATTGTGAATGTGTGCAGAAGAGGCAGAACCATTTGTCGCCCCGCTGAAAGACTTGGGGGACCTCGATTTCCCCGAAAGATCCGACATAAACCGGAGGCTGAAGCTGCCAATTTACAAGATCGTGCGAATGGGCAACGCCAATTGCACCAGAGGCATTGGTATCCGATGGCATCGGCGATCGGGCCGTGAAATACATCAGCCAGCCAGAGCCCTCGGGGTCACGTATCACCCAAGGATCTCGCAGCGAGCAGTCCTTCCAGCGCCGCGGAACGCAACCCTCGTAATACTCGGCATTCTCACCGGTGCGCTCGAGCGCAAGGCCCTGCCTTCTCCAATGGACTAGATCGGCGCTACTAGCGCGTCCGATCCGTTGTATTTTGCCCTCTTCAGCGCGTGATGTCCCGGTATAGAAGAGGGTCCATGAATTCCTGTCGTTCCGCACAACGCAGCCGGTCCAGATCGTCAGATCATCAAAAGACGGAGTTTTGCTCGGCCGGAAAACCGTTCCCCGATACGTCCATTTGCGCAGGTCAGGACTTGTGGCAAGGCCCCAGGTAACATTCCAGTGTCGCAGTTCGGGATTCCCTAGCGAGCGATCGGCCTGCAGAAAGAAGGCATGCCAGAGTCCCTGATCATCCCGGCAATACCAGCTGTCCCATATCCATTTTCCTTCGACGGTCAACATTGGATGCCTCTGACGTCGCATTGCCAACCACTCTGAAAGAAAACCATCAGCGCACGCTAACGTTCCGCTTCAAGGCTTACGGCCGGGGAGGCAACCGGACTAATCTTGATTCCAAATATCGTGCGAACTTGGTTTCGGACTTGGTTGCCCAACGCGCGGTTCAGGTTGACCTTGTCGGCGGCCTGTCTGCCGGCCTTTAGGCGTCGGTCGCTACGCGGGCCGATGCTCGACACACCAGCCGTATTTCGGGATGGGTTCGCGCGAACTCTTTCTCGTGTGGTGGGTCTTGACCAGGATCAGGCCCCTTTCCACGGGGGCGAGCTCTTCCAGGCGGTCGTTCAGGCACCGGACCAGGCCGACCTGGAACGATCGGGTCAGGTGCCGACGGCGAAGCGATCCCCGATAGGCGCGCCTCTGCTTGAAGCGCCGGCTTTCGACGTCGCGGTAGCGGGGTCGGTCCACCTTCACGCGGTGGACGGGGACGCAAGTTTAGGTCGTTGCAGACCCGCGTTCAGGACGATCTGGCGATCTTCTAACTACCGTCATAGGACCCAAAGGGGAGAAACCTAGCAGGCCCGCGCCGAACCAAGGTGTGAGCGTTATGGCGTTCACCTCGATACGCAAACGGAATACGATCCGGAACGCAGAACCCTCTCGGCATGGTTCGTGGCCAGCGGTAAATGTTACCAGTTTGAGGACGTGCCGCCGGAGACCTTCGCCGCGTTCAAAGCCGCCATTGTGAATGCCGCTACTTCAAGACCACATCCGCAATCCCTTCCGATCCGGTGTGGTTACGACCGGCGACGGTGCCGGATGACATCGTATGGACCAAGCGCGTCATTCAGGCTGGTGGCGACGCTATGTGGTGGTAGAAGACTCGTCCGACGACCCCGGCAAACGATCGCGAATGGCTTCCTCAGTTCTGTTTGCGGTCGATTCCACAACTTTGCCGACCTTGCCTGCTAGGGTGCCGGCATCTCCACCCGAGCCTTGCCGGTCGGCCTCTTCCTTGACCGTTTCGTAGGCCTCGGCGGCAACTTGCTTTGCTTGCTCCAGGCCCGTTTCGAAAACCTCCTCCGCACTGTCGCGAATTTTGTCGCGGTAGGCGCCAAGTTGCTCGTCCTCGGTGGCTGTGTGGGGCAGCATCACCCCGATGGCAGTGCCCAGCGCAAGGCCGACTGCGGCGATAGCCAGCGGTTCGCGCTCGAAGAGGTCTTGTGCCGATTGGCGCGTCCGAGCCGCTATCTCGCTGGCGCTTGAGCCGAGCTGTCCGGCGGTTTTTGTCATCCTCTCCTTGGCGCCCGTTGCAGCGTTTGCTGCAGCTTCGGCCGCGTCGCTTGCTGCTGATGTAACCGAACCGGCGGTATCGGAGAGCATCGCCCCGATTCCGGACCCTTCGTTGCCCTGGCTGAAATCATCGCCGCGCAAGTTAGAGAAAGCGTCAGGAGCTGTGCCTGTCCGATAGGCGGCGGCAGCTGAGTTGGTTGCCGACGTGCCGTCGCCCAGCATCAGCCAGGCCAGGCCGGCTCCAATCAACGTCAATGGCAACGGGTTGTCCCTGACTTGCGACTTGAGATTGCCAAGCATGGCGGATCCCTCGCCACCGGCGAACATCCCGGTAAATTCGTCGATCAATTGACCCGGTGTCATCTTGCTGCGGATCGAATCGGCGGTGTCTGCTACTTTAGCACGGGCGATGTCGGCATCGCGCTCGAGCTCGGCTGCGGATTTTTCGCTCATCTTATTTGATCCTTGATCACGCGCGCGTCGCGCTTGAGTTGGTCTTGTGTGCGATCAGGCGTCAGCTCGGAAGGAGCCATGCTTTTCGTGCCGGAGCGCAAGAGAATGATCCCCAGTATCGCGACGACGATTCCAACCAGCAGCGAGGACCATCCCGCTCCCAGGCCGGCACTCGCCAGGGCGATTACGAGTGCTTGCAAAAGCACCATCAAGGCCGCGAGAAGGCATATGGCGCCGGCCAGAACCTCGGCGGCGCCTGCGCCGGCCTTGCTGATTTTCTCCGACATTTCGGCCCGCAACAGCCTACTTTCGGTTTGAAGCAGGCTTGTGACCTGCTGTGCCAGATCGCTGACGAGGGTTGCGAGGCCGCGACTTTCCTGATTGTTGGTCATGGGTTCTGCCCCAGGCTTGCGCCTGCCAAATCCCTGTCGTCTCTAGGCTGATTGAAGGGGGGCGGCGTAGTGTCAGGTGCCTCTGCCGATCGCGTAGCGGACTGATCCGAGTTCGAAACCGTTTCTGAACCCCCGTCTGTTTGCGATCGACTCGGTGTCTCGGTCCGGGCAGATGGCGGCGAGCTCTTGATAAACCGCCCCAGCGCCAAGCCTGCCAATACTGAGCCGGCTATCAGCGCCCCTGAGTTTTCGCGGCCGAAAGACCGCATCTCGCCAAGAACATCTTCGAATGGTTTGTCCTTCAACGAAGATGAAAGGCGTTCAAGCGAGCCGGCGGCATCGAGGGTGAACTTCGAAGCGGTCCGTTGATTGTTATTGGCCAGATGCTCGCTTGCTGCTCGCAAGGCTCCGCTAAAGGCCTTCAGGTTGGAGCTGATATCGCGCTGTGTTCCCTCGGCTTTGTCGAACAACGCCTGCTTCGCTTCAGCAGCGTAGTCGCCCGCCTTCCTGGCGAGTTCGTCGCGAGCGTCGTGTAGCGCCTCTGTCGCGGTCTGCGTTTCCTGCTGGAACCGTTCGGACAGTTCGCTTTTGGCTGTTTCGAAATCGGCCGGCTTACGGCCCTGATCGTCTTCGCGCTGCATGGT
>NZ_AZUX01000054.1:0-38776 GCF_000513915.1 Mesorhizobium sp. WSM2561
GGGTTCTCCCTCAATTTGTGTGGCGCGGTGGCAGCATTCGTGCTCTCAGCAGTTCGGGGCCTGCCCTGCCATACATTGCGCGCTTGAGGGTCTTGAGGCGGTTGATCTGACCTTCGGCCTGTCCGTTGCTCCAGGGCAGCTCGATGGCGTTGTTGACGGCATCGATGTCTCTGCGCAAAACACGGGCGAACCGCATAATCGGGATGAGTTCGGAGTCGATTGCATCGTCGATCCAGGGGTCCAGTGTTTCCGACCTCTTGCTGCGAAGGATGCCGTTGAAGCGCATCGCCAGGCGTCGCATCTCGGCGAATGCGTCAGATCCCTGCTTCAGGGCATCGACTTTCCTTGCCTGTCGAGGCGTCAGCAGGCCTCTTGGCTTTATGCACAGCGCCGCGGCAACAACTGGCGAAATCGCGTGGCCGGTATCATCGACGCGCTCTCTTTCGGCCCGCCGCCAGGCTCCCAGCAGGCGCTCCAGATTGGAGAAGCTGCCGGTGTAGCCGCGCTGCGTGACGTCATGAAACAGATGCCGTCCGCAGCGGTTCCCCTCCTTCCAGCATTGGGCAAGGAAGGTTTCAAAATACCATGGTGATGTGCGGCTCAATGCTGCTCGCCGCCTATCTGGCGGAGCTTCGAATGCAAGCCACTTCACGATGCTTCGACGCTCATAGCCGGTCCGTCGTGCGATCTCGCTGTAAGACAGCCCGTCCTGGCGGAAGGCGTGGAGCATCTCGAATATTTCCTGGCGAGATTGCCTATGCGCGAGCCGGGCGCGACGGCGATGTGCCGCAGCGTCGACAATGGCGTCCTCGGACAGGATGGCTCTTCCTGAAGCACGGCCAGAAAGGCTCATCTGTTCCTCGATTGCCGTACGAAGATTCTGGACCAGATGAAACCGGTCGGCGACCTGCTGGGCCTGCGGTGCACCTTCACGGACGGCTTGCGCATACAGGCCGCAGCGGTCTCGGCTGACGACCTTGACGGAAGGATGACCGCGCAGCCACTTGGCCGCGCTCTCGACACTCCGATCATCGAGAATGTCGACGACCGAGCGACGCTCGAGATCAACCATGATGGTCCCGTATCTTGTCGCTCGGCGCCAACTCCAGTCATCGATGCCGACCACCCGAATCTCGGAGGTGCAGTGAGTAACCGCGGCATCCCGCTTCAGTTGCCGCAGGATGGTGTCGTCACTGACCGGCATGCCGAGTCGTTGCATGAGGCGCTCGCCTGGACGGCCGCCGGCGCTATGGCCGAGCAGGCCGACAATTTCCGCGACCCTTGTCGTGCGGCGCGCATAAGGGGAAGCAACAGTCGGCAGTCGGTCGGTGAACGTTTGTCGCTCACATTTCTGATGTGCACATCGCCAGCGGCTCAGCAGGAGCTTCACCGTCACGGGCTTGCCCTGGACCGGCAGATCCTGAAGGCTGCGATTGGACCAGCCATGCCGACTTCTGCTTCGCCGGCCACAATCGGGGCAAATGCCGATCGCGGGTCCGGCAGCGGAAACAACCCAACTGTGATCATCAGTGAGCGCGACACCCAGAATTCTGACCCCTGGGGCGGGCGACCATTTCGATTTCGTTCGCATGCCCGCTCATAGCGATAGCGTCGCTAACAGCGGATGAACCACACAAATTGAGGAAGACCCGTTAATTGCAAGAATGCGGTCGTTGTCGTCAGAACTGGCATTTAACTTGAGAATCTGGAAATCCGATTTCCTTCGGCAGAGCCAATGCGATCAACGGGTATTCGCCGCCAGGCATCGTCTCTCCCACCCGTCATCCAAGCAATGTTGTGAATTGTCTGTCAGCATCAACGGAACAGATCAGGAACATTCATTGCTCCTTAGGACATTTGGTGCCAATCTGACAAAAATTGACACAGCGAATGATTCGGCAGGACCCATGCGTAGCAGGAAACAATCGGAATTCTCTAGGCTCAGGCAGAAGGCCCGGTTGACGATAGAAGAGGCTGCCGACTTTCTGGAAGTTTCCCGTCGCAGCGCATATCGATACGAAGATGGCGGGAGGGTCCCCAAACTGGCGCTCCGGACCTTGCGGGAACACGCCGAAAAGCAGACGGAAAACCCCGTCGATGCGAGCTTCCGGTTCATCGACCTCTTCGCCGGCATCGGCGGGCTTCGACTTGGATTCGAGGGTATCGGCGGCCGGTGCGTATTCACGTCGGAGTGGGATCCAAGCGCCCAGAAGACCTATGCGCTGAATTTTCGTGACAATCATGAAATGGGCGGCGATATTCGAGAATATTCGCAGAATCCAAGTAAAATTCAAGATCATGATGTTCTTCTAGGGGGGTTTCCGTGCCAGCCGTTCTCGCTTGCGGGAGTTTCAAAGAAGAATTCCCTAGGTAAACCTCATGGTTTTCTTTGTGACACACAGGGAACGTTATTTTTTGACACCGCGCAGATCATTGCCCATCATCGTCCGGCAGCCTTCGTTCTGGAGAACGTCAAGAACCTTGAGAGCCATGACGGTGGCGCAACCTTCAAGACGATCATCAACGTCCTGAGGAACGAACTCCGCTATCATGTCCAGTACCGGGTTATCAGTTCGGAGCCTTGGGTCCCGCAGAAGCGGGAGCGGATCTTCATCCTGGGATTCCGCGACCCTACCGATTTCGATTTCAAAGCGCTCGAACTTCCCGATGCAAAGGCAGGGCCAAAGCTGAAAAGCATTCTTGAACCGCACGACGAGGTTGACCCGAAATACACGCTGACTCCCCGCCTTTGGGAATATCTGCAAGCCTATAAGGCCAAGCATCAGGCCAAGGGCAACGGCTTCGGATATAGTCTCTTTGGTCCGGAGGATGTCGCCCGGACGCTTTCGGCGAGATACTACAAGGATGGATCCGAAGTGCTGATCGACCAGCCAGGCAAGCGGCCGCGGCGCCTCACGCCGTTGGAGTGCGCTCGTCTCATGGGTTTTGACAGGGGCGATCGTCGCTTCCACATCAAGGTCTCAGACACGCAAGCTTATCGCCAATTTGGCAATGCCGTCGTTGTGCCCGTTGTTGAGTTCGTTGCGAAAGCAATGCAGCCTCACATTCTGAAAGCCATTGCCGCGAATCACAGAACTCCGGCAAGGCCCCAAATTGTTCAAGCGATCACGCGTCCTGACCGTGAACCGGCGGCGGCATATGGCTGACATCGTACCTGCGGAAACACGCAGCCGCATGATGGCTGGCATTCGCGGGACGAACACAAAGCCCGAACTGATCCTTCGCCGCGGGCTTCACGCGCTTGGATTCAGGTTCCGGTTGCACGACAGCGCGTTGCCCGGGAAGCCGGATATCGTATTTCCTCGCTTCCGCGCCGTGATCCTCGCACACGGTTGCTTCTGGCATGGTCACGACTGCCATCTTTACCGGCTGCCATCGACGAGGCCAGAATTCTGGGAAGCCAAGATTGTCAGGAATCGCGGAGTGGATGCACGTGCTGCCGCGGCCCTTACCGAGCTTGGATGGCGGCAGGGAATCGTGTGGGAATGTGCGTTGAAGGGGCGCAGCCGGTTGCCGCTTGAGAAAGTCATCGATGAATGCGCAGCTTGGCTCAATTCAAGCTCTCCGGCGCTTGAGATCAGGGGGAGGTCATAAGCATGCGGCGGGGGCTGCTTTCCGATTATTTCGAGGGGGTCGCGGTCAAAAAACTGAGCGCGGTCGAGGCCGACATCCTTCGATCCAATCAACATGAGTTCAACAGTTCGAAGCAATTCAGGTCGCTATTGGGGCGGCCGCGACGGGTAGAATATCCGGCGAAGCTGATCTGGCTCGGCGGAGAACAGGAAGCGCTTGCGGAAGACGCGTTTCTTACGTGGTATGACTCACGCAAACCGCCGAGGAGCGAACATCGACTCTACTTCCCGACCAATGCCGTATGTTCAGTAGCTGCCGAAGGCGACTTGCTCTTTATCGCCAAGCGAACCGACAACACGCTCATGGCGATCATTACGCCGGCCGAGAGCACGGTACAAAATCAGCTTCTCTGGCTCTTCGGTCTCGAAGAGCAGCTGGAAGCAGACTATGGGTCGAAGAAGATCAGCCGAGACAATGATGCCGAGCTCGATTTCACCGCTCGCTATGTCCTGGATGAGCTGGGAATTGAGATCGAGGAACCTGAGGCTGATCGGCTCGATGCTTTAATCGAACGATTTGGCATTAAGTTTCCGGTCACCCGCGTGTTCTCGGAGCTTGCCCGGTCATCTCTTCCCGATGTCTCGGCAAGGGACGATCCGGACGGCGCATTGATGTTATGGATGGAACGGGAGGAACAGCTCTTCCGCCGCCTTGAGCGCCACATCGTATCTGACCGGATCAAGCGCGGGTTCGCGGCCGGCAACGGTGTAGATGTCGATGGTTTTCACAAGTTCTCTCTCAGCGTCCAGAACACCAGAAAGTCCAGAGCGGGATATGCGCTGGAAAACCATCTGGAAGCACTCTTCAGCGTGAACGAAATCCGATTCGTGCGGGGTGCCGAGACGGAGAACCGTAATAAGCCCGATTTCCTTTTTCCAGGGGCAAGCGAATATCGGGACCCGTTGTTTCCGTCGGCGCGCCTCACCATGCTTGGGTCCAAATCCTCTTTGAAAGAACGGTGGCGTCAGGTCCTTTCGGAAGCCGCCCGTATCCAAAATAAACACCTGCTAACAATGGAACCTGCCATTTCGGAGAATCAGACGGATGAAATGCGGGCAAAGCAACTGCAGCTAGTGTTACCCCGGGAGCTCCATGCAACGTTCAAGACCGCCCAACAGGGCTGGCTGATGAATGTCTCCGAATTCATAGCACTGGTAGGAGAGCGGCAAGTGTAGAGGCGTTCCGATGATAGTGATAGACAAAGTCTGCGCCGGGGTTTCAACTCAGCCCGACCGCCAGTAGCGGCTCCCTACACACGGCCACGAGGGGACTTTGATTACGGAAGCGCTCAGGAATGTCACTTCGCAGGCGCAGCACCTGGCTACGTGGCGTGGCGCGCGCGGGATCGATGATGGGTCAAGAGTAAGTGGGCGGAGGCAGGGCTTTGGGGGACATGGAGGATTTCAACCGACAAATTCGATCGGAAATACTAGGGCACGCTAGCGACAGCGGCATCACCGCTGCCGACACATTCTTCGAGTACATGGCCGCGCGCCTTGAAGCAGCCGGGGAAATCGAAACCGCGGATCGGGCTAGCTTCGAAGGAACCGCCAGCAACAAATCCATCCGGATCGACGGCAGCGGAGGCGACCCAAGGGATGCAGAGGGGGTGCTCAGCGCCATCATCTGCGATTTCCACGAGGATGACGTCCCCGTCACAATCAATGCAGCAGATACGAAACGTCTCTTCGGATACCTCGTGAACTTCCTCGTTTTCTCACGGAAGGTCGATTTCCGCGCGAGCCTGCCGGTAGGCAGTTCAGGTGCGGGTTTGGCTGACCTGATCGCCAACTCGTGGAAATCTGTCATGAAGATCAAGCTGATCCTGATGACTAACGCGATCTACAGCGCGCGGACGGACGCGGTGGCGGCCGGGACGATCGGCGAAATTCCCGTCACATACAACGTCTGGGATCTGTCAAGGTTCTTCAGATACGAGTCATCCGGCCAGGCTCGCGAAGACTTGGTCATCGAATTCAAGGACTCTTACGGCGCCTCGGTTCCGGCCCTTGCCGCATCCCGCCTCGGGGAGGAACTGGAATCCTACCTTATGGTGATCCCCGGCAGCCAGCTCGCCGACATATACGACAAGTGGGGCGCCCGGCTTTTAGAGGCGAACGTCAGAAGCTTCCTTCAGGCGCGAGGCAAGGTGAACCAAGGGATCCGGGACACCATCAAGTCCTACCCCGAGATGTTTTTTTCTTACAACAACGGGCTATCAGCGACTGCTGACAGCGTGGAAACCGTGGTCACATCCAACGGGCTGGGACTCGTTTCAGCACGGAACCTTCAGATCGTGAACGGCGGGCAGACCACCGCATCTATTCATGCCGCGAGGCGCATCTCGCCGGAGAGCTTGGCGAACGTCCACGTCCAGATGAAGCTGACCGTGGTTCCGCCGGAACGATCAGATGAGGTGGTGCCCAAGATCTCGGAGTATGCGAACAGCCAAAATAAAGTCAGCGCCGCCGATTTCTTCTCCAATCATCCGTTCCATGTCCGGATGGAAGAATACTCACGGCGTATCCTCGCCCCTGCGGTCGAGATGACCCGTCGGGAGACAAAATGGTTCTACGAACGCGCTCGTGGGCAGTATCTGGTTGAGAGGGCGAGGAGGTCCGATGCCGAAAGGCGACGGTTTGAAACGGAGTTCCCCAAGGCACAGCTCTTTGCCAAGACCGACTTGGCAAAGGTGGAATTCTCATTCCGCGGCAAGCCGGAAAGCGTCAGTCGGGGTGCCCAGAAGAACTTCGCCGAATTTGCCAAAGAGATCGGAGTGTCCTGGTCGAAGAGCGATACGCAGTTCGACGAGACATGGTACCGGCGGCTGATCAGCAAGCTGATCCTATTTCGGTATGTTGAGAAGCTCGTCCCAAAACAGGAATGGTATCCGGGAGGTTATAGGGCAAATATTGTGACCTACTCGATAGCAAAGCTGGTGGCGGATACAAATGAGATGAACCAGTTGGTTGATCTCGACGCGATCTGGAAGGCTCAGGCGGTCTCTGAAGAACTCGGGAAGGCTTTGTTGAAATCGGCGGAAGTGGCCGCCGAGGTGATCACCCATCCCCCCGCAGGGATCCGCAACATAACCGAATGGGCGAAGAAACAGGCCTGCTGGGAGAACCTCAAGCGACGCAAGATCGAGTACAGCTCGTCGGTCATGCAGTACCTTGTGGAACCTCAGGACGCGATGGAAACCGTACGTGATACCCGCCGTGACGCCGCCATGGTTTCCGGTATCGAAGCGCAGACCAAGGTCATTTCGGCGGGAGCTATTTTCTGGAATCGAGTGCGTTTGTGGGGCACAGCGAACCGGAAATTCAACCCGAAGGAAGATGGCATCCTAAAGGCTTGCGAGGGGATGTCAGGTCGGCTCCCCTCAGAAAAGCAATGCATCGCAGCTCTCGAAATCCTGGAGAGTGCTCAGGCGGCCGGCTACGAAGATGACAATGAGGCCCCACGAGTCAAACTAACGGGGTGGCAGCGTCAACACTGAGGTCGAATTCGCATAAATTCAATGCACTCGTCTCCAACCTGTGAGTTTGATGCGGACCACCTGTTCATCCTCAACGGCGGGTGCTGCCTTGGTTTGGCGAACTACGCGGATCGCGTAGCAGCCCTCACTGTCGCTGTGTGAGATTTCGAATGCATCGCCAGCGCGTGCCCCAACGTCCCGGAAAAATTGGGTCATGTAGGTGATGCGGTATTCGTTTCGGGTGCCTGTCTCGTCGTGGAGTCGATTGTTGTAGTAGACGTACCGGAACCGGAACCTGTTGCCTGCTTCATCTACACAGTCGAGCCATGCGTCTGGATTCTTGATATCCGGATCGAGCCATGGAAGAAACGCAAGCAATTCCGTTTCCGATTTCGGAATCAAGATGCCACCTTGATGGCCGCCAGTCGCTCCCACGTCGTTTGCGCTTAGGGCTTTGAGGAAGGTTTTCCTAGTCACAAGATTCTCGGTTCGATTTGCATAGCCCGCCGAAGGTCAGTCGCGTCTCGGGAGCCCACGGGCATGATTTCGTTTCCGAGGTCGCTTTTCCAAAGCGAACGGTCGATCATCACGCGTTCCACGGTGTCCTCGTAAAAGAGTCGGTAGATAGTAACCGGATGGGTCTGGCCGCGGCGGTGGGCGCGGGCGCTGGCTTGGGCCTCGATCGCCGGGTTCCACACTGGAGTGAAATGGATTACCACCGTCGCTGCGGTGATGTTCAGACCGGTACCCGCCGCTTTCGGATTCAATACAAGGCACCCGGGACCTTCATACGCTGAGAAGTCGTCAATGATAGGCTGCCGCTCTTCCTGGGGCGTAGACCCGTTGATCGCACCCCAGTACGCGGCGGGTAACCGTGCGCAGGCCTCGCGTAACAGATCGCCACAGCGATTGAACAGAGCGAAGACGATCACCTTGTGGCCGTTGATGAAGGCCTCGCGCAGAAGTTCCACCGTTCGATCCATCTTGGGCGTCATCAAGGGGATCGACGGATCCCTTTTCACTTGGGTCTCTTCCCAATCAGTACCTTCTGTATCGACGCGGCGAAGCCACGGGTGAGCGCACACCAGCTGCAACTGAAGCGTTGCAACCAGATTGCCCGCAACTGGATATTTCGCAATAGTTTGTTCCCGAACCATCCGGTAGTGTTCGATCAACCGCTCATCAAGTTCCAGCGGCAGGTCGATGTTTATGCGTTCTGGTAGATCAGCCGCCACATCAGCGACCCGGCGTTTCAGGATTATAGGGTCGGTAAGTCTGCCCAAATCGCGGGCTGCCTCACGGCTGTCTGGGAATTCCTGTTCGAAATCCCGCCGAGTGCCCAAGAGGCCCGGAACGGCGAAATCTGCCAGCGACCAGAGGTCCAGCAAGCTATTCTCCACCGGCGTGCCTGTCATTGGGATCGCTCGGCGGCGCGGTATAGTTACAATTGCTTGGCGACGGTTTGAATCCGGATTTTTGATAGCTTGGGCCTCGTCGCAGATCAGCCAAGACCATTCAAATGCAGAGAAAATGGTGATGTCATTCACCATCGTGTCGTAGGTGGTGATGACAACGTTGGCTGTCTGAAGGTGACGGTGAACGCCAGCGCGATATGCGCCGCGATGGACCAGAACGCCAAGCCCCGGCGCGAAGCGCGCGATTTCCGTAACCCAGTTCGCGATCAGGCTCGTAGGGCAGACGATAAGCGCCGGGGACTCGAACGGCAGCGGCTCCGTCAAAAGGAGTGCGATGATCTGTAGCGTTTTCCCGAGCCCCATCTCGTCAGCGAGTATAAGCCCGCCCGTGTGGGAGATTGTGTCACTCATCCAGCGGATGCCACGCGCTTGGTAGGGGAAGAGGATCGCCGTAAGCCCCGGGATGGCTATCTCCCCATCCAGGCTTTCCGCGGCGACGCGTCCGGCCTTCAGGAACGCCTCGTCAGCCTCGATCCCCATGACGGCACCATCAGAACGCATTAACGCGATTGCGGTGCTGTAGCGCAGATCGTCGGGATCAGCCCCGTCGAGCAGTTGCGCGAAAATCTGCGCGGCGTCACGCGGCAGGGGGCGGATTACGGTGCCATCAACGACCCAAGCGTGGCGAAAACTCGGCGCCTTGTGGAAATTCTTGGTTCCTTTTGAGAGGCGCACGCCGGCAAGACAGGCGACAGTTCGCCCCTCCGCCCGGTCGATCAGGATGATCGGGTCGATGACCCGATCGGAAAGGGTGTAGCCTTGGGGTATGGCGGAACGCAGGGCTTCGAAACTTTCCGGAAGGCTCGTCAGGTCAATCAAAGCAATCCCCCTTCATCGCTTTGAGGTCATCGATACTGAACGGGATCGGCCTGCGGGTGTGAATCGCTCTGTGGCAGTTTGGACAAAGAGGCACAAGGTCGTTCGCTGGATCGTAAGGTCTTGGTGTCGCAAGGGATGCAAGCGGTTCCAAGTGATGCACTTCGATGATCGCTCCCGCAATGCCGTACCTCAGGCGCGGTTCAAGTCCGCAAGCCGTGCATTTTTCACCGTGAATGCGAATGCAAAGAAGCCGGTTCCGCGGGTTTCTTTCCCTGCGCCTCACAACTGACAGGAGTGTTGCCCCCTCATATGCCGGCGTCTCATCTGTTGCCTCTTCCGTGATAACATCATAGCCGATCAGTTCTGCCAAGGCTGCCATCATCGGCACGATAACCTCGCGGCATGTCACGGAAACCGCTGCGTCGTCGGGTTGAGCTTCGTGGCGGATCGTGGCGGTCATCCGGAAGTTGCCGTTGTCGATGGCCCACTCGGCGAGATCCTGACCCGGAATTTCGATCCTCGCTTCGGAATTTATGGAAGATACTAACGCACGCGCGAGTTGGATGTCTTCGGCTTGGGCCTGCCGGATCTGTGTTAATATCGCCCCGGAGAACTTGCCGAAGGCCAGTTCCACCCTGTGACCCCGCAGGCCATGCGGACGAAGTTCGGCAACGGGCCCGTGCTTTTCTTCAAGGTCCGCGAACCAGATTCGAAGGCCCGAGCGAAGGCCACTCTCGTCGACAGCGACCGCGATCGCCGCCCCCGTCCCCTCCTCAAGTTCTTTCCGGATCAGATCCTTCTTCCGGCCGATCATCTCAGGCTTCTTCCTCCTCCGCCAAGTCGTTGGGCTCCGGATCCGGAAGATTGCGCAGAAGTTTTCTCAAGTTCGACGAAATTTCTTCGCGGATGTCTTGGAAAATAGGCTCCAGTTCGTCGTTCGTATTATTCTGCTCCGCCACCGCGAACGCCCAGAGAAGCAGATCCATGCCCTCCACCGCATACCCATTGGCCGCGGCACGCTGATAAATTTTCTGGTAGAAGTCATGATGCCTGTTCAGCAGCACCGCAGGTACGTGCCCGCTGTCTCCCGAACTGCGCAACGCCGGTTGCCAGAGCTCTCCTGTCGTGATCGTCTCCACAGCCTCAACATGAATCGTCTCGGCGCTCACGTAGTTCTGTACCGACTGCTTGATACGGATCTTCGGGCCGAGATTGTTTGAAACAACGGCGGACTGGGTCGTCGGGTCAACTGCGGCGACTTGGGCCTTGGTAGCATTTGTCGTATCGGCGATGTTCTTGTTGGCGCTCGTATGGTCAATTCCATTGGCATTGTTCGCCTGTTGGCGGTTTGTCCTTCGATAGCGGTTCCCAGCCTCACGGTAAAACGGTTGAAGTAGTTCCTTCAGCCCATCCTCAAGGCCGGGGTCGAGCAGGATCCGCGATTTCTTGACGTCGATCTTGAAGGCATCGTCCAGCTCATGGCCGAAATCGAATTCGATGCGCAACAGCGAGGTGTGCGGTTCAGGCACCCCGAACACACCCATCCATCCACCGTCCTGGATCAGGCGTCCTTCGCGATACACATAGAAACCTTGAGCCCGGTTCGAGATCCGCGCATATGCCAGTTCCTCATCCTTGGTCATGTCGCGGCGGTGCGGCAGGATCCAGGCCCGGATGCTTGCAATCTCTTCGGACCCATCGGGCAGCTCGACAACAAGCTGCTGTTTCTTGTCCGGCAAGACCTGTTCAGAACGTTTGGGGTAGAACGGGTTCCAAGCGACAACAGGGCTCTGGTTAATAAAGATTTCGATGTCGCGTTCGCGCTTGTCAGACTTGTCCAAGAAGCGGTGATAGACGAGCGAAACGTGTTTCGCGAGGCTTTCAGCCAGCCGCTTGATCGCGGCTTGCTCCTTGGTACCACCTGCTTCGTAATCCTTTGAGAGGATCCGATCGCATTTTTCCCAGATTACCAAGGTGCCTTTTTTGCCGCACAGTTCATCGAACATCTCGCTCTCGTTTGCTGTGACCGGCTCGCGAAGCATTTCCCATTTCTTGCGTTCCGCAACATGGTCGAGATCCCAAGCAAGCTTTGCCAGTTCTTGATCGGGCCCCTTTCGCGAGATTACGGTAAACTTCAGACAGACCGAGCTGGATGCCGTCTTCAGGCCCAGCCCGAATTTCCCCAGGCTTTCCGGATTCTCCCGTTCAGGTGCGCCGTAGCGCATGGCACGATAGACGCCCGCCGCTTCCATGCCATCACCATCGTCCCCGAAGTAAACCAACTTCCTGCCGTCTTCGTGCAGCACGATCTCCACGTTGATCGTGCCTGCCTTAGCGGCGATCGAATTGTCGATGATGTCTGCAGCAGCTGTCCGAACGTTGTAACCCGTATCCCTAAGCCCAAAGATCAGGCGCGGTGCATCCGGCTCGTTGATAAGGTCGTTCATCCCAAGTTCCCTCCGCCATTTAACAAGACTCTTATCACGCCGGTCCGATATTTTCCTCCAAGTCGCCTCAAACGACTTGGATAGATCGCTCAAGCGTTTACTCCGTCCCCAAGATTGATGTCTTACGATCTACAATTTGTGTCGTCGAATAGAGAGGTCGTCCACGTTCGAATCGGGCTCGACCAGCGCTTTTCAACGTTTAGCATAGCGGGTCGTAGATGCGACACTATGGCAGGCGCGTCTCTCACTCTGGCGACAACTATCCGAACACCGACGGGCTGAATATTTCGATTTACCGAAATGGATCGGGCAATTGGGGCGGCCGGATCTTGGGAGCGCTGATCCGGTCGATCCGTGGAAACCCGAAAGCGGCTCCGCTACGGAAGACGCAGCAAAATTGGGTGCATTCGATGGAATGAGTTTTTTGAAAACGAGAGGCTGGGCAAAGACGTAGAAGCTCCAGTGTTCGCGGCTACGATCAGACCAGGTCTGAAATTCCCTCCTCCGGATCGAGTAGCGATGAGGCGAGTCGGACGCTCGCAAGGCGACCTTCCTCGTGGAACCAGAGATCAACTATTTTGGTGTCGTCACTTGATGGCCGGGGAGATGCGTCCCTGACGCGAAAAGTTGTCGGCAAATTGACCGAGGTTCCGAACACCAGCGCGTGCTGTTTGGGGAGGGATGGTAATCGCTTAAGGACAGCGTCGGAGATGAATGGGGTCATCTGACGGATTTGCGACAAGTCATCCGGGTTCTGAATTCGGTGAACTACAAAGTTAGAGCATTGAGACAAAACGGTCTTTGAAAGTTCGCTCGGCCGCTGTGATGCCACCATAAGGAATATACCGTACTTGCGACCCTCCTTGGCTATCCGCTCAAAGACCTTCGCCGCGTCCAACGCATAACGGGAGGGTGTGGAGGCAACATAGCGATGAGCCTCTTCAAGCAGCAAGTGAACAGGGAAGCGATTGCGCGGGTCGGCTTGTCGCAGCAGCCTGAAAGTCATGCGCGCTAGAACCGAGCAAAAAAGCTCAACGACGTCATCCGATACGGCGTTCATGTCGACAATCACGACCTGACTGGTTTTGGTCAGGCCACTGCCCTTCGCGGTTAGGCCGAGGATTCGGGCGAGAAATTCAATCTGGCCTTCACCCATTTCCCCACCAGGCGGCAGTGAATGGCGCAGAAACTCATACTCCCGGCGCTCCTCAAGGGATTTTAGGCGGGTGACCATCTGCGAGCAGTAGTCGCGAATCTGGCGATTGCCGTGTGCCTCCTCGTAAAGGATGGCTAGATCCATTGCCTCGCCTAGCGATCGGAAATCGAAAGGGATGTTTTCGTAATCCGGTAGCTTCAAGTCGTCGATAACAAAGGCATTCTCGCCGATGAGAAAGTCGTCCAAACCTTGGGCGTCGGCCATCTGACCGAAGCCAATTTTGATGAACGGGTGGATGGATTGGAGATTGATCTCACTCGTGTTGAATCGCTGCAAGATGCCAACTATCCGATCATGCTTGGACGGACTGCTGGAATCGTCGCGCATGATCTGCGTGATGCATTTCGCAAGGATATGGTTCTTGACGCCGTCAAGATCGTCCGCGCCAGCTTGTGAGAACATCGTTGAAAGGCCAAGCGCCATGCGCAGTATGGGTACCTGCGTGCGTTCGCTGGCCTGAAGTAGCAGTTCCCATTCGGAAAGGTCTAGGAACCAATGCGGCAAGCGGAAACCAGTCGCTGTTCCATCGAGCACAACTCGATCGATCCCAATTCCGCCCGGCTTTGCCAGTGGTTCTAGCGCCTGCCGATACTCACCGTTGACGTCGAACACCACGAACGTGGCACCCCGGGCATGATGCTCGTTCGGTTTTTCAAAAAGCGCCTGTAGAATAGAGGCGACTGTGCACGACTTTCCGCTGCCGGTGTTACCTAGCACTGCGACGTGACCACCGAAGAAGTCGTCGAGGCGGACCTTCACCGCATAGTCCTCGAACACGACGGACTGACCAATGCTTAAAACACGGAAGCGGGTGGCGTCCGCCGGCACACTGACTTGCCCGTCGGGCCCGATACCCGCCTCAGCCTCGGTTTTCGTCTCAAATATCCGGTCGAGTTCGCTGTCAAGTGCATACAGTGCGTCGGCGTAGAGCGACGGGAAGACCGACACGCCGAACCGGAACTTTCCGTCCCCTGAAGCAGGCAGCATGCCTACGGGCACGACGTCGAGGAATTTCGCCGATCCGGCCTTGTCGATATCGCCCCTTGAGGATGGAGCAACATCACGCTCGCGCAGGCCCACAACTTCGGCGACGACGTATTCGGCGTGGGTCGGTATCATCAGGAACGAGCCTAGACGTGCGACGTAATGCACATCATCAAACCCGACCACGGTGAAGTTGTCGGTTCCCGCGTGCATTTCGACCACGAACCTGTCTGCTGCGACTGACGTGACCTTTCCAACGGCGCGTTTGCGATCGTCATGGCTCATTCGGTATCGTCCTTGTCCGGAGCCAATTCCTTCATCACCTTGCGAACGGCGTCGTCGATACGCTCGCTTGGCCGCTGAGGCATGAACCGGTCGACCATCGTGTCGAAATAATGTGCCCTTGTACTAGGCTCGGGACCGTCGCCACCAATGATCCAGATCCGTGGATCACCAAGGGCCCGCAGTTTGGCAATTTCTCCGGGCGCGTCCGGTGACGCAAAGATTATCAAGCGAAAAGTCGGGATCGTCAGTGCCTGATAGATGATATTGTTCAGGTGCTCGTCGCCGAACCCGTAGCCTGCTGTCACCAGCACGCTTTGTTCCCGAACGATGCGCGACTGGAATTCGCGAAAGAGGTCGGCGTACGGTGACCCGAGACTCGAGTTCTGCTTTGCCGGCGTCGGAAAGATCATCATCTTGGCGCCGCCGTCGGCTGGCCACTTCTCGCGGATAGGGAACAGGCCGTGATCGTCTTCTGTCCAACTGATCGATCCGTGCAACTTACATAGATAGACAAACGCATCGACTGCCGACCATTTGCGGTTCGAAAGATCCAGCTGTTCAGCCAAGGCATAGCGAAATGTGGAGGGGTTGAAACGCCGCTCTACAACGCCAGAGAAGCCGTTGGCGTAAGGAATACCAAGGCGGTCCATCGCGGTCTCATTAAAAAGATCATAATTCGTGGTGAACACCCAAGGCCGGGGTAGGCTTCGGTCGCGCAACACCAATTTGCGATAAAACTTCTCATAGAGGTCAGCGACAGCTGTATCCCCCCTCGCGAAGGCGCCTTGAGTGCATTGTTCCCAGAGGAAAGCCTGGACTTTGTTGATCACCTCGGTCAGCTGTTTAGCCCGAGCCCAATGGGAAGATTTCGCGCTACGCTGCAGAACGAAACGAAGACTGTGCAGGACCTCCATCAGGCGCTCAAGATTGCGCGCGTACTCATCGGCCAGTTCGACGCCTACCTCTTGGAGAAAGGCCACCTCTTCTTCGGTCACAAGCCAGTCAGATGGTTCAACGGTAGGCTCGCCCGTGCTATCTTCGCCCAAGAGATCCTCGTCCTCCGCAGCCTGCTGCGCGGCTGCGTGCGCCTGAGCGGTAGCGTCGCAGAACGTCTCAGCCAGGCCCTGCATGGTTGAGATGCCTCGCTCCTCCCCGTCGATCCGCAATGACGAGCAGCCTGCACCCAGAAGGAACGCCACGTTGCGTGCGTTCAGAGCATCAGCGATGCCTTTCTGCACTGTCTCGACCCCTTGGGACCAATCTATATTGGCCGGTGTCGGTTCGCCGTTGCGGACAATCTGGAACTGCCGCCGTGGCGGCACATCCTCCTCAGCCATTGCTCTTCTTCCCCCCTTTTATGCCAGAATCCAGCATACGCCGCAGTAGTGAGCCACCTTTCAAATTAATGCAAAGACGACTTGTCGTAGACCGGCAGGTCTGCAGCATTAAACTCCGACACATCGCCCTTTCTTATAGGGGCAGTCCGTTTTTGGCATACTCGAAGGAAGGCTCGCGGGGTGGCGGGCCTTGAGGCTTATGCGGTGTTCTTGTCGCGGTGCTATTCAGGGTGGTCGTCCGCAGATGCGCCCAGCTTGGAAATCACCTTGTCTTTGTTAGCCTTCACCCATTTGAGGAACAGGTGGCAGGTCGGGCCCGAGAAGATGGGCTTCAGGGTGGCAAGCCAGTTCTCATACTCGTCCGTCGGCAGGCAGACCGCGCCGGAAATGAACGCGGGCTGCTCGAACGGAGGAATCTGTCCGACGGCGGCCTTGTTCATGCGGAAGAAATGCTTGTTGTCCGTTCTGCTTCGAATGATGTGAAGCTGCCTCCTGTCCAGGAGCGACGGAAGGTTCTCCATTTGCTTGAACTGGAGTGCTGTAATGGGCACGGTTGCGCGCACGAACAGCTCGAGCAGCCAAGTCCGGATCAGCTGGACGCTGGAGGCCGGCGGCTTGAGGATGGCCGAGATCACACTATCAGCGAGTCCGTCGAAGCAGCCGGGAGTATCCTTCTCGAGCGCCTGCATGAGGAGGCTCACCTCCTTGGCGAACACCACGAGTTCCGAGAAGTTCGCCACGATGTAGTCGATGGCGCCCACCGGCTTCGCGATCTTTAGTGCGCGGAAGATCACCTTGATCCGGCCGATGTCATAATTGTCCTTGCCGATCTCCTCCTGGAGGAAGCCCAGCAAGTTCAGCGCCTTCAGGGCCTCGACGTCCTCGACGTCCGGCGCATCGTCGAAGTAGATTTCGGCCGTCAACGATTCGAGGGCCTCTCCCTCCGCCTCGTCCGATATGTCGCTCGTGAGACCCTTGAGCTTGCCTATATATTCCGCCCGGGACATGACCCTTGTCTTGGCGGCGTTGAGGGAGAGCCCCTCGTTGATGCTGAGCTGCTGCGCCAGGAAGCTGAGGACGTCGTAGGGATTATCGCCTGCGTTCAGGAAGATCCGGAAATCGTCGACGAACCGCGTGACCGAAATGCCATGATCCATGAGCGCCTTGTCGGTGTCGGAAAGGGCCAGCTCCGCCAGCAGTCTCGCCGCGGTGCCGCCCACTGGGAGTCCGATGACCTGCCACGGGTAATTTCCTCCGGTTTTGATTAGAGTCCGGCCTCGATTGAAGGACGGACAGATGAAGAGAAAGCGATTTACGGAAGAGCAGATTATCGCGGTTTTGCGCGAACACGAGAGGCAATGGCGAACAGGCTACTCAGCAAAGACCCTTGCGCACTGCTGGGAAAACGCCGACGGCTTGCCGCAGGAGATCGCTCACATGTTCGATGGGCTGGTCGAGTTGCTGCTTGCGCTTCCTGAGCACAAAGTGGCGCTGGACGGGGGAAATCGCGACAGCCAGAACGATGTGTTCGCGCTTATCCGGTTCGGCGACCAGACCTGCGCCGCAACCATCGAAGGGAAGGTAAACGAACCGTTTGGCCCACCCGTAGGAGAGTGGTTTGCAGAACCGTCCCAGCAAAAGCGAGATCGCATGTGCCAGCTATGTGGTCTGCTCTGCTTGGATGAGGTTCCGCCATCCCATATCCGCTATCAGTTGATGCACCGGACGGCTTCCGCGCTGATCGAGGCACGGCGGTTCAAGACAGACGAAGCCGCCATGATCGTCCACTCGTTCTCACCAACCCGCATGTGGTTCGAGGAGTTCGCAAGTTTCGCAAGTCTTCTTGGTGTTGAAGCTGAACCTGACCGGTCGAGCAAGGTGGTCCTTAAGTCAGGGCAGCGGCTCCGCCTAGGCTGGGCCACCGGCAACGGGGATTTTCTCGAATGCTAACACTTCCGCTGGACGCGCTGGTGACACGACCGAACGCAGCAGCCACAGCGGCTCGCGTCAATCCGGCCTGCTTCCGCTTTTCGGTAAGCAGGAAGCGGCCAAGCGGCTATGGCGTTCTGAACAATGGGATTTGGCCATCCGCCCTGTCGATCCTCTCGACAGCGCGGTAATTCGGAAATCGGATTTATCTCAAGATCAAATATTCCTGTGCCTTTGTTGGCATAAAACAGCAACATGGAAGATGTGTCATGACGCAAGAACCAGACCGTGTTTGGTGAATTCGGAGTACGTGCGCTCAAATTCACGTTGGGCAGATGCGCACTACTTGTCGCGCTGCATGTATTCTCGGCTGATGACGAAAAAGCGATAGCCGAAACGGGCGCGATCCCGTCCGTTGGACAAGCGCCATGTGATGCAGCCGCAAGTTCTGTGGCGCGGCTGACGGGCGCGAGTATTGGCGAGGCAATCCCGTCGCTGGGCAGCATCCCGCTCGACCATCCAGCGGCAGCCGAAATCAACATGTACTGTGCCGATGGGAAGGGTGAAGCGCCAGTGCTGGGGGGCGGGTCGGTGGACGCCATCTCCTTCTACACGCGCAACGATCCTCTCGCATCGAGCTTCAACTCGATGGTTATAAACTCTGGCGCTGCATTGAGCGATCTGCGGGCGGCAGAAGTTCAGGAAACTGTCGAACGGTGCTTCCGCGCCCTGTCAGCTTCGCGCACCGGGACCGTTCACCTCAACTTCGGTCAGTTCGGGTTCATGTGCGACGGTGGCCCCGAATGGGGAAGGGCATACAACATTTCCCTGCAAAACGCCTTTCCGGCGGAGGCAGTGGGGCGCCAACAGAACAATCCGCAGTAAAGACTGCCGATCATGGCCCACGACACCCGCATTGGCCGGGCGCGACGGGTTCCTCGCTTGCGTAACCGCCGCGCTGGCACGAGATTGCGACCCGAGTTGCAAGACGTTGACGCCCACGGATAACTACGTGGTGATCGCCCATCAAGGCGGTGTCGCAGAGATCGCGTTGTACCCCCCCCATACTTCGACGGATCGGTTAAGCCGGTCCGCCTGTTCGCACTGATCGATGAGGATCAATGACTATCGGTGGGGGGCGAAGGCACGACCAAATGAAACGAGGCGTTCGGGAGCCATGAGAGGTCGCGTGCATCGGATATGCGGAACGGCGTCAACGAAGCAACGATCTTGGCGGGGCGCGGCCCAAATTTGTTATTCGCGAAACCCGCCAACCGAGCCTACAGGTTACGCACGCTCGAAACGCGGTGTTCACGTCGATGGCTGTCCATCAGCCGCCGCCGTTTCACTGCCAATCGATCGACCTTGCCCGTTCCGGGTCACGCTTCCATAGAGCAGAAAATTTTCGCTGTTGTGCCCGTTCCGCCGCAATACGGGCGTCAATCTCTTCTCGTGACGCATCGGACGGCCATGAAGAACCGCCACAGTCACCAGCCCCTGTCAGATAAAGCCGGCGGATGGCCGCTTCCGCGCCCTTGACCTTGCCGCGCCAGAACTCGCTCGCGCGTATGCGGCGCTCCATATCGCGCAAATACCGCATTTGATCTTTGGTGCGCATTTTCATCGGCGGAATAGAGGGCACGTCGCCCGGCGAAGCGCAAGTCCGCTCGTGGATGGAAGGTGCCAGAATGGTCATGCAGAAGAACCAGAAACCTCGCAACCATCGCGGATACTACGCCGCCACCAGCACAACCTTGAAAAGCTATGCCGGGCGCGGTAGGCGAAATCTAAGCGAGCATTGGCAAGGTCTGCGGTCATCTCCAGTGAGATCAAGACAATGCGCGCAAACGAGAAGTCAGGATACGGAATGCCATGATGGGGATCGAGGTGGGCGACATATCTAACAACGGCGGCATGATCTTCGGTGTGATCTCGCTGCTTGTAATAGTGGGCGCGATCTTTAACGCAGCCTTCCAAGTGTTCGACAAGTGGTTTCAGCGCAGCAAGGCCCTTCAGGGGCTGGTCGTTTGGGTGTTTTTCGGGTGGATGATCTTCTTGTTCTACGTCGGCTTTTCCGGCGGCGTCAAATGATTCATTTGCGGGTAGTGCATGCCAATCGATTGGTCATCCGACCTGCGCGTCATTCGTCAGGCTTTGACCCTTCGATAAGCTTATTCTCGATTAGCCATTCGCGAGGAATTCGACGGATCATCTCTGGACGGGTCACATCGCCGCCTTCAAAGATCCTCCAATCTTAGCAATATGTTCCCGCCACACGTTGTCGCAAGATGGCAGCACCGCTCACCGAAGCCTCGATCCCTGAGCTTTGCGCCGAAGCAGTTTGTATGGCAGATCATTTGTAGGCGGCGGGTATGCCAATATCGCGGCCTGTGTTTGGCTCGATTAATTCGGCGGCTCAGGGAGGACACCGGTATTCGGATGTTGACCCGGGCGGTTGTTGACTCGACCATGGGCGAAATCAGCAACGGTGACAATTTATGACAAACGAAAAAAGCGGCAATGGCGGAATCCTTAGGGCGTCGCCGAGACAGAATGGTGCAGCTGAAGCCGGCGAGCCCCAGGATAAAGAATCCGAAGCGGTCGCCGGGACGGACCCGGTGAAATCTCCACAGTTGTCCGAGGAAGCCCACGCCAAATTGCGTGAGGTACGCAGCAAGCTCGCGGCCGCCTTCTCGCAGGTCACTTTGGCATTAATGGCAACCCCACGCTATCGCAACCAGTCGATCTCCGATCTGGAATGGTTGGTGTTGGAACCACTACTGCGCGACCGTATCGCGATCGCATCGGCCAAATCGTCTACGGCCGGCAATGAGGGGCAAATGATCGGCGTGGCGATCTGGGCAAAGGTTTCGGAGACAGTGAGTGCGAAGATCGAGGAGCAGATCCGCGCGCGCAATTTTCCGGTTCGCCTGAAGGGCGACGACTGGGACAGCGGCGACATCGTCTGGCTGCTCGATGTGGTTGCCGCAAACCGCAATCTGGCCACGAGCGTGCTGGTCAATTTCGGCCAGCTTGCCAAGGGCGCGCCGGTTCGCGTCCACCCAATGGTCCGGCAACTGGTCGACAAAGAGCTCCTGGAAAAGCTTAGCGAAGAGCGCACCTCGGTGCCTTCATGAGCTTTGGAATAGCAGTTTTGGCAAGCCGCTAGAGGTATTTCTTTCGTGCTTGCACCGCTCAGGCTGGAAACTATTCTCTGTTAAGCCGGAGTGAGCTCCATCCATACAACCACAGTAGATAAAAGTGTAAATTAGAAATCTCTTATAGATAAAAGCCAAGATTTTCTTAAGTTGTTCTTGGCGAGGCCTTAACAACCCATCACAGCTATGTTACCAAAATCGCCGCGGGGGTAACGCGGCGGTGATCGTCGTGCACCCATGAAAACGGCGAGGGGTTGATGGTGTCGGGCGTCACGCTTGGCATTGCTTCAGTTTTGGGTGCTGGAGCTCGGAGGCGCGGACCGTCTGGCCATATGGCGGATGGCGGTTGGCAGTTTGCATGCCTCCTAGCGCGAAGAGCAGTTTTCGTACCTGCTTTTTTTTTCGCCTCATGCAGCATGTTCGCCGACGTCTGGGAATGGAACCAGAAGGTAACCGTCGAGGTGCTTGTCGACGGCAAGGTGGTTTCCGGTTCAGCCGTGTCCCATGTCTGGTGGCAGGAAGCCAATGCACTTGGGGTTTATCCCTCGGGCTATAAAGGCGAGGCGACGGTGGTGGACCTTGGGCGGCGAGGGCAGCTCTTCGCGCTGATCGGCGAAGAAACCAAATACATTGCCCAGTACACGCGTCATGATCATCTGGGTTATCGCCGCGGCGATTACGAGAGGCTTCTGCCTGCTATCATGCGCTTCCGGGGCACGAAGGACGTGCCTCGCGACCGTTATCCGCTGCTTGTCACCTTCACGGACCCAAATGATCCGAGGACTGTGCGGAAGGTGGACCCAAACGTTATTTCCGCGGCCTTTGGTCCCGGGGTTTCTTTAAGCCGGGTCACGCTCGAAATCACCGACGAAGCAACGACAAGTGGAAAAGTCGAAACCTTGCTCCCTTGGCTGAGCTGGCCGCGTGAAAGATTTCTGACAGCCGGTGGCGGCCGAACCCCTTTGAAGGTTCCGGGGGAAGTTGTGGGAAGAATTAATTTCGTTTGGAGAGGAACATGAGTATATCACAGGAATTTTTTCTGTCCATTCTCGCAATGGACTCCTATAACCGTGGATATGATGCCGGTATTGGCGGCCTATCTGAAAGATCAGATGGGTCAATATCTATCGGAAACGCCACTATATCTATCAAGTTGTCGGATTTGGATATGGAGGGCTCAGCAGAAGCTTCTGGTTTTTACGCGATAGCATATGACGTTGGCTCCGGCGTGGAGGGCATCGAGGCCGGCACGACGGTTATTTCCTATAGAGGCACCAATAGCTTCGGTGGTCTTTTCGCCAGCGACATTTTCTCCGGCTGGGCAGTTGGCGCAGGCATTCTCAGTCCGACCACCTATGCTCCTGGCGCGCAGGGACAGCTAGCGCTCGATTTCTACGAAGATATCACGGGACAAAACCCATTCGCTACAGAGGGCGGGAACGCCATCTTGACAGGGAATTCACTTGGCAGTGGCTTGGCTGCACTGGTAGCTGGGAGTTGCTGATGGCGCAGGCTGCCGTCAAATTGGCAATTGTTGCGGTGGTATTGCTTGCGACGGGCGCGGCAGGCTGGCGAGCGCTCGGCTTCCAAAGCTGGGATTGGCATCAGAAGCTGACCCTTAGCGTCGAGACGCCGGCGGGAATCGTGTCCAGCGGAAGCGTGGTCGCGGTTCATGCCACCACGGAACCAAAGTGGATTCCCGTAGACGGTGCCGGCGGCTTGCACAGCAGCATTAAGGGAGAAGCGTCTTTTGTCGAAATTGCTCCCGGCAGATATTTGTTCGCGCTACTAGACGGCGAAGCAAGCAGAGCGTTGTCGCTCTTCATCCCTGTTGGACTCATCGGCAATGAGAGGCCAGCCTTTCTCGAACAGATACGCGACGTACGCGATGTGCCACGCGACGAATATCCTCTGCTGGTCACCTTTACCGACATCGCCGACCCGAAGACCGTCACCAAGGTCGATCCCGACAATCTCGCCGCCACCTTCGGGCCGGGTGTGGCGCTCAAGCGCATCACGCTTGAAATTACCGATGAAAAAGTGACCGAGGGCCGAATTGCCACGCTGCTTCCTTGTCTCAAGTCTGGAAAAGCGTGCATCCCGCTGAACAAGAATTTGGCTTTCGGCGATCCAATGCGGAATGTTCTCAACGACCGATTCTGGAGGAAACTATGACGACAGCCATGTCGAAAGACCTTTTTTTGGCAATCCTGTCGATGGACGCATACAACCGCGGGTATGCTACAGGTCTGGCTGTCGAAGGTAACCAACTCGGCGTGGCCACGATATCCACCGATTCTGAAGAGGTTTTTCGCGATCCGAGTGCTCCCGAAGAGACACCGACCGCCGCTCAAGCCGCCGACTTTTACGCGATCGCTTATGATTGGAACGGCGAGAGGGTAATTTCGTATCGAGGAACAGATGTTTGGACAGAACTCCCTACGGTCGACCTGCAACTCATATTGGGAAATTACTTTGTCAGTCAGACGCGATTTGCCGCGGAGTTCTACGATTCCGTTACTTCGGATCTGCCGTCGAATGCAGCTGTCACACTTACGGGACATTCCTTAGGCGGTGCGCTAGCCGGCTTCGTCGGCGCCATTTATGGCACTGACGCAACGGTCTTCGATAACATCGATTTCGAGGCTGCTGTTCATAGTCTATATGTCGATTATCAGAGCTACCTGTCCGGAACGTTTGATCCTCCTCAACCAGGCCCAACGCTAGCTGCCTATGAGGAGTTCTTCCAGGCGGTGTTTTCAGGTGGTGAGCTATCCGAGCCAGTTTTTTCGCAGATAGTTTCTTACTATGTGCCAGGTTCGATAGCTGCCCTCTCACGGGTTAATGTTGAAACCGTCACGCATCTGGTGGGCGGAGCGCTGGCTTCCGTTCTGCCGAACATATTGTCTAGTATCGAACTACACACTCAGGCCCTGGTCGTTCTGATAAAATTTGCCGAGGAAAATGGCCTATTGAACTGGAACCCAAGTGGTGACCTCGGGGCCGATCCAGATAGTTGGGCCAGTATTGCACAGTATCTGTTGCCGGCGCTTTTCGACGATGATGTCGGTCGCGCTGCCGGCTTCGAGGAGAGCGGCACAAACGGAACAAATAGCCCAGCTGGGAAACTGATAAAGGCTATAGGCTATTCGGTCATCGATGAAGGGGCGCGACCTTTCGGCGATGTAGCCGTCAGGGCTATGTTCAATGATGCAGATGAACTCGGCAAGCTTGTTGCTGCAGGCATTGGCAATTCCAGCTTGGCCGATAGCATTGAAGTCCTGACGCAAGCAATTGTGCAGTTCGCCGGGCTGACGGCCAAGAACAAGCAACTGCTCGAAAATCATCCTGAGTTGCAGGACGGCATCCTCCAGGTCAGCGCGCCGGGTGAAGGCGGCTATGCCGGCATCGACCGAATCCTCACGATAAATTTCGATAGTGACTATTGGGGGATCGGCTCGGGCGAGAACGGCGCGGACGCTTCTTTCAACGGTGAAATGTTGGGGCTCCGGTCCATTCTCAATGGTCTCTTCGCTTCGCCTTTTGCGCAAGATGCCGAGTTAACGTCCTTTCAGATGCAGACGCTGATGGAGCATCTCTGGGGACCGGTCACAGCGCCTCCGGGGCAGCCGGCGTATTACACCAGCCGCTTCAATGCCGTGCACTTCGCGCTCGACGACGGCGCGCAGCAAGTTCGGCTGCCGGATCTGATCGACGAAAACGGCGATCCGACCGCCCAGCCGGACAAGAGCGCGATTTTCGTCTCCGGCGATGGCGACGACCAGATCGCCGGCTCCAACGGCAACGATTTCGTTTCCGGCGGCGCAGGCGACGACACGCTGTTGGGTGGGGCCGGAAAGGATCTGTTGGTAGGCGGTAGTGGGAGCGACACCTTCATCGCCCTACCAGGCATGGAGAATTCCAATTCGCCTACAGGTGGCGACGGAGACGATGTCTACATCGGCGGCCAAGAGCGCCTTGCGCCATGGATCGAGTGGGTGCGGACGCAAATGGGTTCCGGCGAGACGGATACGGTCAAGTATCTGTCGGGCGAACAGGCGCCGGAACTGTTCCAGGTAGACGGGGTGGGCGGTACGGTGACGCCCATCGAACGGATATCTAGCCGCTCGGGTTTGATCGTCGAGCAGTTGAACAACACGGCCTACCCACTGCCAGGTGGTCATGGTGTCGAAATCGTCGTCCGCGATATGGAGACAAATCACACCTCCGGGACGGATACTTTGGTTTCGATTGAACGCGTCGAACTGTCCGACAATGCCGATATAGTACGCGTTAACGACAATTCGCTCGACGCGGAAATCATTATCGATATGGGCGCCTCGCGCCGCGTCCAGTCGGAGTTGAAACCCGGCGACACGCTCGATGAAGACGCGTTCATCAACAATGTCGATATCGCTGATTATTCCGATGTTGGCCACGGCTTGGTGTACTTCAAGGGTCTGACGACGGAGCGCGAGCAGGGGCTGCTCACCGGTGGCATTTCGCAGGTTGGCGGCCTCTCCACGGAAATTGGCCTGGTGACAGGAGCGGTCAATGCCGACAATTTGCGTGTTCAGGGCGCAGACAAGATCATCCTGACCGACCATGACGACGTGCTGGTCGGCGCGGAGTACGGTTCGATCGTCGAACTCGGCGGTGGCCAGGACAAGGTGTGGCTGCAACCCGGCCTTCTCGTGCAAGGCTTTGACGCTAACGATCGACTGACGCTTTTCGGCGCGCTCAACCTTTATGGCGGCTGGAAAAACGCGGCATCGGAATCGCCCTATGCTGTCGGTGCTTACGGAGTGCAATACGGCATCAACCAGGACGGCGATCTGCTCGTTATCAATCCGTGGATGGTCTCGGCGGATGGCCGCGATAACCATATGTATATCGAGGGTTGGCAGCAGGCCGTGAAGGGCCAGGAGTTCGGCATCGGTTCCGGGCCGGGCGACATCATCCTCGCCGAAATGCATATTGAAGTCCATCATCTGCTCGACGACCGCCCGGCGATGGCTAACGAGATCGGTCTGTGGGGTCTGGTCGATTTTCATTTGCGCGCGCTCACCGGTTCGGGCCATTTCGGCCCGGAAACTGCTGATCCGCTAGTGCTCGATCTAGACGGAGACGGGCTCGAACTGAAGATGCGCACGGGAACATCGGCACGGTTCGATGTCGACTTCGACCTCTATTCCGAACGCACCGCTTGGGCAGCGCCGGACGATGGCATGCTGGCGCGCGACATCAACGGCAACGGCGCCATCGATGGCGGCGGCGAGCTGTTCGGCTATGGCGACACTTACGGCTACAGCATCCTTGCCGCGCTGGATGGTAATCATGACGGCGTCGTCGACGCCACCGACAATGGTCTCTCAGACTTCAATGGCGATGGCAACGTTAATTCATCCGACACGTTCGGCAGCCTGCTCGTCTGGCAGGATTTCAACGGCAATCTGATTTCCGAGGCCGCTGAACTAGCGACGGTCGGCCAGCACGGCATCGTCTCGTTCACTTTGCCCACCGCCGGCAACGGCGCCGTCGAAATCGGCCCGAACGGCGAAGCCGTGGTCCTCGACACCATCAACGGCAACCATGTCATCGGAACCTCGGCCTTCACACGGGGCGATGGCTCGACCGGAACTGTCGGCGAGGTGCTGTTTAACATCGACGACATGAACAGCCGCTATGATGGCGATCCCATCCCGGTCACCGCAGAAGCGGCCGCCTTGCCCAACCTCAAGGGGTTTGGCACTCTGACCGATCTTCGCTCGGCGATCAGCTATATGGAAAACCCCGCCGATCCGGCCCAGCAACAGGCTGCGCATGACCGGGCGGTGGCGATAGAGGGTCTGCTGGCGGGCTTCGACAGCAACGATCTTGATGAGCTTGTCGCCGCGGTTCGGCCGATCGCCCAGATCTGGGGCAATGCAGCGCCCGTGCGCAACGATGCCGGCGCTATCGTGACCGGCCTCGAGGACCTTCCCGACCTACTGGTGGTGCGCGTCAACGGCCAGATCGTCGACTATGTCTGGGGCGGCACGCAATCGACGGTTCTAGATACTGACGGCAGCACAATTACTCTCACTACGGTCGAATTCGCCAGCGGTGCCAAGATCCTTCACAGCCACGATTCGGATCTTTCGACTGGCTCGGCGATCGCCGACTGGCATGATCTCTACGACGCTTTGTTCGGTACCGGAGCGGCCTACGAACTCGATCCGCTTTCCACGTCCTCAAACATCAAGGGTGTAGACGGCGGCACCATTAGCTATCAGGTGGGCTCGGCCAGCGGGACGCCCCGTCCTATCATCGATGCCGCGACTGGTGATCTCGGTCTGACAGCGGGGACCGTGCTGGACTGGGTCCAGGGTGAGGATCTAGCGTTCTTCGAGCGCTATATCGGCGGCGACCTGTCGGTTTTCTACACGCAGCCGGCGCCGGGTTCTCAGCCGATTGCCACGCTGATCGAAACCGTGACCCGCATGGAGGAAGGGTACAAGCAACTCGCCGTTCGCGTGGCGGTGCAGGGCGGTCCTCTGTCCAGTTATTTCACCGACATCAGCTACGACACCGAGGCCAATGTCTTCACGTCCGACAACGGCAACCGGCAGCTTGGCTGCGTCTTCGAAAAGCTGATCGCGGACGCGGCTTGGCAAGCCGATCCGATCGACTGGCTGCATGACTGGAAGCCTTTGCTCGACTACGTCATCGGCAATTTCCAGCGCAATTCCAGCCTGCCGAACACCAATCCATTCCTGTTGCAGAACATTATCGACGGCTATGAATCTGCGGGATCGACCCTGGGCCTGGCGCAAGTCGCCACGGCCATCGGGCTTCCGGCAGAGGCAATCGTCGATGCCAGCGGTGCGGTCGCGGGCAGCAACGGGATCGATCTGTTCTATCTCAATGGCGATGAGACGGCGGTCAGCGGTGCGGCGGGCGCGGACGCCTATATTTTCGGCCGAACCGTTGGACATGTCGTGGTCAACGACACTGTGCCTTCCGGCAGTGACGCTGGCAACCAGGTCCGGTTTTCGCACCACACCGTGGATGACGTCCAAGCCAGCCGCTCTGGCGATGATCTTATCCTGACCGTTATTGCCACCGGCGAAACAGTCACGATCAAGGACCAGTTCATGGGCGAATGGCCTGGACTGTGGATCGGCAACGCTTGGCGGGTGGCGGGTATCGATCAGATCGTCTTTGCCGACGGAACTGTGTGGAACGATGCTGACCTGACCCGTGAGGCCGCGACCATCGATCCCGCCAGCACGACGGTGACCGGCACCAACGACACCAACTATCTACGCGGCGGCACCGGCGACGACCGTCTCGAGGGTGGCGCCGACTACGACATCTACCGCTTCGATATCGGTGACGGCCATGACGTGATCTACGATTTCGAAAGCAACCCGTACCGCACCTTCGCCGACTCGATCTATTTCGGCGCTGGGGTCAACCAGCAGAATGTCGTGTTCTCGCGCGTCGGTAACTCGAGCGATTATACGATCACCTATGGTGCCCAGGGCGACAGCATTCTCGTCGAAGGCGCATTTGCCAAGATTCATCCGGGTGTCTTCGATAGCTTCTTCACGGGCAGTATCGAGCTTCTGGTCTTTGCCGACGGGTCGTCGCTGACCGAGCAGCAAATCATGGGGCAATTGATCAATCTGTCTTCTACCGCTGGCAACGACATTATCTACGGCTTCGATAACGACGACCGCATCGACCTCGGCGCCGGCAACGACTGGGTCCAAGGAGCCAACGGCAACGACACCTATTATTTCGGCGCGGGCTATGGCCACGACCAGATCCAGGATGGCGCGGGCAATATTCTAGCCGGCATGGACGACACGCTGGTATTTGTTTCGCCCTTCGACCTTGCCCAGGTGACGTTCGAAAGAGTGGCCAATTCAGGCGACCTGACCATTAGGCTACCCGACGGCAGCGACGTCCAACTCCTCGGGCAGTTCAGCGCCATCTTCCCCGGTTTTCTGGAGGACGTCTATTGGGACCGGATCGAGAACTTTAAATACACGGACCTGAGCGGACAGGCTCATGAATTCACCTGGCTCGACCTCCAAAATCTCATGCTGGACCGCAAAAGCACCGATGGAAACGATACCATCTATGCGTTCCACACTGACGACATTCTTCAGGGCGGTTTGGGCGACGACTTCCTAAGCGGCGGCAATGGCAATGATATCTACCGCTATGCGCTCGGCGACGGCCATGACACCATCCAAGACAACAATCCGGCTTTTCTGGCAGGCGAGTTTGATGTCATCGAGTTCGGTCAAGGCATCTTGCCGGATGACGTGCGCTTCCTGCACGAAGCCAGCGCGGCCAACGATATCGTCCTGCAGATGGCCGATGGCGGCTCCATCCGAATCAAAGGCCAAGCATGGCATACCAACCTCAATTGGCGGCCGGATGAGATCGAGGAGTTTGATTTCGCCAACGGCACGGTCTGGACCGCTGCGGATCTGCGTCAGCAATATCTGCAGCATGCAGATACTGCGGGGAACGATGCCATCCTCGGCTTCTTCAGCGACGATGTTCTATCGGGCGTCGCGGGTAATGATGATCTTGCAGGCGGCGACGGCAGTGACACCTATTTGTTCGGATATGATTTCGGCCACGACTCAATCCACGAGAGCGTCGCGGCGGTTCTTTACGACGATGCCGACAAGGTTCTGTTCGGAGCCGGCATCGGAACGGGCGACGTGTCGTTCTCGATCGGCGCAAATCACTCCGATATTGTCGTCACGCTCAACAGTACTGGCGAAACACTCTCTATCTATGGCCAGAACGTCCTGACGAGCACATATACTTGGCACGACGTGGAGCAGTTCGTCTTCGAGAATGGCACGGTACTGACTAAAGAGGACGTTAACGCGCTGGTACTCTCCTCGCAGACCACCGCCGGAAACGACACCATTGTCGGTTGGTGGGGGAATGACGTGCTCTATGGTGGCGCCGGCAACGATTTGCTGGACGGAGCGGGCGGCGCCGACACTTACCTGTTCGGCTATGGCGACGGCAACGACACGATTTTGGAGCGAGCCGCCGGAGCATTCCAGATTACTGACCAGGATACCATCCGCTTCGACGATGGTATCCAGCTGTCCGATGTGGCGATATCGGTGACCGGCGCGACGAAGAACGGCATCGCGTTCACGCTCACACACACGGGTGAGGTGCTCAGTCTGCCTTCGTTTGGGGATATCGAGTTCTTCGAGTTTGCAGATCAGACGCTGACCCGCGTGCAACTGCGTCAGCTTCTTGCGGACAGGCAGGTTACGAATGGCAACGACACCATCACCGGCACCAGCGGCAATGACATTTTCACAGGCGGCCGCGGCAGCGATACGCTGGTCGGCTGGGCAGGCAACGACACCTACGTCTATAACCTTGGCGACGGCAATGATGTGTTCGACGACACTACCGACAGCATCTATATCAGTGGTACCGACAAGGCCCTGTTGCACGGAATCGCTACGTCTTCGGTCAGCGTGTCGCGGTCCGGAAATGACATTATCCTCACCATCGCGGAAACCGCATCAGGCGCTGGTGACGGTGGTCAAATAACCCTAGTCGCATCAGGCGCGAATTATGCGCAAAACGGCATAGAGACTGTCGAATTCGACGATGGGACGATCTGGGACAAGAATACTTTGCGCCAAATGTCTCTCACCACCGGTTCAACGGATGGTGATGACGTCCTGAATGGTACGAATGCGTCTGAAACATTCCAGGCTGGCCTCGGCAACGACACTTTGAATGGTGGCCTTGGCAATGATACTTACATCTACAAGCGTGGCGACGGCAACGACATCGTCAACGAAGCCAACGACTACTATTACTTTGGCGGCAATGACAGACTGATTCTGAACGGTATCGAACCATCAACGGTAACATTCGATCTCACCGCCAACCGCGATCTTATTCTCGTCATCAGCGAGAGTTCGCCGGGTGCCGGCAATAGCGGGCGGATCACGCTTTCTGGTACCGGCGATGCTTCCTGGGATCGTGGCATTGAGTCAGTGCGCTTCGACGATGGCACCGTCTGGTCAAAGACCGATCTGAAGACGCGCTACTTCAACGGCCTGAGCACGTCCGGCAATGACACAATCACCGGCTTTAACTCAGCCGATACCTTCGAGGCTGGCTATGGCGACGACACACTGAATGGTGGCACCGGCAATGACACCTACGTCTACAATCGCGGTGACGGCAATGATACCGTCAACGAGGCCAACGGCAACTTCTACTCCGGTGGTATTGATACGTTGGTGCTACATGGCGTCACGCCGTCATCGGTAACGTTCGATATTACCACCGGCCGTGACATCATTCTTGTTGTTGGCGACAGTTCGTCGGGCGCCGGCGATGGCGGTCGCATCGCGTTGGCAGGCAGCGGCGACACTTCCTGGGATAGAGGGGTGGAGTCGGTGCGGTTCGACGATGGGACTGTCTGGACCAGCGCACAGCTAAAGAGCAAGTATATCAGCGGCATTGAAACCCCAGGGAACGATACGGTCACTGGCTTCAACTCCGCCGACACAATCCAGGGCGGCGCCGGCAACGACATGCTCAATGGCGCCGCTGGCGACGACACTTACTTTTATGCGCGCGGCGACGGCAACGACACCATCACCGAAAGCGTAAACAATGGCAGCAACGACCAACTGGTGTTCACGGATATCAATGCATCCTCGGTGAGCCTGACGCGCAACGGCACGGACGTGACGGTTGTGATAGCCGAGAGCACACCTGGCGCCGGCGATGGCGGTTCGGTCCTGCTCAAGACCACATTGGAGGATGACCGCGGCGTCGGTGTCGACAAGGTGGTGTTCGCCAACGGCACGACCTGGACTAGGGCTGACCTCAGGGTCAAGCTGCTCGATCAGGCCGGGACCTCCGGCAACGACACCATCACCGGCTTCAATGTCGCCGACACCATCCGAGGCCGAGGTGGCAACGACGCGCTCAATGGCGCCATCGGCAGCGATACTTACATCTATGTCTCGGGCGAGGGCAACGACACGATCAATGACTACTCCGGCTCGACTGCAGATATCGATACGCTCAATCTGTTGGATCTGAATGCTGAAAGTGTAACGCTGTCACGCGACGGGTTGAACCTGAAGGTGACAGCCAATATGACCGGCGAAGTCATTACCGTTCAAAATCAATTCTTTTCCACAACGGCGAATTGGGGGATCGAGAAGATCGCCTTCGCGGATGGCTCGCTGTGGAACCTGGCGACCATTAATGCAAATGCTTGGGTTCGAGGCACGGCGGGCAATGACACGCTATCCGGCACCAGCTGGAACGACACATTCCATGGAGGCCTTGGGAACGACTCACTCCAAAGCGGCGCAGGCAGCGACACTTACATCTATGCGTCGGGCGACGGTAGCGACACGATCAATGATTATTCCGGTTCGACTGCGGAGATCGATACGATCAATCTGTCGGACCTGAATGCTGACGATGTAACGCTGTCCCGCGACGGGCTGAACCTGAAGGTGACGGCCAATACGACCGGCGAAGTCATTACCGTTCAAAATCAATTCTTTTCCACAACAGCGAATTGGGGGATCGAGAAGATTGCCTTCGCGGATGGCTCGCAGTGGAACCTGGCGACCATTAATGCAAATGCTTGGGTTCGAGGCACGGCGGGCAATGACACGCTAGCCGGTACCAGCTGGAACGATAGTCTCTTTGGCGATGCTGGGAATGACACGCTCACTGGCGGAACGGGGAACGACACGTTTATCTTCAGGTCAGATTTTGGCCTAGACAATATCACGGACTTTGCCGCCGGTGCCGGGTCTCAGGATGCCGTCGAGTTTGCGAATGACGTGTTCGCCGATTTTGCTGCAGTGCTCGCCGCTGCAAGTCAGGTCGGCTCCGACACGGTGATCACGGCTGATACCGGCAATATCCTGACGTTGAAGAATGTCGCTTTGACTAACCTGCATCAGGACGATTTCCGGTTCATTGCTGCTTGATATCTGAACTGGAACTCTTTTGAAGGTGACGACGCAGTTCATTCCACCCGAACCGCCGCGAACAACTCTCGCGGCGGTTTTGGCCTCGTTTCGACAATCGTTCTCCGGAATCGCGTTGATGAGTGGCGTGGTCAATGTCCTGACGCTGACCGGCTCGTTTTTCATGCTACAGGTCTATGATCGCGTCATTCCCGGCCGCAGCGTGCCGACGCTCGTTGGGCTCGCCGTGTTTGCCGGCACGCTTTTCGTCTTTCAGGGCGCTCTTGAGCTCATCCGGTCGCGTTTGCTGGTGCGCATCGGGATGGCGTTGGACGCGCGCCTGAGCGGACAGGTCTATGCCGCCCTCATGCGTTTGCCGTTGCGCACCAAGCTCGCAGGCGACGGCCTTCAATCGTTGCGCGATCTTGATCAGGTGCGTTCGTTTATGTCGAGCGCCGGTCCGACCGCGCTTTTCGACCTGCCATGGATGCCGCTCTATCTCGCAATCTGCTTCCTGTTCCATTTCTGGATCGGGATGACGGCGCTGGCCGGCGTGGTCATTCTCTTCAGCCTGACATTGCTTGCCGAAATTCGCACGAGAGAGCCCGCCAGAAAGGCAAACAGTCAAGCGGCGGCGCGCAATACACTTGCCGAAGCGACGCGTCGCAATGTCGAGGTTCTGCAGGCCATGGGCTTTGGCTCGCGCATCGCCGAGCGCTGGTCAGGGATCAATGCTGACTATCTCGACACCAATGCAACAGCGAGCGACCTTGCCGGGACACTCGGAACCATCTCGAAAATCCTGCGCATGATGCTGCAATCGGGTATCCTGGCGATCGGCGCGTATCTCGTCATCCATCAGCAAGCGACCGGCGGCATCATGATCGCCAGTTCGATCATGATGAGCAGGGCACTCGCACCAATCGAACTGGCTATCGCGCACTGGAGGGGTTTCGTCACCGCCCGCCAGGCCTGGGCCCGGCTGACCCAGCTTTTGGTACTGCTTCCCGAAACTGTGACAAGTGTCTCGCTGCCTGCGCCGAGATCTGCTCTTTCGGTCGAAAGCATCAGTGTCACGCCGCCGGGGGAGCGTCGTATGGTCGTGCAAGACGCCACTTTTGCATTGGAAAAGGGCGTCGGCCTCGGCATTGTGGGGCCGAGCGCTTCGGGAAAATCATCGCTCGTGCGCGCGATTGCCGGCATATGGCTGCCAATCCGCGGCACCGTCAGGCTGGATGGCGCGACGCTCGACCAGTGGTCTCCGGAAGAGCTGGGCAAGCATGTCGGCTATCTGCCGCAGGATGTGCAACTGTTCGACGGCACCATTGCCGAGAATATCGCGCGCTTCGAACCGCAAGCACCATCGGACAAAATACTGGCGGCTGCGCGCGCGGCCGGTGTTCATGATCTCGTCATCCATCTGCCGGAAGGCTACGAGACGCGGGTCGGCGAGGCCGGGTCAGCACTTTCGGCGGGCCAGAGACAGCGGGTGGCGCTTGCACGGGCGCTCTACGGCGACCCGTTTCTGGTTATTCTCGACGAGCCCAACTCCAACCTCGACGCGGAAGGCGAGGCTGCACTGACGGTGGCGATCCAAGGCGTGCGCGCGCGAGGCGGTATTGCCGTCGTGGTGGCACATCGGCCGAGCGCGCTTGCAAGCCTGGATCAGGTTTTGGTCATGGCGAACGGCCGGGTTCAAGCCTTCGGTCCGAAGAACGAGGTTATGAACAAGGTAACCCGGCCAGCGGGAGCTCCCTTGAAGGTCGTTTCCGGACTTGAAGAGACGGCATCCTGATGGCGCAACGCACGAGGCGGCTACGCCACCTGAGCCGATTTCGGTCCGCGGTCGCTTAAGCAGACGGCTGCTTTCGACTTTGGGCAGCGTTGGTGGCAACCACAGCTGACCTGGGCGCCGATGTCTTTATTCGGGCGGTGTAGGTTTCGGGAGGACGATCATTCCCTCCAACTCAAGCGACCTGATCGACCCCATCTAGCACGTCTAGCTGGGGCCTATCCCGAGTCGCGACGATCTGAATTGCCACATTCGCGATTTCGCGCTCCGCCCTGCGGGCGACCTTCAGTCGCGAAGGGCAGTCGCGTTCTGGTTCGCGTGTGAACCATTAGGGCCGGCGGGACGTTTCACTACAACCGATCGCGCCCACATTCGGCGCTCGGCTACCTCACGCCGGCGGCCTATGCCGCCAATCTCACCGCAACGGGCGATCGGCTGCGCAACGCCGACCAGCTCCGCCGATCGCCCGTTGCTCAACCCGCGCCATACGGCGTACAACCCGCCGAGGCTCGAATTGCGGCTGGATGAAAATTCAGTGGCAGGTCACTGCCCGTCTCTTAAGCCGGCGATCGGGTTAGCCTTTCCACAGTCTAAATAATTGCTTTTGCGAGTGCTTCGCCCTCGTGGATAGGCTCGGGGGCCGTAGAGTGTCTACTAGCGCTGTAGCGTTTCCGGCATTTCAAACCACTGTTCCACACAAGCGGTACGGCGCGAGCAGGAAGGGACGAGATTGGGACAGTACCGGCTTATCCGCTGAGCGAAGGCTTGTGCTTTCATCGGCGGGCCGCGACGGGGCTGACGGTTTGCTGCGTGGTCGCGTGAGGTCAATCCGACGCTGGCGAGTACGCGAGCCGATGACACCATATTGGCGGGAGGTGCCTGACATGGAACTGGCTTGATGTCGGGCCCGCTGGATCGTCAAGAGTTGGGCTGACCGCGCCCGTCCTCCGGCGCCAAGCTGGAGCTTCCCTCATTGAGAAGGGTTGCTAGCCCGGTGATGATCTGTGTCATCACGAACGGCTTGCTGATCATGATGCTGTTCGGCACCCCATGCGCGGCCCAATCGTCCGACCCGTGGCCGCTCATATAGATCACCGGCATGGTGGGGACGGCGGTTCTTACGTGACGGGCGACGTCCCAGCCGGTCGGCCCCGTTCCGAGACTTACGTCCGTAACGAGCGCCTTCAAGTCGTCTTTGTGGCGGTCAAACTTCGCCATCCCCTCTGCTCCGTTAATCGCGGAAATGACCTCGAACCCTTCTTCTTCGAGGGCGGTTTCGACGTCGAGCAATAGGATAGCTGCGTCCTCGATAAGCAGAACGACGCTTGGTGCTGTCATACAAAACTGTCCTAGGCATCGCGAGCGTTATGGATGGTGTCCCCACGGCCCGAAGGGGTGACGGTTGATTTGGTTGCATAAGGTTTTGCTTTTACGAAACTCCTTGGCTGCGGCCAGGAAGGCCTTGCGGGTCTATTCGGGCGTCGCCTGATCTGCGAAAACGGCTAAGCAGACGCGCCGCTTAGGTTCAATTAGTGCAAGTGAGACGCTGCTTACCTAATTCGCAGGTCGGGAGCGCTTCCTCGAGCCAAAGATCTCGGGAGGCCTCCATGCCTCGGTCAGCGAAGGACCACATAGGCCGTGCCGCGTTATAGAAGTGGAAATCCTGTTGCAGCCCCAGGGAGTGAGATCGCCGTTCAGGCTGTTCCTTGTGGTCGCCGCAGCTCTCGCATTCAGCTCAGCGCGGCTCGCATGGAGAGGAAAACCCGTCCGGCGGCTCGGTTAGCCGTAGTGCAGTCGGGGCTTCGGCTCCGCGCCAGTAAATTGGACTCCTACCTTCTCATTTTTGCGCCAGCGCACAATGGAGCGATAAGCCACTCCATCGACGGGCACATAGAGAAGAAACTCGTTCGGAATCCTCGTTTCAGCGGGCACGTTCAGTTCTGCTCCGCCGGCGTGCCGATTGCGCATCGTGCAGCTGATTTCCGATTTTGTGATGTTGATGATAATGGTCGCGCCCTTCAAGACGCGTTGCCGACGGGCGCGGCGATGTTCGACAGTATCCGGCAATCATGGTTCCTCCAAGCGCTCCTCGGGACGCGGCCTGACCGTCATTGGCTCCACTCATTCCATAGCACCATTGAACGTTGCGGCGAACAACGGATTTCTCGAATGCGGAGCGACCATCGGGCGAAAAGCCCCGCACCGCGATTTGATTTCCCTTAGTTGTTTAGCGGGAAACCAACGCTTGCTCTCTACAACGCCGAGGTGATCCAGCGACGCGTGGCGCTCGTTCGAGATCGTCGAGTACGCGACGCTGGAGTGGGTGGTCTGGTTCAACAATCGCCGGCTGCTGGAGCCCATCGGCAACCTCCCGCCGGCCGAAGCCGAGGAACGCCGCCATGACATGCTCGAAGAGCCTGCCATGGCGGCGTGACCCAAACGAAACGGCCTCCGGCAAACCCGTCGCGGTTCACCTAACGGCAGAGAACGGTGTGCTGTTGATCCGTATCCTCAGGCGTAAGGCCGAAGATCTCAATCGCATTCTAAGATTGGGCGACTGGACTCCACGCAAGATAGACAAAGTGCTGTGGACGTATGGTCGCTAAGAACGGCGATGATGGCGTCGGGCAACGGGACCGTGTGCCTGCCTCGACAAAACTGGCACGCTGGAGAAACCGACGCAACCACCGTCTCATGGGGGGTCGCATCGAAGCAATGGTTACCGAAAAGCCGTGCCGATAGCTCTGCCGCTCAGCAAGCCTCACAAAACATTTTCGGACGGCATCGTTGCGTGATACGCCTTTCGCCACGCAATGCGATTGGTGCGCCATGTTAACACGGCTTTTCCCGATAAACGGCCGCATTTTCCAGCCGGAGGAGCTGAGTATCCTCCAAAGTATCTTCGATGACCTTTGTTCGGCAAGGGGCATCGAGCATGACTCTGTCGCAGCCGTCGATCCTTTCTGATTTGCGTCTACCAAACGGGGGTGACGGACGAGAAGCGCCTTCGCCGGGCAATTGGACTGTGGAGCCTGGATAATCTATGCGAACCCGGCGGAACGTGATGCCGCGACTTCCCCTACCGGCCGACACCGCAAGGGCCCGCCAGGGATCGAGCGCGACTTTTATTCCGTTCGCTTATCAATTTGACGAATTTGTTTTGGCTCTTAAATGGAAAATCGTGCTTCAATGCGCGGTTGCGAAAGCCTTAAACTAGAGTTTTTCGCAAGTTTATTGCGTGTCGGTGAGCGTGGTGCTCGAATGATTGACCACACGAGAATACTCAACCTGATCGACACCTGCCATGATGCTGATAAACTTCGCTAATGGATTAGCGACGCTCGGGAAAAATAGAGCCGCCATTGCCGAAGCCGCTTTCCGCCGACTCGTTGCAGTCTTGCCAAAAGAAAAGCCCGGTTCGATCGAACACGACTTCTGGCAGACGATCCAAGGATTCGAAATGATATTGTCGGATGAGCGTGGCAAGACGACGCGCCTGACTCGCACCAGGCAGAAGGTCGCCAGGTTGGTGAGATCCAAACGCTGAAAGACTGGGCTCTTAGCACCAAGAGTACGGAAGGCTTCCAGATGCTCCTAGACCTCGGCATGCCAGAGCTGCCGGGCGAGGCTGTCGTTCTTAGACGTCAGGATAGCTTCGAAGGAGACGTGGTCGCCGCCGCGAGACGACGACTCGAGGAAGCGGGTGTGCACACGGAACCTTCACGGCATTGCCGATCACATCGACGGGGCGCTTCTCGCTTTCAGGTCTATTTGCACAGTTCCCCGGAACCCCGCGGGCACGGACCCGTTTTGCTCAATGACCGACGGGAAGGAGCAAACCATGACAAACAAAGACCCCGACATTCGTGAGACCCACGACCTTATCGCCAGCGACATGGTCGTCGGCACCAACGTCTATGACATCCAGGGAAATCACATCGGGCAGGTCGAAAGGCTGATCCTCGAGAAGAGGGGCGGCAGGNTATCCTATGCCGTTCTCAGCTTTGGTGGTTTTCTTGGAATTGGCGACGACTACTATCCGCTGCCGTGGCAGAAGCTCGACTATGACGAGAGCCTTGCAGGCTTCCGCATTGACATCACGAAGGAGCAAGTTGAAGGCGCTCCGCGCTATGCTCGCGACCAGGATTTCGACTGGAATGCCGAGAGTGGCCGCCGCGTTTACGACTACTACGGCGTCCGACC
>NZ_AZUX01000055.1:0-35337 GCF_000513915.1 Mesorhizobium sp. WSM2561
AGGGCAGTAGGGCAGTAGGGCAGTAGGGCAGTAGGGCAGTAGGGCAGTAGGGCAGTAGGGCAGTAGGGCAGTAGGGCAGTAGGGCAGTAGGGCAGCCTATTCGGGCGCTAGTTGCTTATAAGTTGCGAAGCATTTTTCCGATGCCTAGGTCGCATCTGATAAGCTTGATCATGCGCCAGATATCTCCCCTGCTGCCATACAATAAGGTCCTTGTAAGAATTGATCCTGCCGGTCATTTCTACTGCCCTACTGCCCTACTGCCCTACTGCCCTACTGCCCTACTGCCCTACTGCCCTACTGCCCTACTGCCGCCCAATCAGGGCGCGTGCGATGATGACGCGCATGATCTCGTTGGTGCCTTCGAGAATCTGGTGGACGCGCAAATCCCGCACCAGCTTCTCGATGCCGTAATCGTGCAGATAGCCATAGCCGCCATGCAGTTGCAGCGCGTCGTTGGCAATGTTGAAGCCGATGTCGGTGACGAAGCGCTTGGCCATCGCCGACCATTTCGAGGCGTCCGGGGCCTTGCGGTCGAGCTTCGAGGCAGCGGCGTAAAGGAATATCCGTGCAGCCTGCAGCTCGGTCTCCATGTCGGCCAGCTTGAATTGCAGCGCCTGGAACTGGTTGATCTTGGCTCCGAAGGCCTTGCGTTCGGCGGTGTAGGACAACGCCTTGTCGAGCGCCGATTGCGCCCCGCCCAGCGAACAGGCGGCGATGTTGAGCCGGCCGCCGTCGAGCCCGGCCATGGCGATGCCGAAGCCGGCGCCTTCGTCCGAGAGCAGGTTTTCAACCGGCACCTTGCAGTCCTCGAAGACGACCTGGCGGGTCGACTGCATGTGCCAGCCCATCTTGTGCTCGTTGGCGCCGAAAGACAGGCCGGGCGCATCTTTCGGCACGACGAAGGTCGAAATGCCCTTCGGACCGTCAGCGCCGGTGCGCGCCATGACGATGTAAAGGTCGCTGTCGCCGGCGCCCGAAATGAACTGCTTGACGCCGTTCAGCACATAGTCGCGGCCGCTCCTCACCGCGCGCGTCTTCAGCGCCGCGGCATCCGATCCCGAACCCGGCTCGGTCAGGCAATAGCTCGCCAGCCATTCCATCGAGGTCAGCTTCGGCAGGAAGTGCTGGCGCTGCTCGTCGCTGCCGAAGCGGTCGATCATCGAAGCCACCATGTTGTGGATCGAGATGAAGGAGGAGAAGGCCGGATCGGCGCGCGAAAGCGCCTCGAAGATCAGCACCGCGTCCAGCCGGCCGAGCGCCGAGCCGCCGACATCGTCACCGACATAGATGCCGCCAAGGCCGAGCGGCCCGGTCTCGCGGATCACGTCAGCCGGAAAATGCTTTTTGCGGTCCCAGTCGAGCGCGTTCGGCGCAACGCGATCGGCAGCGAAGGCCTCGGCCATCTGCTGGATGGCGCGCTGGTCCTCGTTGAGTTCGAACTGGCTGGTGCCCGCATCGACAGCGGCGTCCATGGCGTGCTCCGTGATGTCTTCGGCCGGCTGGCCTGTCGTTTTTGGCTTTGCGCGCCGTCCAATCTAGACCAATGATGCCGCCGCGCAAGCCGACCATCTCCATCCAACGATCTGGGCAGCGGCTGTGTGAGAATGCGTGTCTGGGGCAAGGCGTGACGACAAATTTCGATGAACTGCTCGATTGTTTCCATGCCACTCTTGAAACATTCGATGATGCGCTGGTGCGCGATGCGGTGGCCCGGATCGGCTGGGCCATGCCGGCACGACTGCTCGAGCCGCGTCCGCTTGCCTGCCTGCGCCAGCTCGACCGCATCGTCGAGCTCGCCCCGGCCAACGCCCAGCCGTTGGCGCGGCTGCTTGCGGAGCGTCGCGGCGAGCTGCGCTGGGGGCAGACCTACAGCGAGGCGGATCTCGGCAAGACATTCATCGACAAGTACGGCTGGCTGGAGGTCTTCGGCATGCGCGGCCATTTTGTCAACGACGAGGTTGCGGCCGGCTTGCTCATCCTCGGACCTGAAATCGTCTATCCCGACCATCACCACGTCGCCGAGGAGATCTACGTTCCGCTGACCGGCGGCACCGAATGGCGCATGGGCGAAGGCGACTTTGGAAGGCGCGAGGCGGGTGAGGTGATCCACCATGCCTCTGATGTCAGCCATGCCATGCGCACCGGCAAGGAGCCTCTGCTGGCGCTCTACATCTGGCGCGGCGGACCACTGGCCGCGAAATCCACGATCACCGGCACCGTTTCACAGGGCAGGAATTAATGGCGGCCAAGGCGATCATGCTGCAGGGCACAGGCTCCGATGTCGGCAAGACGGTGCTGGTCGCGGGCCTCTGCCGCGTGGCGAAAAAGCGTGGGCTGAAGGTGCGGCCGTTCAAGCCGCAGAACATGTCGAACAACGCCGCCGTCGCCAATATTCCGGGCGACAAACTCGGCGGCGAGATCGGCCGCGCCCAATGGCTGCAGGCGATCGCCTGTGGCGTTGTGCCCACCGTCCATATGAACCCGGTGCTGCTCAAGCCGCAGACCGATATCGGCGCCCAAGTGGTGGTGCAGGGCAAGGTGTTCGGCGAGGCGCGGGCGCGCGACTACCAGGCGCTGAAAGCCCGGCTGATGGATGCCGTGCTCGAATCCTGGGCCAAGGTCGCCGAGGGTGCCGATCTCGTCATCGTCGAAGGCGCCGGCTCGCCGGCCGAGATCAATCTCAGGAGCCGCGACATCGCCAATATGGGCTTTGCGACGCGCGCCAACGTGCCGGTGATCCTGGTCGGCGATATCGATCGCGGCGGCGTCATCGCCGCGGTCGCCGGCACCCATCTGATCCTGCCGGAAGAGGACCGGCACATGATCGTCGGCTATCTCATCAACAAGTTCCGCGGCGATGTCTCGCTGTTCGATGACGGCATCAAGGCGATCGAGAGCTTCACCGGCTGGCGCTGTTTTGGCGTCGTGCCGTGGCTGAAGGCGGCGGCGCGGCTGCCCTCGGAAGATTCCGTGGTGCTCGAACGCCTGGCGTCCGGCGAGAAGCGCGCGCTGAAGGTCGCTGTGCCGGTGCTTTCGCGTATCGCCAATTTCGACGACCTCGACCCGCTCAAGGCCGAGCCGCAGGTCGAGGTCGTCTTCGTGCCCCCCGGCCAGCACTTGCCCGAAGATGCCGGGCTGGTGGTCATTCCCGGCTCGAAGTCGACGATCGGCGATCTGCTAAAATTCCGCGAGAATGGCTGGGACCGCGACCTGCTTGCCCATCGCAAGCGCGGCGGCCACGTGGTCGGCATCTGCGGCGGCTTCCAGATGCTCGGCCGTGTCGTGCGCGATCCCGACGGCATCGAGGGCAACGCCACCGAGACCGAGGGACTCGGTCTGCTCGACGTCGAAACGGTGATGCAACCGGAAAAGACGGTGCGCAATGTCAGCGCGCGCTCGGTCCAGTTCGACCTGCCGCTCGAGGGCTACGAGATCCATCTCGGCCGCACCACCGGTCCGGACACGCTGCGGCCGTCCGCCGTCATCAACGGCGCCGATGACGGCGCCGTCTCGGCCGACGGCAAGGTGTCGGGCAGCTATCTGCACGGGCTGTTTTCCGCCGACGCTTTTCGGGCGAAATTCCTGGAAAACCTTGGCGTCAAGGGCGGCGGCATCGACTACCGTGCCGAAGTCGAACGGGCGCTGGACGAGATCGCAGCCGAGCTGGAAACCCACCTCGACTGCGACGCGATTTTTGGCCTCGCGCGTTAGCTGGCGGGCTCGCCGGCCTTTGGCCAATAGGTGCCGAACGACCAGACATTGCCTTCCGGATCGCGGCAGATGAATTCGCGGCTGCCATAGTCGCGGTCGGTGAGCTCTTCCAGTATTTCGGCGCCGGCCTTCTTGGCTCTGGCATAAGCGGCATCGGCATCGTCGACGGCAACATAGATCGATCTGCCGCCACCCGGGCCCGGTGCGCCGATCATCTGGCCAAACTTGTCGTCGCGTGCGGTGCCCAGCATGATCATCGAGGAGCCGAAAGTCAGTTCGGCGTGTTGGACGATGTCGCCTTCGCCGTAGCGGGCATGAACGGCAAAGCCGAAGGCTTCACCGAGCCAGTCGATCATTTTCGCGGCATTGCGGTAGCGCAAGGTGGGATAGAGCCTGGGCGGTTCGACTGACATGGTCATGACGATCTCCTTCAATTGGATTGGACGATAATCCAGTCTGGGCGAAGGCTTTTCCCACGTCTTGAAGAAATGTTACCAGCGCCTCTATGCCTGGGCGGCCAGCGCCGTCGGCGTTTCGCCGGCAAGGTCGCGGAATTCGCGCACCAGATGCGCCTGGTCGGCATAGCCGCAATCGGCGGCGATATCAGCCCAATCGGATTTGCCCTGCCTTGACAGGCCGAGCGCCCGGTTGAAGCGGACGATGCGCGACAGCGTCTTGGGGCCGACGCCGATCGCGTTGGAGAATTTTCCCGCGAGATGCTTGCGGCTCCACCCCAGCCTGTCGGCGAGCGATGAGACGCGAATGCGGCCACCCGAGACGATGATCCGGTCATAGGCCCAGGCGATTTCGGCCTGCATTTCGCGGGCCTCAGTCAGCCGCGCGGCGACGAACGTCTCGACGATGGCAAGACGTGCGCTCCAGCCGTGCGCATTGCCAAGTCTTTCGCGCAGCGCGATGCCTTCGATCCCGAGCACATCGTCGAGGCCGACCATGCGGTCGGTCAGTTCGCTCATCGCAAGGCCGAAGAAGCGTCGGGCGCCGAGCGGGGTGAAATTGACCTGGATGCAGCAGGCGCCGCCGCGGGATTCGATCACCACCGGACCGGCATAGAGGCCGGCGGCGAAACTGGCGAAGCGGTCGTTGTCGCCCGGCTCCTTGCCGAGCCCGATGGCGAAGGGTTCGGCAAAGCTGATGACCAGCGGCACGGTCAGCGATGCGTATTCGACGTTGCGGAAACGGCCGGGCATGGTTTCGCGATAGCCGCAGATGTCAGTGACCGAACCCTGGAGCCAAGGGCCGGGCGCACGCCGCACCATCTCGAACCGGTCGAGGCCAGAACTGTGGTGGTTGCCGCCGTCTTCGCTCTTGGCAGACATGAGCTTTCCTTCCGCCCGCGGATGGTAGCAGACCAGCCCCCAGAATCAAAAGCGCCCGGCTTGTGGCCGGGCGCTCCGAGTTGCCTGAGAGATCTGAGGGCTTAAGCGCCGCGAACCAGGCAGCCGCCGGCAAGCACGATATAAGCGATGAGGACGATCCACACCGCGGCCAGGGGAATGAATGCAAGAACGCCAAGAGCGGCGAGCAGGCCGATGAGGGCGATAACAAGGGATATGATAAAAATAAGCTGCGTAGGCGCACTGAGATTCATGTGTGGCTCCTCCGACATGATTCGTACAACCGCATCCTATCAGGCGCCCCGTTCACACACCAATTAGCGCGCGCAGCGGGTTCGCCGGATCGGCCGGCAGCTTGATGGAATGGTCAGAAGTATGCGGCGCGTTGCTGTGGGCGCCTTCTCCCTTCTCCCCTTGTGGGAGAAGGTGGCCTCGCGAAGCGAGGTNGGATGAGGGGTGTTCCAGCTTGGCACCGACAGCGCTCCGGCCAGCACCCCTCATCCGTCTCGGCGCTACGCGCCGATCCACCTTCTCCCACAAGGGGAGAAGGGAAGAGCAGCCGACCATTTGCGCAAGGCCGATTCCGCGCTACCTATTCGCAACGAATCGGAAAGGGGACGCTGATGGCATTCGCATTGCTGGAGCAGATACGTTCGATCTTCGACGGCGACCCCGGCGTGCGCAAGGTCGCGGACGATCCGGTGCTGTCGGCGGAACTGCTGATGCTGTTTCGCATGATTTTGGCCGACGGCACGGTCAACGAGAGCGAAATGGCCGCGTTCAGGCGCATCTGCCGGGAAGCCTTCGGCATTCCGGAAGCCAGCATCGATAGCGTCATCGAATATCTCAACGAGTTCGGCTACGAGACCAATGGCTCGCAAGCCATCGCGCAGTTCCGTGACCTCGACGTCGAGAGGCGCAGCCTGCTTGCCCGCCATATGGCCGAGATCGCCAAGGCCGATTCGCAACTTGCCGGGACAGAGATGCAGCTCTTGCGCCGCACCCTCGACTTGCTCGACATCAGCCCCGCCGATGTGGTGAAGGCCGAAGAGTAAGTCTCTCCCGACGGTCGGCTGTTCACCCCTGTTCCTGTAACCGCCGGGCAATCGCGCGGTGCAGGTCCGGGGCCGCAGCGACCAGCGCCTTCGCGGCTTCGGACTGCGGATGGTCGAGAACCTCGCTCGTCTTGCCGCGCTCGACGATCTTGCCGGCATGCATGATCATCACCTGGTCGGTGATGGCGCGGGCAACGGTCAGATCGTGGGTGATGAACAGATAGGCAACGCCGAGCTTCTGGTTGAGCTCGGCGAACAGATCGAGAATCTGGGCGCGGATCGAGACGTCGAGCGCCGAGACCGGCTCGTCGGCGACGACCAGCTTGGGGCGGGTGATGATGGCGCGGGCGATCGACAGGCGCTGGCGCTGGCCGCCTGAAAATTCGTGCGGATATTTGTCCATGTCGCGTGGACCAAGGCCGACCTCGTGCAAGGCCTTTGCCACCATCTCGCGCCGCTCTGCATTCGTCGGCCTTTTCTCCAGGACATGCAGTGGCTCGGCGACCAGTTTTTCGACCTTCTGGCGCGGATCGAAGGAGCCGTAAGGATCCTGGAACACCACCTGCATGTCGCGGCGCGCCGGCTTGAGCTCCGCCTCGCTCTTGCCGGTGATGACTTCGCCGCGAAACCGGATCGTTCCCGATGTCGGCCCGTCCAGCGCCAGGACCATGCGGGCAAGCGTGGACTTGCCGCAGCCGGAGCGCCCGACCAGCGCCACCGACTGCCCAGGATCGATCGAGAACGAGACATCGTCGACAGCGCGGATCGGGGCCGCGCGCTTCAGCAGCGATTTGCGCCGTCCCGGATAGTCCCGCGTCACGCTGTCTACCTGAAGAAGAGGTCTGGCCCCCTGAAGAAGAGGTTTGGCAGCCTGGAACTGGGGGTCGTCTTGGCCGACTTCGTGCGTCCTGGCACGCGCCGGCACATGCATCGAGGCCTGCGCCAGCTGTCTTGTGTAGGGATGAAGCTGCTCGGACAAGGTGCGCGCCGTGTCGCCGGCCTCCATCACTTCGCCGTGGCGCAGGATGGTGATGCGCTCCGCCATTTCGGTCACCACCGCGAGGTCGTGCGAGATCAACAGCAGACCCATGCGGTTTTCTGCGACCAGATCGCGCAACAGGTCGAGGATCTGCGCCTGCAGCACGACGTCGAGCGCCGTCGTCGGCTCGTCGGCGATCAGCAGTTTTGGTTTCAGCGCGCAGGCAATGGCGATGACGACACGCTGACGCTGGCCGCCGGAAAGCTCGTGCGGATAGCGCGACAGCGGGAATTGCGCTGAGGGCAGGCCGACCCGGTCGAGCATTTTTCGGGCGCGGTCCTCGGCGTCGGCGCGGCTTGCCCTGGTATGCCAGCGGATGCCTTCGGCGACCTGCTCGCCAATGGTCTTGACGGGGTTCAGCGCCGTCATCGGTTCCTGGAAAACCATGCCGATATCGTCGCCGCGCAGCGCGCACATCTGGTCTTCGCTGGCCGCAAGGATGTCGATGCCGTCGAAGGCGACGCGCCCGCTGGCGCGCGCCGCCCAGGGCAGAAGCCGCATCACCGTCAATGCCGTGATCGATTTGCCCGAGCCGGATTCGCCGACCAGTCCCATCACCTCGCCGGGCGCGACAGAGAGCTCGACATCCCTCAGGATCGGGGTGTCGCCGATCGTCAGCGACAATTTCTCGATTTCGAGCAGGCTCATCGCTGCCGCCGCGATTTCGGGTCGAGGATGTCGGCAATACCGTCGCCGAGCAGGTTCAGTCCAAGCACGGTGACGACGATCGCCATACCTGGAAAGATCGCCATCCACGGCGCCGCCCCCATGCGCGTCTGCGCATCGAACAGCATCCGCCCCCAGCTCGGCATTGGCGGCTGTGTGCCGAGCCCGACATAGGAAAGCCCGGCTTCGGCCAGGATGCCGAGCGCGAACTGGATGGTGCCTTGCACCAGGAGCAAAGTGACGATGTTGGGCAGCACGTGTTCCATGGTGATCAGTGCTTTGCCTTTTCCGGCGGCACGCGCGGCGAGGATGAATTCGCGCGGCCAGATCGCCAGCGCGCCGGCCCGGGCGACACGGGCGAAGACCGGGATGTTGAAAATGCCGATGGCGATGATGGCGTTGAGCGCGCCCGGGCCGAAGATGGCGGTGATCATGATCGCCGACAGCAGGGCAGGGAAGGCGAAGACGAGATCGTTCAGCCGCATCACCGCTTCGTCGACGACGCCGCCGCGCGCCGCGGCAAGGGCGCCGAGCGGCACGCCAACGCCCATGCCGATACCGACCGCCACCAGCGCCACGGCGATCGAATTGCGGGCCCCGACCATGATCATGGAAAAAATGTCGCGGCCGAAATGATCGGTGCCGAACCAGTGCGCCGGCGAGGGTGTCTGGGTCTTGTCGGCGATGATCAGCCTGGTGACGTCAAAAGGCGTCCAGAAGAACGAGACGATGGCGACCGCCGCCACCAGTGCAGTGATGACGAAGCCGGTGAGGAACGAGCGGTTGGTGAAAGCCTTGACGAGGATGTCGGCAAAATTTTCCTCCGGGATGTCGAATCGCAGCGTCATTGGCGGCTTCTCAGCCGCGGATCGACGACCGCATAGGAGAGATCGACAAGCAGGTTGACGGCGATGACGGCGGCGACCAGCAGCATGACGACGCTTTCGACGACGATCAGGTCGCGCTGGGTGATCGCCTGGAACACCAGCCGGCCGAGGCCGGGGAGATAAAAGACGTTCTCGATGATGATCGTGCCGGCGAGCAGGAAGGCGAACTGCAGGCCGAGAATGGTCAGCACCGGGATCATTGCGTTGCGCAGCGCGTGCCGCCACAGCACCGCGCGATAGGGCAGGCCCTTGGCGCGGGCAGTGCGGATATAGTCCTCGTTCAGCACTTCGATCAGCGCCGAGCGGGTGACGCGGGCGAGGATCGCCGCCTGCGGCAGAGCGAGCGCGATCGCCGGCAGGACCAGCGATTTCAGCGCCGGCCAGACGCCGGCGCTCCATCCCGGAAAGCCGCCGGCCGGCACCAGCCGCAGCCAGACGGCAAACAGGTAGATCAGCATCAGCGCAAACCAGAAATTCGGCACGGCGACGCCAAGCTGGGCGGCGCCCATCGCGATCGTGTCGCCGGCCCGCCCGTGCCGGCCAGCGGAAAACAGCCCGACCGGAATGGCGATGATGGTGGACAGCGCCAGCGCGATCAGCGCCAACGGCAGCGAGACCACGATGCGCTCGCGGATCAGGTCGATGACCGGCACCGAATAGGTGTAGGAACGGCCGAAATCGAGGCTCAGCAAGCCGCCGGCCCAGTGCAGATAGCGCGCGGCAAGGGGCGCGTTGAGACCCATCTGATTGCGCAGCAACTCGACCTGGTCGGCGCTGGCGTTCATGCCCAGCATCAGCCGCGCCGGGTCGCCGGGAATGATCTCCAGCACGGCGAAGACCACCATCGAGGCCAGGACCAGCGTGATGAGCGCGATGGCAAGACGCTTGAGGAGATAGGCGGTCATGGGGGGAGGACCGCAGCGCTGCTCAGCGCGGCAACTGGATGAAGGTCGCGGGAACGCAAGCTTCGCCCCTCACTCCGTCCACTTCACCTTGGTCAAATCATTGGCCTGGATCGGCGCATTTTCCCAAAAACCCTCGAGCTTGGCGTCCCAGACGCCGACTTTCGGCAGTTCGTAGAGGAAGCCGACCACGGCATCGTCGGCCAGTATCTTCTGCGCCTCGCCGAGCAGCGTCATGCGCTTGGCCTCATCGGAGGTGAGGTTCAGATCGGCGATGATCTTGTCGAAGGTCGGGTTGTCGTAGTTGAAGTAATAATCCTTGCGCGAATAGATATCGATGTCGTTGGGCTCGGTGTGGGAAATGATGGTCAGGTCGTAGTCCTTCCTGGTGAAGACCTGGTCCAGCCACTGCGCCCATTCCACCGGCACGATCTGCAGATCGATGCCGACGTCGCGAAGCTGCGACGCGATGATCTCGCCGCCAAGTCGCGCATAGGGGGGTGGCGGCAGTTTCAGCGTCGCCTTGAAGCCGTTCGCCAGGCCGGCTTCCTTCAAGAGTTCCCTGGCCTTCTCGACATTGTGCGGATAGAGACCGGTGAGGTCGACATAGGCCTTGTTGGCGGGCGACATGTGCGAGCCGATCGGCACGCCAAGGCCGGCCGAGGCGCCGTCGATGATCGCCTTGCGGTCGAGCGCAAACGAAATCGCCTGCCTGACCTGCAGCCGGTCGAAAGGCGGCTTCTTGTTGTTCATCGAAAGGATGGTCTCACCCTCGGTCGCGCCGATCACCACCTTGAAGCGCGGGTCGCCCTGGATCTGGGCGACGCTGTCGGGATCGAAGAAGGGGAAGGCCTGAACATCGCCGGAAAGCAGCGCCGGCACGGCTGCTGCGGCATCCGTGACGATGCGGAACTCGGCCTTGTCGAGGGACACCGGGGCACCCCAGTAAGCGTCTGACCTGATCAGCGTGATTGACGAGCCCTTGGCCCAGGTCTGGAACTTGAACGGGCCGGTGCCGACAGGCTTTTCCTTGTTGGTGTCGGCTGTCTCCGGCGCGACGATCACCGCGTCGCCCCAGCCCATATTGTAGAGGAAGGAACTTTGCGGGTTCTTCAGCGTGATCCTGACCGTCGCCGGATCGACCTTTTCGACCGCACCGATGGCGGCGAACAGGCCCTTTTGTGCGTTGACGGAGTTGTCGGCACGGGCGCGATCGAGCGAGAATTTGACGTCGTCGGCATTGAAGTCGGTGCCGTCATGGAATTTCACGCCGCTATGCAGCTTGAAGATGTAGACCTTGCCGTCGTCGGAAACGGTCCAGCTTTCGGCGAGAGCCGGCAGCACCTCGCCGTTCGGGCCGATGCGGGTCAGCCCCTCGAACACATTGGCGTAAAGCACTTCGTCGATCGCCGCCGCAGCGCCGGCGGTCGGATCGAGATGCGGAGGCTCGAGCGTGATGCCGATGACCAGATCGGTCCGCGCGGCAAGCGCCGAAGCGCCGTTGGCCAGCACCAGGGCCGCAGCGGTGAGAATGGTTTTCCACAATTTCATCGTGCAACTCCCGATATGCTCAAAAACATGCTCGAAACCCGGTTGATAGAAGCGTGATTTCGCCAATGAGTAAATCGCGTTTCGTGCTTTCCGGCAGCGCCGGCAGGAATGTTTTTCCGCCCATCACCGACTACCGAGCGCCCGCGCCCCTCAGCAGCACGTTGAGCCCGATCGCCATCACCTTGGCCGATTCGACCATGTCTGATATCCCCACCCATTCGTCGGGCCTGTGGGCGAGGTCGAGAATGCCCGGGCCATAGGCGATGCAGTCGTAGATGTGGCCGATGCGGGCAATGTGTTTCTGGTCGTAGGTGCCGGGCGAGATCACGTAGTCGGGCTCGCGGTCGAATATCTCCATGATGCCCTGCGCCACCGCCTTGACCACCGGCGCATCGCGCTCGGTCATCAGCGGCAGCACCTCCATGAGATCGCGGATCTCGTAGTCGAATTTCTTGCGCTCGCGCTTCAGCCGGTCGAGGATATCGGTCACCTCGCTCTTGACCGTGCCAAGGTCCTCTTCGAGCAGGAAGCGGCGGTCGATGGTCAGCCGGCAGGAATCGGGGACATTGGGCGAGGGCAGGCCGGGCCGGAAATCCTCGGTCTGGCCGCCATGGATCGAGTTGATGTTCATGGTCGAGCGCTTTGCCCCGTCGGGCACGACCGGCATGCGCGTGACCTTGCGGTCGAGCGCCGGGAACAGCTCGTCCTCGAAAGCCCTTAGCACGGCGCCCATATGGCGCACCGCATTGTCGCCGAGGAACGGCATCGAGCCGTGCGCGATCTCGCCCTTGGTCTCGATCTCCGCCCACCAGACGCCGCGATGGCCAAGGCAGATGCGATCCTTGTTCAACGGCTCGGGGATGATGACGTGGTCGACCTTCGGCTTGGAGAAATAGCCGAGCTTGGCCAGATGGGCGACGCCGCCGAAGCCGCCGGACTCCTCGTCGACCGTGCCCGAAATCTCGATGGCGCCGGGAAAGTCGGGGAACACCTCCATGAAGGCTTCGGTAGCGATGATCGAGGAGGCCAGGCCGCCCTTCATGTCGCAGGCGCCGCGGCCATAGACCTTGCCATCCCTGATGATGCCGGCGAAGGGATCGAGGCTCCAGCCGTCGCCGGCTTCGACCACGTCGATATGCGAGTTGAAATGCACGCAGGCGCCGGGCGAGCGGCCATCGAAGCGGGCGACGACGTTGACGCGCGGGTAGCGGTCGGTGTCGCCGGGCGTGCCTTCGGCGCGGATGAATTCGACTTCGAAACCGCGCTTTTTCAGCCGCGCTCCGACGTATTCGGCGCATGGCCGATAAGCCTCGCCGGGCGGGTTGATGGTCGGAAAGCGGATCAGGTCCGCGGTCAGCGCGACCAAGTCGTCGACCCGATCATCGACCGCTTTCAGCAGGAGTTCGTTCATTCGACGAATTGAGCAGCCAACGGGGCGTTTTGGCAAGCCTGTTGGCGGGTCGCGCCCTAGTTATGTGGTTACATGTCGCCACGGCAACTATCGCGGGAAATCGTTCAAATTCGCTGCTTTGGATTGGTGAATTCGTCAGAGGTGTGTGGTTACCTCATTCACTTGCGATTAAAGGATGAAGAAAAGCGTGAAGGCAGGCAGGGCAATCAAAGGGGTTTGATCGCATGAAAAAAACCGTTCTCATGGCAGCGGCACTGGCAACGATGCTGTTCGGCTCTTCGGTCGAGGGCTGGGCAGCCAAGCTGGTTGCAAGGATCGACGTGTCATCGCAGACGATGACTGTAAGATACGGCCGGGCGGTCTACCGATGGCGCGTATCCACGGCGCGCAAAGGCTATATCACGCCGCGCGGCAGCTACCGGCCGCAACGAACGGCACGGATGTGGTATTCGCGCAAATACGACATGTCGCCGATGCCTCATTCGGTGTTCTACCGCGGCGGCTATGCCATCCATGGCACCGGCGCAGTAAAATCTCTCGGGCGCCCAGCGTCGCATGGCTGCGTGCGGCTGCACCCGTCCAATGCCGCCGCCTTCTATTCGATGGTGCGGCAAGCCGGCTTCCGCAACACGCGGATCGTGGTGACCAACTAGAGCGCGGAAAACACGCCGATCGCCCCGACCAGAACCAGGCTTAGCGCCCAGATCACATCTAGATCAAACCAGCTTTTCGAAAGAAACCTTAATCCCAGCCACCGATAGACGCCGAAGGCCAAAGCGCCGCCCGCAGTGATCATCGCGCCGGTGTGGACCGCTGCCACGCCGATCGAGAGCGCTGCAGTTCGTGCAATGAGGGCGGTCGCGGTACGGTGCCCAGCATCCGTTTCAACGACGCCGCACAGGCCGAGGTAGATCGGCACCAGCATCAGGCCGGCGCCATGCGCGACGGCGACCAGAAAGGACCAGAGCGCCAGTCGCGACGGCGGCACGCGCGCCAGAAATCTAGGATGCCGCCGGTTGAAGAGCAGCCAGGCTCCGAGCGCGACGACAATTAGACCTGCGCCAACGCGGATCTCGGTTTGCCAATCAACCAGCATGGTCATCAGCGCGAAGGGCAAGAGGACCACCGTCATGGCGACAAGATGCCCGAACGCCAGCGCCAGGAGTGCGCCCGGCAGCGCATAGGCTCGCGGTTCCATCAGGGCGGCCGAAACAGCAAGCGGCCAGCCCATACCCGGGTTTACGCCATGGTAAATCCCGCTGGCGACCACAGCAAACCAGAGGCCGGCTGTGGTCGAAAGGAGTTCGGGCGACACCTAGACCGATGGGTAGCAGAAACTGTCGGTAGAGCAGTCGCCGCCTTCAAGCCGGATCTGGTGCGTTCGATAGCCTTTGGGGAACTCGACGAAGAAGTTGGTGTCGAGCGTCAGGCCACCATTGGCGCCAACATCGGCCTTCACCATCGCCCCGCCGCGCTCACCGGGATAGAACTGATCGTCCCAGGTCGAATAGAGCGAATTGGTCCAATAGACACGCTTGCCGTCGCGGCTAATCTCGACCATCTGTGGCCCATAGCCGAAGACCTTGCCACAGGGGTGCTTGGTCTTCTTGACGATCCCACCCAGTTCGACCTTGCCCGCCAGAACCGGCTTCATCGGGTCGCTGACATCGTATTGATGCATTTCACCCGTACCCCAACAAGCCACATAGAGATATTTGTCGTCGAGGCTGAGGTCGATGTCGGTGACCAGCGGGGGCACCGCCGAGAAACCCTTCAGAAGATCCGGCAGATCGTCGGCATTGGCCGGTTGAGGCGGGATGATCGCTGTCTTCTTGGCCTGGAACTTGCCATCTGCGTCGCGCCACCAAGTCCAGATCGAGCCTTCGAGATTGGTGGTATCGACCACAACGCCGCAGAAGCCGTATTGCCGGATTGGATCATGCGCCGGGCGGATTTCGAGCGCCATTTGGTGATTGGCGCCCAGATCGATCGTCTGAATGTTCTTACGCGCACGCAGATCCCAGAAATGCATGCGGTGGCCGTACTTGTTGGACAGTAGATCCTCAGGGACGATGCCGTTTTCGAACTGCGGCGGCAGGGCCCATTCGGAACTGACCATGTAGTCGCGCGGCAGGTTCCACCAGAAATCGTAGTGCTTGTCCTGGGCGCCACGATCTATCTCATAGCGGCCAATGACATCGAAGGTCTGGCAATCCATGATGAAAATGCCCGGAGGACCGTCGGTACCGTCCTTGCCGCCGCCGCCGAGGGTCGAGACATAAATGCCCTCGGGTCCGCAGTGGATCGTATGCGGGCGGGAATAGCCCGTCTTGGCAAAGACTTCTGCGGGTTCGATGATCTTGTGAATCTTGGCGGCTGTCGGCCCGCCCTTCACATCAATTATGTAGATACGCGACGAACGAATGCCCGGAATGATCAGATAACGACGCTCCAAAAAGGCGTGGCCAGTCAGTGGTGATAGCGCCGAAGAACACGCATTCCAGCCGAAGTGATGAAACTCATCGCCCTTGTTTGGCATGATCACAGTGTGGACGATCTTGCCGAAATCCGGCGAATTTGGATCGACATTCACCACAGCCAAACCGTCGGGTTGCGAGAAGTCCGGGCTAAGCATCAACGTGTAGGCCAGAGTTTCCGGCGGCCCTTCCATAGCCAGCCTAGGTGACGGATAGAATGTGGGGTCTGGTCGCAGATTCATCGCGGTATCCTCCCTACGCGTTTGTGAAACTTTTTTTGGTGCTCTCCGTGTCGCTCCCTTTTGAAATGCGGCCCAGGTAGAGATCACAATACACCAAGTCTCCTCGTCTGTCTGACACCGCGTCGCGCTAGCACTATTTACGTGGGCAGACTTTGGGCAGAATATACGGGGTGGGAGGGAGCATTCGGAATCCTGAATAAATGCGCCCGAACGGCTTCCGACCGTTGGTTGCAAGGGAGGATAATCATGAAACGTATTTTCTCGCTCGCGGCATGTGCCGCGGCGTTATCGCTCGGCGTATCGAACGCCTACGCACAATCGGGCGGCGTCGACAAGGCGGTCGGCGGCTACAGCTTCGAAGAAGCCGCAAAGGAGGCCCCCGGTACCAAGGACTTCCATTCGGCCGATGGTCACCTCACATTCGCTATCGTGACACACACTGCCGGCAATGGCTTCTTCGATCCGGTCTACGTCGGCGCGACCGTCGCCGGCAACCTGATCGGCGCCAAGGTCCTGCTGCTCGGCTCGGAATCGCCGACTGACGACCCTGCTCGCGAGATCGAAATCCTGAACCAGATCGTGCAGGATCCGACGATCGACGGGCTGATCATGACAACGCCCCAGGTCGGCGCCTATAACGACATCGTCAAGGCCGCCGAGGCGAAGGGCATACCGGTCGCTACGACCAATTCCTTTGACGGCACGATCCTCAACCGCAGCGGCATCGGCCACACCGGCCAGGACGCCTCCGCTGCCGCAATCGCCGGCGAGGCGCTCGTCAAGTGCCTCGCGGACAAGGGTATAGAGAAGGGTTCGATCGTCCTGCCGTCGTCGACCGCAATGGGCAACATCGAGGTGAACAACCGCGTCACTTCGGCTTTCAACGCCATCGTCAAGGGCTTGAAGGATGCCGGCAAGCTTGATGCCTTCAAGGTCGACGCGGGTCCGGAGAACACCGGTATAGACACCAATCCGAATGACCCGGTGAACGGCATCGTGACGCTGTTTGAATCGCGCGGCGACGTCGTTGGCGCGTTCGCCGGCAACAACGTGTTCACGCCGGCGCTTGCCAAGGCCGTCGCTCAGACCGGACTGACCGGCAAGATCTGCGCCTACGGTTTCGACCTCGGCCCGGCCCAGCAGGATGCGATGAAGAGCGGCGATCTGACCGGCGCGCTCGGGCAGCAGCCCTTCTTGCAGGGCTTCTGGCCGGTCATGCAGCTCTATCTGGAGATCGATCGCGGCATCGCGGCGGCCAACCTCGACACACGCGCCCAACTCGTGACGAAGGAGACCGTCGAGGACGTCGGCAAGCGCTTCGAGAACTGAGAGTCCGCTCGTCTGAAATCACTGCGGGAGGGCGCAGGCTCTCCCGCGGTGCGGCAGCAGGGAAATCGACCAGAAGAGACCATGGCGCCTACCGCGACCACATCGCTCGGCCGTGCGCCGTCCCAGATTGTCGGCGGCTGGGAGGTGGGGCTCGTTGCCTTGCTTTTGCTGCTCTATCTCGGCGGCGCTCTCGTCAATCCCGCGTTCTTCGGGTCAACAGGAGCGTTTCACTCGCTGCTCCGCGACACCTCGCGGGTTGCCATCATCGCGGTCGGAGTGACCTTCGTCATCGTCAACAAGGACCTCGATCTTTCGGTCGGTTCAACTTACGGCCTAGTCGCCGTCGTCTTCGCCAGGCTGTTCGCGCCGAACTTCCTTGACCTCGGCGTCGTCACGTCGGTGATCCTCTGCCTGCTGCTCGGCACGCTGATCGGGCTGATCAACGGCGTGCTCGTCACCATCCTGAAGGTGCCGGCGTTCATCGCCACGCTGACGATACTTTTCATCGGCCGCGGCTTCGTGCTGGCGCTCACTCACGGCCAGGCGATCTACTACCCTGCCAAGGCGACCGGCCATCCGGGTTTTTTTCACCTCGGCGAGACCAACCTCCTCGGCTTCAACAACCAGATCGTGATCTTCCTCGTTGTCGCCGTGATCGGCGCCTATGTGCTTGCCAAGACGCGCTGGGGCTACGAGACCTTCGCCACCGGCGGCAACGAGCAGGCGGCGTCCTATGCCGGCATCCCGACCAACTGGGTGCGCATCCGAGCCTTCCTGATCTCCTCGCTCTGCGCGGCGCTGGCCGGCTTGATGTCAGCTGCGCAGGACAAGGGCGTGACGCCGCTCTACGGCGTCAGCGGTGAGCTGACCGTCATTGCCGCCGTGATCATCGGCGGCGCCTCAATCCTCGGCGGCCGCGGCCGGGTCGCCGGATCCTGCCTTGGCGCCCTTCTGGTGGTGCTGCTCGACAAGGTATTGCGCGAGGGCTGGCCGATCACGCGCATCATCAAGATCGGCGACGAGGAGATCACGGTCAACGCCGTTTTCTCGCTACCGGTCGGCGCGGTGCCGGTGTTCCTCGGGCTGCTACTCGTCGTCGCTGTGCTCATCGAGCCCTATCTCATCCGCCGCCAGGTGGCAGGACGCCTCTGGGCCTGGCTCCGCGGCCGGCCGCCGCCACCGGCCTACGAGATCGGCGGCATCGCGATCGAGGGGGTGCAGACCAAGGGCGCGATGGCGACCGACATGGCGTTGTCGGCCACCGGGTTCGGCAAGTTCCTCGCCCGGCGCGACGCGCTCGCCATCATCCTGACCGCGCTCCTGTGGCTGACCGGCCTCGCGCTCCGGCCGGACTACTGGTGGAACCTGTCCAACAGCTTCGCTATCTTGCTCAACTACACCGAGCTTGCGCTGATCACCATCGGGCTGACCTACGTCATCGCCGCCGGTGATATCGACCTCTCCGTCGGGGCGGTGCTTGCCCTCGCCGGCAGCACAGCCGCCTATTTCCTCAAGGTCCTCGGCGCCGACCCCGTGACCGCCGTGGCGATGGGCCTGCTGGCGGGCATGTGCGCCGGCCTCGTCAACGCGATCGTCACCGTCGGCTTCAAGCTGCCGGCCTTCATCGCCACGCTCGGCATGTTCTACATCGCCCGCGGCCTCGCCGCCTGGTTCGTCGCCGGGCAGCAGCTCACCGGCTGGCCCGAGGGCTACAACCTGCTTGGCCGCAAGGTGAACGACATCCTGCTGCACTACCGCATCTCGCTGCCGGACGGGCTGCTGCGCTCGATCGCCGAGGTGGTGAGCGTCCAGACCATCTGGATGCTGTTGGTCGCCCTCATTGCCGGCGTCGTGCTCGCCTACATGCCGTTCGGGCAGAAGGTCTATGCGACCGGCGGCAACATTCGCGCCGCCGCTTATGCCGGGATCAACACCAACCGGGTGCGGTTCTTCGCGCTCATGCTGGCGGCGCTCTGCGCGACAATGGCCGGGATCATCAACGTCGCCTACTTCCGCAGTTTCAACCCGGTGGCCGGCCAGTTCCGCGAGCTCGACGCCATCGCTTCGGTGATCATCGGCGGCGGTTCGATCTTCGGCGGCTACGGCACCGTGATCGGGGCGCTCGCCGGGGCGGCGGTGATCACCCTGATCCGGGCGCTGCTGCAGCTCAACGTCCAGGGCTTTACCATGCCGCAGCACTGGATCAACGTCTTTATCGGTGGCATCCTGATCGTGGCGGTGCTGATCGACATCTGGGTGCGCCAGGCCAACATCTTCGGCCGCCTGCGGGCGCGCCTCGCGCGGCGCACAAGAACGGCGGAAACGACCCATGCGTGACGCGACCAGGCCTGCACCGATCGTAGAAATGCGGGGCATCGAAAAAGCCTTCGGTGCGGTGCAGGCACTCCGCAACGTCGACCTCCTGCTCTATCCCGGCGAGATCCTGGGCCTCGTCGGCGACAACTCGGCCGGCAAGTCGACGCTGATGAAGATCCTGACCGGCGCCTACCAGCGCGACGCGGGCGGCGAGATCTTCGTCGCCGGGCAGCCGGTGCACTTCAAGAGCCCGCACGAAAGCCGCGATGCCGGCATCGAGATGATCTACCAGGATTTCGCTCTTTGCGGGAATATGGATGTCGGTCAGAATATCTTTCTTGGCCGTTGGCCGCGCAGGGGCCTTTTCGTCAATCGGCGGAAAATGTACGCGGAAGCCGACAGTGTGCTGAAGCGGCTCAAGGTCGACGTGAACTCCGTCTATCAAAAGGTCGAGAGCCTTTCGGGCGGCCGCCAGCAATCGGTGGCTATTGCCCGCGCTATCTCCTTTCAGCCGCGCGTGGTGATACTCGACGAGCCGACCGCCAATCTCTCGGTGATGGCGACCGAGCGGTTGCTCGAAACCATGCTGGAACTGAAAAAGCAGGGCGTTGCCCAGATCATCATCTCCCACCGCCTCGTTGACATCTTCGCTGTGGGCGACCGCGTGATGGTGCTTAAGCGCGGCGAGAACGTCGGCGATCGCTACATCAAAAACACCGACGAGCATGAGGTCCTGGAGATCATCGTCTCCGGCACGCGAGAGCATGCACTTACGGCCGATGAGGCAATGCTTTGACCGATCAGGATCACTTTTCTCCTGGCGTCGCAGAAATGCGGCTAAACGCGGTGGAGAGCGGGTGTCGCGAAATTTGTCTCACGCCATGCTGACCAAGCTGCGAGATCATCCATCCGCTAGACCGTGCGCTCCTTCGAAGCGGTGGAGAGTGGCCCCGCGTTCGCAAGACGATGCGATCACAAGCGCTCGTAAGTGACGCGCCAGCCTTCCTCGGGATCGACCGGGGTGATCACCAGCTGATCTCCGGTGACCTCGAACACCCGCTGCAATTCCTGTCCGATGAGATCGCGCACCAGGGACGACTCAACAGTGATGATGAAGGTGCTTTTCTCCTCATCGATCGCAACCGGACCATAATAGGCTTCATAGCCGTTCGCGGTGTAGGTAGTCGGCTTTGCAGCCGGGTCCTGGTCCATCGCCTGAACCGAAAGCGTGCCGCTTTGCGAGAAGATGACTTGGCCGGAGTAAGGCACGTCGGCCTTCTTGCCCTGCGAATCGGTGATCTGCAGCGACGTCATGCGCCACGCGCCGATGATGGGGGCCTCCTGAGCGAGAGCGGGGGCGGAGCCAGCGAGGGCGAAAGCAAACATCGCGAACTTGAGCTTGGCCATCATCTGCATTCCTTTCTTTCTATTGGGGTGAAGTCCGAACTAAGCGCGTGGGCTGGCGGCGGCGGCGAGCAGGGCTGAGCCCGCCAGCAGGGCGGCGGCGAGCAGGAAGGCGCTCCACCAGCCGGCAGTGTCGAACAGCATGCCGCCCGCGGAAGCGCCGCCGGCGATGGCGAACTGGATCAATGCGACCTGCAGCCCGCCTCCAGCTTCAAGATCGTCGGGAATGATCTGAGCCATCCATGTACCCCACGCCGCCGGAATCGGGGTGTTGAACAGCCCCCAAAGAACCAGAAGCGCAGCCGTGGCCCAAAGCACCGGTCCCACTGCGATCAGGAGCAGGGCGAGGAGCGCAAGCGCGCTCGGCAGCCCGATCAGCACGGCGGTGAGGTTTCGCCGGAGAACAAAGCCGGCGATGGACAGTCCCGCCAGGCCTCCTAGGCCGAGGCCCAGGAGCACCAGCGAGAGGACGTTCACGTCTAGGCCGGTGACGCTTTCAAGGAATGGGCGCAGATAGATCGACAGCGAATTCATTCCCATGAATGCGAGTCCAGTAGCGGCCATGCCGATGGTGAATGTCCGATTGCGCAGCAGGCGGAACATGCTGGATACCGAAACGGCTTCCATTGGCGGCATCTTCGGCAGAACGGCCAGTTGCCAGACGAGCGCCGCGACGCCGACCGGGACTGTGACGAAGAAGGTGCCCCGCCACCCGATCAATTCGCCGAGGAAGCTGCCGAGCGGTGCGGCGATGACGATCGCCAATGCAGTTCCGCCCTGCAGCAGGGCGATCGCCTTGGGCAGGTCGGAGCCTGAGGCCAGGCGCGCCAAAATGGCCGTGGAGAGCGACCAGAAGCCGCCGATCGCGATCCCGACCAAGGCCCGTCCGGCCAGAAACACCAGGAAGTTGGGAGCGAGGGCAACAGCCAAACTCGATGCGACCAGCACTGCCGTGTACAGCAGGACGACCGTTCTCCGGTCGAACCTGGCCAGGAGCGCGTTGCCGAACAGGCTGGTGATTACGGCAAACAGCCCCGACACGGCGATCGCCTGTCCGGCCTGGCCTTCCGAAATGGCCAGGTCCTGCGCAATCGGAGTCAACAGGCTCACCGGCATGAATTCCAGGCCGACGAGGAGAAAGGTCAAAAGCGAGAGGCAGGTGACGGCGGCCCATGGCGTTACCGGCCCTTCAGCCGCCAGCGTGTCATCCAGTGTCAGGTCGATAGCCATTCGTACGCTCCTGTCCGTTGGCAGACTAGGTAGCCGGGCTGGTCTTGTCAGACTAGCAGCTATAATCTGCATGTCGTAGTGAACGGAGCTCACCAATGCCGCGTGACGAGTTCAGTGAGATGCGAGCCTTCCTTGAGGTCGCTCGGCAGCGCAGTTTTACGCGAGCGGCGGCCAAATTGGGTGTTACCCGTTCGGCCCTCAGCCATACGATCAGGGCAATGGAGGAACGGCTTGGCGTCCGTCTGCTCTCTCGCACGACCCGCGATGTGGCGACCACGGCGGCCGGAGAACGCCTCGTCGAAAGCATCGAGCCGCATTTCGAGAGCATTGCCGCCGGGATCAGCGCGATCAGCGCCCTGCGCGGCAAGCCCTCGGGCCAGGTTCGCATCGTGTGCCCCGATGATGCCGTCAATCTGGTCTTTCGCCCCAGGCTGCCAGCCTTCCTGCGAGACTACCCGGACATCAACGTGGAGCTCATTGTCGACAACGGCTTCACCAACATCGTCGAGCGTCAGTTCGATGCCGGTGTTCGACTTGGCGAGGCAATCGCCCGCGACATGGTGGCCGTTCGCATTGGTCCCGATGTCGGCTATTGCGTCGTCGGCTCACCCGATTATTTCGCTCGTCGGGGTGCGCCGAAAAGCCCTCAGGACTTGACCGACCACAACTGCATCAACCTGCGGCTTCCCAGCTCAGGCGCGTTATATGCCTGGGAATTCAGGAAGAACGGACGCGAGTTCAGCGTCCGCGTGGACGGCCAGCTGACCCTGAACAATATCGCGCCGGCGCTTGACGCGGCCCTCGACGGCATTGGTTTGGCCTATGCACCGAAGGATCTTGTTCAACCCTATGTTGAGAGTGGTCGGCTCGAGGAAGTCCTTGCCGACTGGTGCCCGACCTCCCAAGGTTATCATCTTTACTACCCCAGCCGACGAAATCAATCGCCGGCGTTTGCGGCCTTTGCCGCGGCTTTCCGGTACCAGTCTCGATAGACCGTCTCGACCCGCCCCAAGATCGCAGATCAGGGTGCTGGCTCGATCGGCACTGGAGCCAGGGTGCGCCGCCACTCTCCCGGCGCCAGCAATCGGGACGAGACCGCCGCACGGACGGCCCGTCCTGGCTCGGGAAACGTGCCCATCGGACCGTTCGCGTCGAGGAGCGCGAGGCGAAGCGCTCACGCGGCCCGTTCGGCCGTGCCCTCGAATTTGTTGAGGTTCGTCGAAGTGAAGCCGGGGCAGGCAGCGTCGGCGCCGGCGTCCTCAAATTCGATGGCGAAGGCGAGCGTCGTCGCACCGAGGGCAGTCTTCGAGGGGCTGTAAACAGAGCCGAACAAGGCGCGCTGTGGATTGGACGGGTCGACGCTGGCGATGCGTGCCGCCGGCGCTTCACCAAGCAGCCGCAACATCGCCTGCGTGACGGCGATGACGCCGAACACGTTGGTCTCGAACACTGCGCGTCCCTCGTCGCGAGACGCCGCATGCGAGATGCCCTGCTTTCCCGCATCGGAAATGCCTGCATTGTTCACCAGGACGTCGAGGCGACCGAACTCGTTACGGATGCGCTTTGCCGCAGCGGCAATCGAGGCTTGTTTCGTGACATCGAGTTGGAGGGCGCGGGCATCCGCGCCGACGCTCTTTGCAGCCGTCTCCGCATGCTCGAGCTTGCGCGATCCTACGAGCACGGTGAGGCCGTGCGTGACCAGATCCCTGGCGATCTGGAGACCGATTCCCTTGTTGGCCGCAGTGACCAGGGCAATAGGTTTGACCCGCATGGTGATCTCCTCTTTTTGCATTGACGTGTAGGCAACGGCGCCATGCTGTGCTAGTTTTTCTAATCGGAACTGCATTCCGTTTTATACGGAACATTGTTCCGTTTATCAAGTGGAAAAATCGTGGACGACAAATCGGAGGAGCGGGGTGGTGGCTTGGAGCCCGTAAACTCGACGGATCGGCGCGTGCGTGCGGACGCACAACGCAACTCCAAGGCGCTGCTCGAAGCAGCAATGGCAGTGTTTGCGGCTTCGGGGGTCGATGCTCCGGTGCGAGAGATCGCCGATAAGGCCGGCGTTGGCGTGGGTACGCTCTATCGGCATTTTCCGCAGCGTTCGGACCTGATCGTGGCGGTCTTCCGTAACGAAGTGGATGCCTGCGCAAATGCTGCATCTGCCATTGCCGCCGAATATGAACCCGGCGAAGCGCTCGCCCGATGGATGCAGCGTTACGTGGACTTTATCGCTGCCAAGCGTGGACTCGCCGCGGCCTTCTCCTCCGGCGATCCGGCATATGAGTCCTTGCCGATGTATTTTCTTGAGAAACTTCGGCCCGCGCTACAGACCTTGCTGGATGCCGCGTCCGAAGCGGGCGACGTTCGCTCGGACGTTGATGCGAAAGAACTATTGTTCGCGATTGCCAGGCTCTGCTCACCAGACCGCTATGGCGGAGGCCCCGACCAGGCACGACGGATGGTTGGCTTGCTGGTGGATGGGCTTCGCTATGGCGCCCCTTCGGTTGGCTGATTGGTCTTGCCAGGACAGGCCAAACAAAACCCGCCTCGGCAACCGGGCGGGGTCGGTGGCGCAATTAGAACATTGCCAACAATAGCATAATTGCTGTCACTCACTTCTACTCAGGCGGCTTCGCCGCGGTTCCTCGCCCGCTTGTGCTTCCCGCGCGGGCCGCTGATTTCCCATCTTTTGTGGAACCACATCCACTGGCCGGGATCCTCGCGCACCCAGCGCTCGACCACGTCGTTGAGCAGCTGGGTGGTGCCATGGACGTCGACACTGCCGCCGGCGGTGCGCGGCAAGGTCAGTTTGTCCTCGATCTCGAGCCGGAAGCGGTTGCCCGGCAGGCGCACGCAGCGCGCCGGATAGACATCGCAGTCATAGTGCCGCGCCAGGGTGCCCAGAACCCGGTTGCTCTCGCATGGGCGGCCGAAGAATGTCGTTTCGAGCCCGCTCGAGAATTTCTGGTCGACGAGCACGCCGATATTGCCGCCTTTCTCCAGGATGGCCGCCAGCGCGAATGAGGCGCCGGTCGCGGAGGGCAGGAGCGAGCCCATGGTCGAGCGGCGCGTCGAGAGGATGTAGTCGGCAAGGTAGGGGTTGTTGGGCGGGCGAAACAGCGCCGTGATGTTCATGCCGAAAGTGGCTGCCGCCACCGGAAGCAGCTCGAAATTGCCAAGATGCCCGGTGAAGATGATATGCGGTTTTTGCTCGCCGGCGATTTGCACGAAGTGCTCGACCCCCTTGACCTCGATGCGGCCCGGTTTCGTCGCGGCGGGATCGTAGTCGAACAGGGCATCGAGAAAGATGTATTCCGCGGCAAGGCGAGCCATGTTGCCCCACATGTCGGACGCGATGGCTTGGATCTCCTTGTCGCTCTTTTCCGGATAAGCCTTGCGCAGATTGGCGATGGCGACGTTGTGGCGCCCCACCCACGGACCAATGCGGCGGGCGGCGCGATCGGCGAAATTGAGCGCGCTGTCGACCGGCAGCAGACGCAGCAGCCAAATCATCGTCATCGCGAGGCGCGCCAGCAGCCAGTAGTTGAACTGGCGCAGCCGCCTGCCGTAGCGGAACGCCAAGTCCCGGCGGAGCTTCTTGAAGGCGTTGCCGATCATTCCTAGACCATGGTTTTTTCAGACAGCAGCATCATGGTCTAGCCGACGCGCAGGATGATCTTGCCGAACACGTCGCGGCCTTCCATGCGCTTCAGCGCGGTCTCGATGCCGTCGAAGCCGACTTCGGTGTCGATAACCGGAGAGACCAGCCCTGCCGCCATTTTCTGCATGGCGTCGGCCATGTTTTGCATGCGACAGCCGAACGAGCCGAGCAGCTTCAGCTGCTGCTGGAACAATTGCATCAGGTTGATCTGCGTCGACACGCCCGAGGTCGAGCCGCAGGTCACCAGGCGGCCGCCGCGTTTCAGGCACAGCATCGAGGCGGCAAAGGTGTCGGCGCCGACATGCTCGAAGACGACATCGACGCCCTTCTTCTTCGTCAGCTTGCGCACGACGCCTTCGAAACGGTCGTCGCGATAGTTGATGACGTGATCGGCGCCAAGCGCCTTCGCCTTGTCGATCTTGTCGTTCGAGCCGACCGTGGTGATCACGGTGCAGCCCATTTTCTTCGCCAGCTGGATCGCGGCGGAGCCGATGCCCGAGCCGCCGGCATGGATCAGGATGGTTTCGCCGGGCTGCAGCCTGGCGTTGTCGAACAGCATGTGCTCGACCGTGCCGAAGGTGACGGGCGCGACCGCGGCGCCGACGTCGGTCACGCCGGGCGGGGCAGGGACCAGCAGGCGCGCCGGCAGGTTTATCTTCTCTTGCGCAAAGCCGTCGAGATGGAAGCCGTGCACGCCCGAAACATGCTCGCAGAGATTGTCGCGGCCTTCGCGGCAGGCGCGGCAAAGCCCGCAGGTGCGCGCGCCGTAGATCGATACAAGCTGCCCGGGGACAAGCATGGAGACGCCGGGGCCGACCGCCTCGACCTCGCCCGAGGCTTCGGCGCCGACGACCAGCGGCAGCTTGCGCTTGGCGAAGGCCATGCCGCGCCAGCCCCAGACGTCGATATGGTTGAGCGCCACGGCCTTGATGCGCAGCGTCACTTCGCCCAGCGCAGGCTGCGGCGGAAGCGGCAGGTCCACCGTTTCAAGACGGCGGTCCTCGATAAGTTGCAAAGCGCGCATTGGGCCTGTCGGTTCTGTTGGCGAAGAACGGTCGCTTAGACTGGTTCCCGCGCCATGACAAGGCAGGTGTTCTGGCCGCCGAAGCCGAAGGAGTTCGACAGCACCGTGCCGACCTCGGCGTTGCGCTTCTGGTTCGGCACCACGTCGAGCACGATCGCCGGATCGGGATTGTCGTAATTGATGGTCGGCGGGATGACGCTTTCGCGCATGGTCATCAGCGAAAACGCCGCCTCGACAGCGCCGGCAGCCGACAGCGTGTGGCCGATCATCGATTTGTTCGACGAGATCGGCATCGAGCCGATCCGCTCGCCGAACACGGTCGACAGCGACAAATGCTCCATCTTGTCGTTTTCTGGCGTCGAGGTGCCATGGGCGTTGACATAATCGATCTCGTCTTCGCCCAAGCCGGCATCGGCCAGCGCCGCACGAACCGCCGCGATCGCCGGCGAGCCGTCCGGCTTCGAGCGGGTGCGGTGGAAATCGTCGGCCTTCTCGCCGCAGCCGCGCAGGATGCCGAGAATGGTCGCGCCGCGGGCGCGTGCCGCCTCCAGCGATTCCAATACCAGCGCGCCGGAACCCTCGGCGAGGACAAAACCGTCGCGATCCCTGGAGAAGGGTTTTGACGCCTTTTCGGGGATGTCGTTATGCGTGGAGAGCGCTGAAAGCAGCGAGAAACGGATCAGCGCCTCGGCCGTCGCCGAGCCGTCGGCGCCGATCGACAGCGCCCGGTCGCATTCGCCGCGGCGGATCGCCTCGACGCCGAGCTGGATCGAGGTGGCGCCCGAGGCGCAGGCCGTCGACAGCGTGATCGGCAGGCCGCGCGTGCCAAAACGGTCGGCGAGCCGGTCGGCGATCGAACCGAACTGGGTGGTCTCGAAAACATCGAGCCCCTTCAAGCCGCGCGCCACCCGAAGCAGCCGTTCGGCGCCGATGTCGTGCTTGTCGGAATTGTACAGCGAAAAGCGCTCGCTCCAGTCGAGCTCGACCGGCGGCGAGGCGAGGAAAAGCGGGCCGCCGAAATCGCCCCAATCAAGGCCGGCTTCGGCCACGGCTTCCTGCGCGGCGATCTCGGCGAGGTCGTAGGTAAGAAGGGAAGCGCCCTTGGAGCTCGACGGCAGGAAATCGACCGTGCCGGAGATGCGGGTGTTCAGATGGTCGACCGGAAAGCGGGTGATCGGATGGATGCCGGACGTGCCCGCGGTAAGCGCTGCCCAATTGTCGGCCTTGCCGACGCCCAGCGACGTCACCACGCCGATGCCGGTGACGGCGACGATTGGCCTGCCCATGTGGTCGTTCAGATTGGCCATGTTTTTGTCCCAAAACCCTCTAGGCGGCGTTGACCAACGCCATGCCCTCGAATTGGTGATAGCCGATCGCCGTTGCAAGCACGGTCCTGGGAATACCGTTGAACGGCTTCTCGGTGGCGGCGTCAAAAGCCGGGTAGGCGGCCTTGCGTTCGACAGCCAATGCAGCCAGCGCCACGGCGAAGGGAAACTGCGCTTCCTTCATGTGGCCGGTCAGCGTCGAAAAACCGCGTGCGGCAATCGCCGGATTGGCGTCGAGCGCCGATCTCTCGGCAGCAGTCGCGGCATGGGCACCCGAAGCGCCTGAAATCGTCAGCAACTCGCCGTTCGGCAATGCCGCCTGGCTGAGCAGCGCGGCAATCTCGGCATCAAGCTCGCCCTGCCGGCGTATGGCGCGTCCGGATACGACCGGGCCGAGTTCGGCATAGATCTTTCGCCCGCGGCTGATCGCGTGCTCGCGCTGTTCCAGGACGAGAAACGCACCGCCTGATCCAGTCACCACGCCGCCGCCGTCCAGGCCCTGTCTCTGCCAGACCGGCCTCCAGGGGCCGCGATGCAGGTAGCCGGCCAGCTCATAGCCAAGCAGCATGTCGGAATGTTCGGTCTGGAACGCGCCGCCGACCAGGATATGCGTCGATTGGCCGGAGCGGATGCGCGCGGCGGCTGTCTCGACGGCGGCGACGCCGGCACCTTCCTCGCCCATGAAGGTGCGCGACGAGCCGGTCACCTTGTGGACAATCGAGATGTTGCCGGCGAGCAGGTTGGAAAGCTGCGCCAGAAACAGCGTCGGTCGCAATTCGGTGGTCAGTTTCTCGTTGAGCAGCACGTCGCGGTCGTTGCGGCTTTCGGACGCTGCGAGAATGTCGGCGTCGACCGCCTCATCGCGCTCGCCGCCGCCGGCAGCCACCACCATGTCCATTGTCGTGCAGAGATCGTCATTGCCCTTGATGCCGGCGTCGTCCAGCGCCATGCCGGCGGCGTAGGTGCCGAGCCGCTGCCAGGTTTCCATCTGCCGCTGGTCGCCGCGCTTGGCGATCTGCAGGTTCCAGTCGATCTCCGGCAGCGGGTGGACGGTGTAGGGCGAGAAGCGGGCGGCTTCGAGCACCGGCTCCAGGCCGGGCTGGACGAGCTTGCGCCAATGCGCATCCGGGCCTTCTCCCAGCGAAGAGACAAGGCCGATGCCTGATATGACGACGTCGTGGGAGCTCATGGGCGAGGGTTCATGGGGCGGCTGTTGTGGGTCAGGCTAGAAGACAAGCCATTTCAGGCGTTCTTTGCCATGACCAGGGCGTCGATCTTGGCGCACAGGTTCTTCATGACGAAGTAATCGTCGGTCGAGGCCTTGCCGTCATTGACCTCTTGCGTCCATTTTTCCAGCGGCACCTTGATGCCGAATTCCTTGTCGATGGCAAAGACGATGTCGAGGAAGTCGAGGCTGTCGATGCCGAGATCGTCGATGGTGTGGCTTTCGGGGGTGATCGTGTCGATATCGATCTCACTTGTGTCGGCGATGATCTTGGCGACTTTGTCGAACGTGGTGGACAAGGGCTTTTCCTTCGGTTGCGGGCGGAATCTGTCCGCTGGTGTTTGCGCGCTGTCTAATCGGTTTTTCCGGGCAGGAAAAGGCCTGAACGCCGGGCGCAGATGGGATACCCACTCCGTAAACGCAAGAAGAGCCGTTGGCGACCCTCCCGGCGATATGCCGCAACCACCCCATCTCTGTTCAGTGCATGTACCAATGTACCATGGTAGGGAAATCCATGACCATCGAACGCGTGCAGACCGGGGTGCGCCTGGAAAAACGATTGGTGAAGGTGCTCAAGGCCTTGGCCGAGCATCGCGACATGAGCCTGGGTGAGCTCATCGAGGGCATCGTGCTGCATGCCTTTGAAGGCCAGACGCCGTTTTCCGCGGCGACCCTGGAAACAATCGGCCAATTGAAGCGCATCTACGGAATGGAGCTTGGCGCAGCGGACAGCCACCGTCTGGTGGAAATCGCCGGGGAGGGGGATGACCAACCATCTTGAGCGCAGCCACAGCATCGTGCTTTCGGGGCCGATCGACCGCGTCTTTCCGCTGTTCACGCCGACTGGGGAGACCCTGTGGGTGGACGGCTGGGATCCGGAGTTTCTGCATCCACAAGACGGGGAGACGCGCCAGGGCATGGTCTTCAGGACCGCTCACGGTGATGAGACCACGCTCTGGGCCTGCACGGACTGGGACCCCGTGGCGCATCGCATCCGCTATGTCCGGGTGACGCCGGATTCGCGTTTCGGATTTGTCGAGGTGGCCTGCCGCCCGACCGCTGACGGAGGCACGGAGGCGTCGATTGCCTACACGTTCACTGCCTTGAGTACGGCAGGAAGATCGTATCTGTCCGAACTGACGGAGGACGTGTTCGCGCAGATGATCGAGGGATGGAAACTCCGTATCGAAGCGTGGCTGCAAGTGTGAAAAATCTAACGCCAGGTACCTTAAACTACCTGCCGCTAAGGGTGGAACTTTACCCTTCGCTTCGTCTCCCGGAACAGCGCCGCGCCAGAATCTGTCCTTGCCAAGCTGATCGAGAAATGTCGCCTCTGGGGCCGTTAGCGGACCGGCGGATTTCGGCGGGAGCATGGCCACAGCGGACGTTCAGCTTCACATCAACATGGTCTCAATCTGACCCCCTTTGCTGTCCTTCCCTTCGCGGAGTTGGAAAGGGCTGAACGGGGGTGGAACGCGGACGTCTCGCAGAGACAGATGCATAACCGATGTAGGGGCGTCGAAGGCTGAACATCATTCCGTCAGACTATTTTATTTAGTCGAGCTACCCGGAAGGCCGGCGCGCGCGAGGTCTGCGGCGGCTTGATCGAGAATGGAAGTATCTCGGAAGTTCCAGGTCTGCCGCCACGACTGGATCGTCGCATCCGGAGTTGACTTGAGCATCTTCTCGACGGCAGCTCGGGCGTCTGCTTGACGCCCAACACGCATATAGGCGATGGCTAGTAGCAATGGAGCGTCGGCGAATTCCGTGGTCTTCAGCACCTCAACTGCATCTCCGTTTTTACCAAGCACGATAAAGATGAAACCTCGCACGTAGTTAAAGAACCAGGACAACCCCGGATCCCGCGCGGCTGCAGCGTCGGTCAGCTCCAGCGCCTTTTCGGGCTGACCCGCCTGTAGGAAAATACTTCCTGCATCCGTGAGGGTAAAGGCATTATAGGGTGCGGCCGCGATGGCCTTGTTCATTTCCGCAACAGCCCCATCATGGTCCCGCTTGAGCGTCAGAAGCCACGCGTGGAGCCAGTGTGCCAATCTCGCCACCTGCGGGCTTGGATTCTTGTTTGAAAGGACCTGGTTGACGAGTCGGTCCGCCTCCTGAAAATCAGCCTGCGGGTCAGAACTGTAAAGCAGCGCAACTTTCAACCAGTGAGACCACCCCAACTCCACGGTCAATAGGGGGGAGCCGGGGAACACCTGCAGCCCCTCGCGCGAAATCTCACCTGAACGCTCGAGACCTTCCTTCGTGTAGAGATTCAACTGGCTTTCCGCGCGCAGGTAGTAGTCGTATTCAGCCAGGTTTGTGCTGTCCTTGCCCCAAGCCTTGCTGTAGTCCGATTTGCGAATGGCTCCGAATTCGCCCGTCATCGCCCCCACGATCTTGCCAGTCAACTCATCCTGAAGCGCCCATGGGTCGGTTCCGGCCTTGTCGAAGCGGTCTGCCCAAACATGGTCCCCCGTATTGGCGTTGATGAGTTGCGAAACGATCCGCACCCTATTGCCTTCCTTGCGCACGCTGCCTTCGAGGACATAGCCAACGTCCAGCTCTTTGCCGATCTGACGGATATCGCCTTCCTTGCCCTGGTAAGCAAAGGACGAGGTTCGGGATACGACCGCAATGTCAGAAAAGCGCGAGAGGATCGCGATGACGTCGTTCGCCACTCCTTCTCCCAAGTAGCCTAGACTCTTATCTGCACTCAGATCCTTGAATGGAAGGACGGCGACAGACGGGATCGTACTGGATCCCCCAGAAGAGGACATTACCAGCGGATAATACAGCGCCCCCCATATAGCCACGACGGCCGCCACAATGGCTGTCGGGACGCCAAGTGCCCGCCATAGTCGGCTTGTCCCGCGCTTGTGCAGGCTGCGTCGGCGTGGCGGGGCGTCGATGCGCACGTGATAGACATCGACAAGCTCTTCGATGTTCTTGACCTTCTGCTGCCCAGCCGGGTCGAAGGTAAACGCGAGCTTATTCTCCACCTCCTTCGCCACCTTGCCTGATACGCAGATCCCACCCGCGGGCGCGAGTTGCTCCAGCCTGGCCGCGACGTTGACGCCTTCGCCATAGCGGTCGTCGCCGTCCACGATGACTTCGCCAATGTTGATGCCGATGCGGACGTTGAACCTGTCCTCCTCAGCTACGGAGGCGTTGCGATCTGCCATACCGCGCTGGAGAGACACGGCACATTCGACAGCGTCAACCACGCTTCCGAACTCCGCGAGGAGGCCATCGCCCATGAGCTTGAAGATCCGCCCATGATGCCGCGCAATCTCGGGCTCAAAAAGCTCAGTGCGTCGTGCTCGAACGCGGTCAAAGGTACCCGCTTCGTCTTGCTCCATAAGTGCGGAGTATCCGACGACATCGGCGGCCAGGATTGCAGATAATCTGCGCTCCATGTCTTAGCACCCAAAATGAACTCCGCGCCAAACACTGTACATGACTTTGACGCATATTTCACGCCAGGCTACAGAGTTGATCACCAAAAAGCGTGGTCTACTGATTGCATCACTCGTTTACGACAACTACAATTTGCTCACCTACGTCGCATGTGTTCTCGACGACCGTCACTGCGGCATTGTATCAGCGTAAGGAATGTCCGCCTAAGGGGTCGGACCGCGAAGTTCTCCGCGGCATCGGCGAACGTCCTAAGATGGGCGTGCCCGACACCAGCGGAGGCCATTTCGACGTCCGCTTTCGGGATTGACCGACGGCAGGTCGTACGACTGCCATTAGGCGCGAAGCCGACATCTCTGATGGGTGTCGCAAACGTCCGCTTTGGGTCATGTGCGTAAATTCGGCCGAGGCCGAACGAGCTTCCGCTAGGGGTGGGAACCGGTATTCCGTTTAGGGACCAAGCGTTAGATTTCACCACTGGCGAACGCTTCAACTGGCTCCAGCGCAGATCAAAAAGTGACGCGGCCGAGCACGCGCAGGCCGTCGCCTTGCGGCTCGACGATCACGGCTTCGCCTTCGCGCGGCGAGATGCCGGTGAGCGCCATGATGTTCTCCAGATGGGTGACCATGACCACATTGTCGGAGCCGGAATAGGCGCTGATCTCGTTCATGATCGCCTCGAGCTGGGCGGCTTTCTCGCTCGCGTCGGTCTTCAGCAGGTCAAGCGGAGCGAAGGGTTCGGGCTCTTCTCTGAAAGCGGTGCGAGCCGTGTCGAGGGCGCGGCAATAGCGGCTGGACAGCACGCGCTCGACCGGCGCCGCGCGGGCGTCGAAAAGCGCGCCGATCTTGCGTGCCTGCTGCTTGCCGCGCACCGAGAGATTGACCTGGGTGGCGCATTTCTCGATGTCGAAATTCGCCGGATCGGTAGTGCCGGTGACCATGGCATGGCGAAGCAGCACGACATGTCCGCCGTCGCGCAACAGCGCCCAGCCGGCTTCGGTCGCATGGGCCGCGGCGGGAATAACGAGCAGCAATAGAGCCAGCACAGATCGAAGCATCAAACGTCCTTTTCCGGTGACCGGCAGGTGCCTTCCGGTGATCGGCATATAGGGACGGCAAAGCCAGTTGAAAAACAAGGCACGACCAAGCCCTGGTTGCCTGCGAAGACACGCCGTTTCGCCAGGCGGGGCGGTTGCGCTCAAATCCCGGCTCGCCTATCAGGGGAAAAATGTCCCCACTCATCGAAACCGTCCTTTTTGTCTTCGGCCTTGTCGCGCTCGGCTATCTGGCCGGGCTCACCGGCTATCTGAAGGCCGAGGCGGGTGGGGCCATCGCCGAATTCGCCGTCGGGGTGGCAATGCCGCTGCTTCTGTTCCGCACCATGGTCAACGCCGATTTCCATGGCACCGAACCCTGGTTGTTCTGGGGCGCCTATTTTACGGCTGCCGCAGTGACGTGGGCCGCAGGCCACCTGGTCATCACCCGGGTGTTCGGGCGCGACGCGCGTGCCGGGGTCGTCGGCGGCGTGTCGTCGGCTTTTTCCAACCTCGTCCTGCTCGGCATCCCGTTCTTCCTCGGCACATTCGGGCCAAGTGGATTCGAAGTGCTGTCGCTGCTGATTTCCGTGCATCTGCCGACGATGATCATGGCATCGATCATCCTGTTTGAGATCTTTGGCCGCGGCGACGAGCATGTGCATCCGCTGCGCCTCATCCGGCGCTTCCTTCGAAAGTTGCTCTCCAATCCGCTGATCATCGGCATCCTGGCCGGATGGGTGTGGCGTATCACCGGCCTGCCATTGCCGGCGCTGGCCGTCCGGCTGGTCGACGCGCTGGCCAACATCGCCGGACCGGTCGCGCTGTTTGCCATGGGGCTGGGCCTGTGCCGTTTCGGCATCTCCGGCAATGTGCGGCCGGCGCTGGCGCTGTCGGCGCTGAAGCTGATGCTGATGCCGGCCGTCGCGCTCGGCCTGGTCTGGCTGCTTGGCCTGCCGCCGCTGTCGGCGAAAGTCGCGGTTGTGGCCGCCGCGCTGCCATCCGGGGTGAATTCCTACCTGATTGCGACGCAGTTCAACACCGGCCAGGCGCTGGCATCGAACCAGATGACCATCGCTACCGCCTGCGCGGTCATCACCACGGCTTTTTGGCTGACGGTGGTGGTCCACGTGTTTGGATAGGTATGATCGATATTGATGCCTGCGAAGGGCGGTTTCTTGGTGCTTCCGGTACTCATATACCCAACGTTACGCTCCGTTCCGGTTCTCGGGAGCCACCGGTCCGGTCGTTTCCTCACACACCCTCAAGCAACAACGGGAGCGCAACGGCCTCGCCTTGTGCTGGCCCAAACCCTATATGCCATCTTGCGATTGATTGCGGGGCTTGCCCTAGGTAAAGAGCAGTGGCTCCAGGCGTGCCGGCATCGATGCCAGTGCGCACGCCCGTCAAGGAAATCCAGATAGCGGCCCGTCAGTGCGCCGAACGGAGGCTAGACCATGCTTCAGAAAACCAGCCATTTCATGCGCCAGGCCAATCTCATCAACGGCGAGTGGGTGCAGGCCGACAGCGGCCAGACGGTCGACGTCAACAATCCGGCCACCCGCCTAAAAATCGGCACCGTGCCGAAGTCGGGCAAGGTCGAGACGCGCCGCGCCATCGAAGCTGCCGACGCCGCCTTCCAGACATGGCGCAAGACCACCGCGCTCGAGCGCTCGAAGCTGTTGCGCAAGCTGCATGACGCCATGATGGACAACCAGGATGTGCTGGCCGAGCTGCTGACCATCGAGCAGGGCAAGTCGCTGTTCGAATCGAAGGGCGAGATCGGTTCGGCAGCCTCCTACATATTGTGGTTCGCCGAAGAAGGCCGCCGCACCTATGGCGATGTCGTGCCGTCGCCCTGGGCGGACCGCCGCATCCTGGTGACCAAGGAGCCGGTCGGCGTCATCGCCGCCATCACGCCGTGGAATTTCCCGTCCTCGATGCTGGCCCGCAAGCTCGGCCCAGCACTTGCCGCCGGCTGCACCGCGGTCGTCAAACCGGCGTCGCAGACGCCTTATTCCGGCCTTGCCTGGGGCGCGCTCGCCGAGGAGGTCGGCTTCCCCAAGGGCGTCATCA
>NZ_AZUX01000006.1:0-238349 GCF_000513915.1 Mesorhizobium sp. WSM2561
CCATCGCATCAGACATCACAAAGCTCTTCGCCGCGCGAAACACGCATGCGGTCGAGGTGGCGGTGCTGCAGCCGGCCGACCCGTTCCTCGATATGGCCGGCGAGGATTTGCGCCGGCGTATTTTCCTCACCGAAAGCGAGACCGGACAGACGCTTTGCCTGCGGCCGGAGTTCACCATCCCGGTCTGCCTCGACCACATTGCCAGCCAAGCCGGCACGCCGCGCCGCTATTCCTATCTCGGCGAGGTGTTTCGCCAGCGCCGCGAGGGCGGAAACGAGTTTTTCCAGGCCGGCATCGAGGATCTCGGCGACGGCGACATCGCACAGGCCGATGCCCGATCGCTGGCCGATGCGCATGCGCTGCTTTCGCTGGTGCTGCCGGGCCAGGAACTAACGATCACGCTCGGCGACCAGACTGTTTTCGAGGCGGTGCTCGCCGCACTCGGCCTGCCGCGCGGCTGGCGCATGCGGCTGGCCCGCGCCTTCGGTTCGGCGGCGATGCTGGAGGCAGCGCTGGCCGACCTCGCCAATCCGCCGCGCAACGGCCAGCTTGCCGGCGCGGTCGCAGCCCTTGTCCTCGACGGCAATCTGGAAGCGCTTTCCTCGCACATCGCCGGCGGCATGGAACAGGCGGGTCTGTCGGCGTCGGCCGGACGGTCGCCGACCGAGATTGCGCGGCGCTTGATCGAAAAGGCCGAGCTGCGCAGCGTCAGGCTGTCGAACGAGGCATTTTCGGCGCTTAAGGATTTTCTGGCAGTCGATGTGGCGCTCGACGGCGCGGCAAAAGCGCTCGAAACCTTTGCGACCGGCGCCGGCCTTTCGCTGGGCGCGGCGCTGGACAATTTCTCCGTGCGTGCCAGGGCGATCGAAGCGCTTGGCCTGCCCTCGGCAAAAATCCGCTACGACGCCGCCTTTGGCCGTCCGCTCGATTACTACACCGGCCTGGTCTTCGAGATCGCGGCGGAAAACGGTGACCGGCCGCTGGCCGGCGGCGGCCGCTATGACCGGCTGCTGACGTTGCTCGGTGCGAAAACGCCGATCCCCGGCGTCGGCTTTTCCGTCTGGCTCGACCGCATCGAAGCGTTGCGGGAGAAGGCGCAATGATCACCCTGGCGATTCCATCGAAGGGCCGGCTCAAGCAGCAGGCGCTGGAGGTGCTGGCCAAGGCCGGGCTTGCCGTCCGCCTGCCCGGCGACGAGCGCAAATACCGCGCCCGCATCGAAGGCGTGGAAGCGGTCGAGGTGGCGTTCCTGTCGGCGTCAGAAATCGCAGGCGAAATCGGCCAGGGCTCGGTCGACCTCGGCATCACCGGCGAGGATCTGTTGCGCGAAAGCCTCGCCGACTGGGAGGCGCGCGCGGAGATCGTCGCCCGCCTCGGTTTCGGCAATGCCGATGTCGTGGTGGCGGTGCCCGAGATCTGGCTCGACGTCGATACGATGGCCGACCTCGACGATGTCGCCGCCGATTTCCGCCAACGCCACGGCCGGCGGCTCAGGATCGCCACAAAATATTGGCGGCTGACGCAGCAGTTCTTTTCGCAAAAGCACGGCATTCAAGTCTATCGCATCGTCGAGAGCCTCGGCGCCACCGAAGGCGCGCCAGCGGCGGGATTGGCCGATGTTGTCGTCGACATCACCACGTCAGGCTCGACGCTGCGCGCCAATCACCTGAAGGTTTTGGCGGACGGCGTCATCCTGCGCTCGCAGGCCTGCCTGGTTGCATCGCGGAAGCCGCGCGCGACGGCCGACGAGGTTGTTCTGCGCGACATCGCGGCGAAGATGGGTGCCTTCCCTCCCCCTTGAGGGGAGGGTGGACAGCCGCCGAAGGCGGATGGACGGGTGGGGTCGTTGCGGCAGTGCTCGACGCGAGACGACCCCACCCGCCTCGCTTCGCGAGGCACCCTGCCTCAAGGGGGAGGGGATTGCGCTCCAAAACCATCAACGGGATTTCCACCACCCCGGCAGGCTGATAGACTCGGGTCGCCTGCGGAGGAGACGGCGATGCCGATCAATCTCGACGAGTTGAAGAATGCCACCAACCTGCGCGGCCGCCGCCCGAGCAACGGGGCCACGTTTGTCGCGCCGGTCGACGGCAGGGCGCATGTGTCGGGCGAGCGCACCGTGCCGCTGCTGCAGCAAACGATCCCGGCGCTGCTTTCGGACACCGTCGGCAAATACGGCACGCTCGATGCCGCCGTCTTCGTCGACCAGGACAAGCGCTTCACCTGGAGCGAACTTTCAGACACGGTGGACGCGCTGGCCGCAGGCTTCCTGGCTCTCGGCCTGGCAAAAGGCGACCGCGTCGGCATCTGGTCGCCGAACCGCTGGGAGTGGCTGGTGACGCAATTCGCCACCGCCCGCATCGGCCTGATCCTGGTCAACATCAACCCGGCTTATCGGCAGGCCGAACTCGACTATGCGCTGAACAAGGTCGCTTGCCGAGCGCTGGTCACGGCCGTCAAATTCAAGAGCTCCGACTATCTCGGCATGATCGAGACGCTGGCGCCGGAGATCGCGACGGCGACACCGGGCGAGCTCGATGCGAAAAAATTGCCGGCGCTAAAAATCGTCATCCGCATGGGCGAGGAGCATTCGCCCGGCATGCTCAATTTCACCGACGTGCTGGCGATGGGCGGGCGCGACGAGCATGATAGCCTCGACCGGATCTCCGAGGGGCTGAAGCCCGGCGATGCCATCAACATCCAGTTCACCTCAGGCACGACAGGCGCGCCCAAGGGCGCGACGCTGACCCACAACAACATCGTCAACAACGGCAATTTCGTCACCTCGGCGATCAGGCTCACCTTCGACGACCGGCTGTGCATCCCGGTGCCGCTCTATCACTGCTTCGGCATGTCGATGGGCACGATCGGCTGCGTCACCAAGGGCGCGACGATGGTTTTCCCGGGCGAGGGGTTTGATGCCGGCGCCACGCTGAGAGCGGTGGCGGGCGAGCGCTGCACCGGCCTCTATGGCGTGCCGACCATGTTCGTCAGCCTGCTCGACCATCCGGATTTCGACACCTTCGATCTCACCAGCCTGCGCACCGGCATCATGGCCGGCTCGCCGTGCCCGATCGAGGTGATGAAGAAGGTGGTGTCGCTGATGCACATGGCGGAGGTGACAATCGCCTATGGCATGACCGAGACCAGCCCGGTGTCGTTCCAGAGCAGCGTCGACGACCCGCTGGAAAAGCGCGTCTCGACCGTCGGCCGCGTCCACCCGCATGTCGAGGTCAAGGCGATCGATGCCGATGGCGCCACCGTTGCGGTCGGCGCGCCGGGCGAACTCTGCACGCGCGGCTATTCGGTGATGAAGGGCTATTGGGACGACGAGGAAAAAACCCGCGAGGCGATCGATCCCGACGGCTGGATGCACACCGGCGACCTCGCCACCATCGACGCCGAGGGTTATTGCAACATCGTCGGCCGGGTCAAGGATATGGTCATCCGCGGCGGCGAGAACGTCTATCCGCGCGAGGTCGAGGAATTTCTCTACCGCCACCCCAAGGTCAGGGAAGTGCAGGTGTTCGGCATCCCCGACCCGAAATTTGGCGAGGAGCTTTGTGCCTGGATCGTGCTCAAGCCGGGCCAGACCGCCACCGAGCAGGAGATCAAGGCCTTCTGCGCCGGCCAGATCGCCCATTACAAGATCCCGCGCCACATCCGCTTCCGCACCGAATTGCCGATGACGGTGACCGGCAAGCCGCAGAAGTTTATCATGCGCGAGGCGATGGTTGACGAACTCGGCCTAGTGACGCCGAAGACGGCTTGAAGCGGGGTGTGAGCACTCTTTCCGCTTCAATCCGACTGTGCCAGGTCGGTGCTGGCAAAGGCTAAACCGCCGGTCCTTCGAGCCCGCTTCTCTCATGCGACTTCCACAGGTACCAGCCGAGGACGGTACCGAAGAAGAATGTGTGGGCAATGAACTGCACGACCGGGCTTGCTTGCAGGAACCAGGGGAATGCGATCGGCGCGATCACATAGAAATTGACGAGCCACAAGGCGAGGCCAAAGATGCTGCCGAGACCGATGAAGGCTGCTCGCCCTCGCAGCATTGCGGCAATCTCCCCGAACACGATCCCATAGGCGATGGCCAGGATCAAATGTACGACCACGCCGGCGATGCTGGCCGTCAAGAGCGGGTAGCCGGGATCGAGGGCTTCCGGTCCAAGCGCGATGGCGCCGATCATGCGCAGGGGCATGAAGAACGCTTCCGCCCCCATCATGAACGCACTTGCCGCCATTTCGAACGCCGCAAAGACGATGCCTGCGACAATGCCCGCGACGGCCCCCTGTTGGAGTCCCCATCGGATGTCGCGTGGCGTCACCGGCGTATGGATATAATCACGGTAAGCCATAACACTGCTCCCTGTTCTGGACGCAGATTCCTCCGCAAAATCAATGCCGGGAACGCGTCTGCGGTTCCGGGCGTCCGGTACACTTCACGAGGATTTGATTGAATTGATGTTTCTCAGGCCGAGCGGACGGTTCGGCTCATTGCCCGCATCGACGCTGCAGCCTTGCAGCTTTCCCGCGACCGCCCAAAGCCCGGCTGTTACCTCGCGCGAGACCTCAACTGGCTCCATAAATCGTAGCCCGCAAGGAGGACGCCGATGCCGACCGCAACGCCTAGATCGGGATGCGGGACGAACCGGATTACGACGCCGAAAAACGCCAGAAAGACTACAAACGCCAAGACGGCCAGGAAGCGGCTCAAATTCATCTGTTGTCCTCCACTCGCCCCGTCTCTCAGCCCCCGTAGATCAGGTTGGGCAGCCCGTACACGATCTGCGGGAAGATGTAGATGATGACCATGCACAGGATGACGATAAGCAAATAGGGCATCATTCCGCGGAAAATATCCGAAAGCTGAACATGCGGCGGCGATATGCCCTTGAGGTAGTAGGCCGACATCGCCATGGGCGGCGACAGAAAGGCGGTCTGGAGGTTGACCGCGACGAGCACGCCGAAAAACAGCGGATCGATCTCGAAATGCGCCAACAGCGGCAGGAAGATCGGAACGAAGATCACGATAATCTCCGTCCATTCCAGCGGCCATCCCAGGATGAAGATGATGATCTGGGCGACGATCAGAAACATCAGCGGCGACATGTCGAGGCCGGTGACGAAATCGCTGATCAGTTGCTGGCCTCCCAGATAGGCAAAGACCGAGGCGAAGGTCGCGGAGCCGACAAACAGCCAGCACACCATCGCGGTCGTGCGCGCCGTCAAATAGACGGACTCCTTCAGGCGTTGCCACGTCAGCGCCCGGTAGGCGGCGGCAAGCACGACGCCGCCGAGCGCGCCGATGGCGGCAGCCTCCGAGGGCGTGGCAAGGCCGAACAGGATAGCGCCGAGCACCGCGAGGATCAGGGCCGCCAGCGGGACGAAGGAGGTCAGCAGCATCCAGCTGATTTGGAGGACCGAATAGTGCCCCACCTCGTCTCGGGTGGGCTTCGGCGCCAACTGCGGCTGCAGCACCGCCTTCGCCACCACATAGACCAGATAAAGGCCGGCAAGCAGCAGGCCCGGAAGCAGGGCTGCCGCATACATGCGGACCACCGACACTCCCGCCGTCGCGCCATAGACGATGAGCAGAATCGACGGCGGAATGAGGATGCCGAGGGTTCCGCCGGCGCAGATCACTCCCGAGGCATAGCTGACGTCGTAACGCGCCTTCAGCATGGCGGGAAACGCCAGCAGGCCCATCAGTGTCACGACCGCGCCGACGATGCCTGTGGCCGTAGCGAAAAGGGTGCAGGTGATGAGGGCGGCGACCGCCATGGAGCCAGGAACGTGCCGGGTTGCGATAAAGAGGGTGCCGAAAAGGCGCTCGATGATATTGGCCCGCTCGACGATGTAACCCATGAACAGGAACAGCGGGATGGCGGTCAGCACGTCGTTCGAGATCACGGAATAGGTCTGATTCACGAACAGATCGAAAATGCGGTTGTTGAAGAAGCCGCCGACCCAATGCTCCGCAAGCGTCCAGCCGTCGGCGCCATCCTCAACCGCCCGTTCGTAGGCGCGCCACATTCGCCCCGGATTTAGATAAGCGTAATAGCCAAAAGCGACTCCGAGCGCCATCAATGTGAACGCAACCGGGAAGCCAAGGAAGATCGCCAGAAGCAGAATGAGCAGCATCGCGACGGCGACCTGGGGATCGCTCATCTGTCTTCTCCGTCGCGGTCGGGTTTATTGTCGGGGTGGAGGAATGGGAGGTCGACTGCTTCCGAACCGTGATGCAGAACATCGAGCGTCTTGGCTTCCATCAGCACCTTCTCGGTTTCTTCCACGTCTTCAGCCGCGCGCGGCCATGTTCCGGTTCGCAGACAGACGACGCAGCGGAACACCTGGGCAATCCCCTGCACGAAGAGCAGGATGCCTGCCGCCACGATGACGGCCTTGAACTGGAAGATCGGAATCCCGGCCGGACTGTTCGAGCTTACCTCGAGATAGCGGAAGCTGCGCGCGGCATACTTCCAGCCGGCCAGAATCAGCGCCGTGACGCCTGGGAAGAAGAAGATGATGTAGAGGACAAGTTCGACCGCCGCTTGCACGCGCGGCCTCCACAGACGGTAGATGAAATCGCCCCGCACATGCCCGTCCCGCGACAAGGTGTAGGCGCCGGCCATCATGAACATGGTGCCGTAGAGCATGTAGCTGAGGTCGAATGCCCACGCGGTTGGCGCGCTGAACAGGTATCGCACGACAACTTCATAGCTCACGCCGAGCGTCATGACGACGACGCTCCAGGCGAACACCTTTCCAAACCATGCCGAAAGTTCATCGGCGAATGCAATGTAGCGGAGCATGTCTCGGGTTCCGTCAGGTGCAATCCGGCGGCCCGCAAGACCGCCGGATTTGCCGAAGCGGAGGCGCGAATTAGAGCTTCAGCTTGCCGGGGAAATGATGATCGTAGGCCAGTGTCAGATCGGCTGAATTCATAAGCTCGTAATAGACGACGCGTTCGACCCATTGGCGCTGGCTGTCGAGCACCCGCTTCATGAACTCATCCGCCTCCAGCGTCGGGATGATCTTGTCCCAGGCCTCGAGTTGTGCGTCGAGAATCTCCTTCGAGGTGCGGTGCACGGTGACACCGTGCTCGGTCTGCAGCTTCTGCAGGTCGGCCGAATAGTTGTCGAGGGCGAGCGCGGTGTTCGCGGTGCTGGCCGCCTCGACGCCATATTCGAGAATGGCCTTCAAATCGTCGTCGAGGTCGTCGAACACGTCCTTGTTGAACAGGAATTCGAACGACTCGCTCGCCTGATGATAGGACGACAGGATGTAGTGCTTGGCGACGTCCTGCGAACCGAAGCGAAGGTCGGACGACGGATTGTTGAATTCGAAGGCGTCGATGACCCCGCGTTCCATGGCCGGCACGATTTCACCGCCGGGCAGCTGCGCCACGCTGAGCCCAAGGTTCTGCATGAGATCGGCGGCAAGACCGACCGTCCGATACTTGAATCCCTGCAGTTCAGCCGTGGCCGTGACAGGATTCTTGAACCAGCCGAACGGCTGCGCCGGCATCGGGAAGCCATAGAAGCCGACCACGTTGAGGCCCATGATCTCCTGCGTCAGCTCGCGGTAGAGATCCTTGCCGCCGCCCTGGTGGAACCACGCGAGCATGGTGGTGGCGCTGCCGCCAAACACAGGTCCAGTTCCGAAAAGCGACGCGGCCTTGTGCTTCCCGTACCAGTAAACGGGGACAGTATGCGCGGCGTCGATGACGCCGTCATTGACGCCATCCAGCACCTGGAACGCGCCGACGACCGCACCCGCGGGCAGGAGCTCGAACTTCAGCCGGCCGCCGGACATCTTTTCGACGCGCTCTATGTATTGCCGCGCGAAATCCATCCAGATGTCCGAAGCAGGCCAGGAGGTCTGCATCTTGATAGTGACCGGCGACTGCGCCAGTACGGCCGGGGCCGAGAGCGTCGTCGCTGCAGCCGCACCGGCGGTGATGGCTGTGGACTTTTCCAGGAACCCGCGACGCGAGATTTTCTTGTCGGACATTTACTTCTCCCATGTTGTAAACGCTTCTGCCACAACCAGAATATGCGAACTCGCCCCTTGCGCAACCAGTTTCGCTGCCGGTGACATCGGGCATCGGGCTTCGGTCTGGCACAAGCGCCAATATGTTTCCGCATTCGACGATTTTTTAGTCGGCGCTTATCCTTGTTCTGGCCTACATAACGAATGTAGGACTGCTGCGCGGCATGCCAAGGCGGTCGGACCCTCTGGCCGACATCCCCACCCTCACGCCGCCAGCACCGCCTCGTCCAGGGCGCGAATGATCTTGGCCAGTTCGACGCATTCGTCATGCCGGACCTTGTTGCGCCGCCAGGCGAGGCAGATCGTGCGCTGCGGCATCGGTTCCTGGAACGGCACGATCTTCAAATCGCGCATGGCGCTGGCCGGCCCTGCCGCCATTTCCGGGATAAGCGTGACGCCGAGCCCGTGCGCCACCATCTGCAGCAGCGTCGTCAGGCTGGTCGCGCCATAACTTGCCATTGCCACCGGTCGCACGCTGCCGCAGACGGCAAGCGCCTGTTCGCGCAGGCAATGGCCTTCCTCCAGCAGCATCAGCCTTTCCAATGCCGGGCTTTCCGGCGGAACCGGCGGCGAGGCGAAGGCGGGATCGCCGGCCGGCACGGCAAGGAAGAACCGGTCGGAAAAAAGCGCCTCGGTGATGAGCCCGGACTGATCGAGGGGAAGGGCCGCTATGAAGGCGTCGAGCTTTCCTAGCGCGGTGTCCTCGACCAGCGACGCAGTCACCGTTTCACGCAATTCGAGCTGCAAGGCCGGGAAATGCCGTTTCAGCTCCGGCAGCACATGCGGCAGGAGATAGGGCGCCACCGTCGGAATGATGCCGAGCCGGAAGCGTCCTTCCATGGCGGGGCGGCCGCGCCGGGCCGTGGTCTCGATCTCGCGGATGTCAGCAAGAATACGCTCGATGCGCGGCAGCATGGCCAGCGCCTCGTCGGTCATCCGCACCGATTTGCCGCCGCGCTCGAACAGCCGGCAATTCAGCCGCAACTCCATCTCCGCGATCTGCGACGACAGCGCCGGCTGGCTGACGCCGGCCAGCTTCGCGGCACGGCCGAAATGCAGCGTCTGTGCTAGCGCCTCGAAATACTGCATCTGCCGGACGGTGAGACCTATCATAAGCAAAACCTATCGCAACAAACAGGAAAGGCAATTTGTTTTTATCGGCAAGGCGGCCTAATCTGGAACCATTCCAGAATGGCGTGGCTCAGGGCCCGTCCGGAAAATCAACAATCCCGGAAATCAACAATCCCGGAAATCAACAAGTCGGAGAGAACGATGGACGCAAAGACCGATGACACCAGCGCCGGCAAATGCCCGGTCGCGCATGGGTCGGCCGGCAGGACCAACCGTGACTGGTGGCCAAACCAGCTTGACCTTGCCGTTCTCCACCAGCAGTCGAGCGTCTCGGACCCGATGGGCGAGGACTTCGACTACGCCAAGGAGTTCAAGAGCCTCGATCTCGATGCGGTGATCAAGGACCTGCACCAGGTGATGACCGATTCGCAGGATTGGTGGCCGGCCGATTTCGGCCATTACGGCCCGCTCTTCATCCGCATGGCCTGGCACAGCGCCGGCACCTATCGCATCGGCGATGGCCGTGGCGGCGCCGGCGCCGGCCAGCAGCGTTTCGCGCCGCTCAACAGCTGGCCGGACAACGCCAATCTCGACAAGGCACGCCGGCTGCTGTGGCCGATCAAGCAGAAATACGGCAGGAAGATCTCCTGGGCCGACCTGTTGATCCTCACCGGCAACGTCGCGCTGGAATCGATGGGCTTCAAGACGTTCGGCTTCGCTGGCGGGCGCGCCGATGTCTGGGAGCCCGAGCAGGACGTGGATTGGGGGTCGGAAACCAAGTGGCTCGGCGACGAGCGCTATTCCGGCGACCGCGAACTTCGGGGCCATCTCGGCGCCGTGCAGATGGGGCTGATCTACGTCAACCCGGAAGGGCCGAATGGCAAGCCCGATCCGTTGGCCTCGGCACGCGACATCCGTGAAACCTTCGCGCGCATGGCCATGAACGACGAGGAAACCGTGGCGCTCATCGCCGGCGGTCACACCTTCGGCAAGACCCACGGCGCCGGCGATGCATCGCTGGTGGGGGCGGAGCCGGAAGGCGCCGGCATCGAGGCGCAGGGCCTCGGCTGGTCGAGCAAGCATGCCACCGGCATTGCCGGCGACGCCATCACCTCGGGCCTCGAGGTGACCTGGACCACGACGCCGACCAAGTGGAGCAACAACTTCTTCGATAATCTGTTCAACTACGAATGGGAACTGACCAAGAGCCCGGCCGGCGCCCATCAGTGGACGCCGAAGGGCGGCGCCGGTGCAGGCTCCGTGCCGGACGCGCACAATCCGTCGAAGCGCCGCGCGCCGGCGATGCTGACCACCGACCTCGCCCTGCGGGTCGACCCGGCCTATGAGAAGATCTCGCGGCGTTTCCATGAGAATCCGGATCACTTCGCCGATGCCTTCGCTCGCGCTTGGTTCAAGCTGACCCATCGCGACATGGGTCCGGTTGTCCGCTATCTCGGCCCGCTCGTGCCGAAGGAAGAGCTGATCTGGCAGGACCCTGTCCCGGCCATCGATCACGAACTGATCAGCGAGCAGGACATCGCCTCGCTGAAGGCGAAGATCCTGGCCTCTGGCCTGTCTGTTTCCGAACTGGTCTCGACCGCCTGGGCCGCGGCCTCGACTTTCCGCGGCTCCGACAAGCGCGGCGGCGCCAACGGCGCACGCATCCGCCTGGCGCCGCAGAAGGACTGGGACGTCAATCAGCCGACCGAACTGTCGAAGGTGCTTGCGCAGCTCGAAGGCGTCCAGAGCGAGTTCAACGCCGGGCAGACAGGCGACAAGAAGGTCTCGCTTGCCGACCTGATCGTTCTCGGCGGCGTCGCCGCGGTCGAGAAGGCAGCGAAGGACGGCGGCCATGACGTGGAGGTGCCTTTCACGCCAGGCCGCATGGACGCCTCGCAGGAACAGACGGATGTCCAGTCCTTCGCCGCGCTCGAGCCAAAAGTCGATGGCTTCCGCAATTATGTCCGGGGCAAGCAGCCGATGTCGGTCGAAGCGATGCTGGTCGATCGGGCGCAGCTGCTGACCTTGACGGCGCCGGAGATGACGGTGCTCGTCGGCGGGTTGCGGGTGCTCGGCGCCAACACCGGCAAGTCGAAGCACGGGGTGTTCACCGACAGGCCGGGCACGTTGACCAACGATTTCTTCGTCAACCTGCTCAGCATGGACACGGTCTGGGATCCGGCCGCCGGCTCCGATGAAGTCTACGAAGCGCGCGACCGCAAGACCAAGGCGGTCAAGTGGACCGGCACCCGCGCAGATCTGATCTTCGGCTCGCACGCGCAGTTGCGTGCGCTTGCCGAGGTCTACGGGTCGGCGGACGCCGGGCAGAAGTTCGTTAGGGATTTCGTCGCTGCCTGGATCAAGGTGATGAACGCCGACCGCTTCGATCTTGCTCGATCCTGAGGCGGCAAGTGATTCTCTAACAAAAAAGCGCGGGCCTTGACCCGCGCCTTTTTGTATTGAAGCCTTGGAAAATTAGTCCTTCTCGAAGATACGGGTCTTGGCGACCACGCCGGCGATGGCGCCGCCGATCAGTGGTGCGACGATGAACAGCCAGAGCTGGCCGATCGCCGCACTTCCCGAAAACAGCGCCGGGCCGATCGAGCGGGCCGGATTGAGCGATGTGCCGGTCACCGGAATGATGGCGAAGTGCAGTCCTGCCAGCGTCAGGCCGATGACGAGGCCGGCAAAGGCCGTCGCGTGGCTGCCGCTGGTGACGCCGAGGATGACCGTGACAAAGGTGAAGGTTCCGATCAGTTCCCACAGGAGCGCCGAGCTGACACCCCACTTCGTCGCATCCCAGCCGTTGGCGCCGAAGCCGCCGGTATGGCCGCCGACCTGCCCGGAGACGATGATCCACAGCGCCAGCGACGCAATGATGGCGCCGATGACCTGCGCGATCCAGTAGGGGATGACGTCCTTGGCCTCCATTCGGCCGGCGAGGAACACGCCGAGCGTCACCGCCGGGTTGAGATGCGCACCCGAGATCGGGCCGATCGCATAAGCCGCCGCGATCAGGCCGATGCCGAATGCCAGACCGATGCCTTCCTGGCCGAGCGGCAGCGCGCCGCCGAAGCCGCCCGTCACCACCGAAGCCGTGCCGATGAACACCAGTAGAAATGTGCCTAGAACTTCCGCCAGGTAAGTCTTCATTGCCCTCTCCTTGTAATTTCCCGCCGATCCGCTTGCAGTTCTTGGCGAATCACGCAGCGGAAGACTATCGCAACTTCAAAAGTTTGAAAGCATAGCAATGCGAGGGCCGCTGATATCAAGAGAGCTGCGTTTGATCTGGCGTTCTCACGGGGAGAGGGTCAGGGTGAGGGGCAGCGCAAACCTGAAGCGAGCGCCCTCTGCCCGCAAGACTCTCCCCGCTTGTGTGCGCCGGTGGCGCGCTTTAGAGCAGGACCCCGGAATTGATTTGCTGAGTAATGGAATAACAAGATGCGACTGGGCGGACGGCTGGCAGCAGCCATCGAAGTGCTGGAGGATATCGGCCGGCGACACCGGCCGGTCGCCGATGCGCTGAAGGATTGGGGCCTGTCGCACCGCTTCGCCGGCGGCGGCGATCGCGCCGCGATCGGCAACATCGTCTACGACGCGCTGCGGCGAAAGCGCTCGGCCGGCTGGCTGTTGGGCGAAGATACGCCGCGCGCCATCGGTTTTGGCGCGCTGCTGCTCGAATGGAACCAGACGGCGCAGTCGTTGAACGAAGCGCTCGACGGTGACAAGTTTGCGCCGCCGCTGTTGAACGACGATGAACTGAAGGCCATCGTTGACCGCCGGCTCGACGATGCGCCGCCGGCGGTGCGCGCCGATATTCCGGATTGGTGCGAACCGCTTTTCGAGCAGGCCTTCGGCGCCAGCTGGGTCGATGAAGGTGCGGCGCTGGCGACCCGCCCGCCGCTCGACCTCAGGGTCAACACGCTGAAAGCCGATCGCAACAAGGTGCTCGCCGAACTGGCCGAGACCGGCGCCAAGGCTGCACGAATTGCGCCGCACGGCATCCGCATCCCGCCGATCGCGGGCGACGGCAGGCACCCGAACGTGCAGGCCGAACCGGCCTTCCAGAAAGGCTGGTTCGAGGTTCAGGACGAAGGCTCGCAGATTGCCGCCACGCTGGCTGGCGCCGAGGCCGGGATGCAGGTTCTCGACTTTTGCGCCGGAGCCGGCGGCAAGACGCTGGCCCTGTCGGCGGCGATGGACAATCGCGGCCAGGTGTTTGCCCATGATTCCGAAAAAGCGCGGCTGGCGCCGATCTTCGACCGCATCCGCCGCTCGGAAAACCGCAACGTGCAAATCGTCACCAAGCCGACGGAACTAAGCCCCCTCGCGGGCCACATCGACATCGTCGTGGTCGACGCGCCCTGCACCGGCAGCGGTACCTGGCGGCGCCGGCCCGATGCCAAATGGCGGCTGACGCAGAAGCAGCTCGATGCGCGCAAGGGCGAGCAATCGGCGATCCTCGATGTCGCCAAAACCTTCCTCAAACCGGGCGGGCTGCTGGTCTACATCACCTGCTCGGTGTTCGACGAGGAGAATGGCGAGCAGGTCGCTGCCTTCAGGGATCGTAACAGCGGCTTTGTCCCGGTCGATCACCGCCAGCTCTGGGACAGCCGCTTTCCGGGCCACGAGGCGGCCGCACGTATCGGCGCAGCAGGCGGCATTGCGTTGTCGCCGGCGCTGAGTGGTACCGATGGGTTTTATGTCTGCGCACTGCGCAAGGGTGGCTGAACCTTGCCGGCGGGCTGATTGCTGCAGTGCAGCAATAGCGATTGCCTGCTGCTCATACCTCTGCAATAAGCTTTTCTGACAGGAGCGTGACAAGCTATGGCAGCAGAGATCGTACCCGCCCCCAATTATGAGGATCGTGTCAGAACGTCCTTCGCGCGCCAGAACGCCATGACGACGATCGGCGCCGAGCTGACCCTGGTGACGCCCGGCATCATCGAGATCGAGATGCCCTATTCAACGACGCTGACTCAGCAGCATGGCTTCCTCCATGCTGGCGTCATTTCGACGGCGCTGGACTCGGCCTGCGGCTATGCGGCGTTCTCGCTGATGCCGGAAAGCTCCAGTGTGCTGACCATCGAGTTCAAGGTCAATCTGCTGGCGCCGGGTCGGGGCGAGCGTTTTCTGTTCCGCGGCTCGGTGACCAAGCCCGGCCGCACCATCATCGTCGCCGATGGCCAGGCCTATGCCTTCGCCGTCGACGGCGAGGCCAAGCTGATCGCCACCATGACCGGAACGATGATGACGGTGGTCGGTCGCGATGGCATCGAAGGCTGATCCGATGCGCAAGGCCGTCAGAATTGCCGGCAGGGCCGTCCTCTTCGTGATGGCGGCGCAGGCCGAATACGGGCCGCATCTGCAGCGGCTGTTCACGCCTGTCATGACAGGGGTGGGGCCGGTCGAAGCGGGTGTCACGCTGGGCGCGGAACTGTCATGGCTCAAATCTGAAAAGGCGCTGCCGGATCTCGTCGTGTCGCTCGGTTCGGCCGGCAGCCGGACACTGGAACAGACGGAAATCTACCAGGCCGTTTCGGTCGCCTACCGCGACATCGACGCCTCGCCATTGGGCTTCGAGAAGGGCGCGACGCCGTTTCTCGACCTGCCGGTGACGGTGCCGCTGCCGTTCAGGATTCCAGGCATAAGCGAGGCGACGCTGTCGACCGGCGCGGCGATCATCTCCGGCAGCGCCTATGATGCGATTGGCGAGGACATGGTCGATATGGAGACCTTCGCCTGCCTGCGAGCCTGCCAACTGTTCGGCGTGCCGCTCGTCGGCCTGCGCGGCATTTCCGACGGGGCTGCCGATCTCAGGCATGTCGGGGACTGGAAGGAGTATCTCCATGTCATCGACGAGAAGCTGGCGGATGCGGTGACGCGGCTGGAACAGGCGATCGGCTCCGATACGCTGCAGTTTGGACCATGGCATGACGCGGAAACGGAGTGAGGGAGACGCCTTCGCAACCCATTGCGCCGACTCGTTTCTTTCTCTAAACGCTCGCCATGAAGATAGCCAATCGTCCCGACACCGTCCTGCCCGACACCGTCCTGATTGTCGATTTCGGCAGCCAGTTCACGCAGCTCATCGCCAGGCGCATCCGCGAGGCCGGCGTGTTTTCCGAGATCGTGCCGTTCCAGTCGGCCGAAGCGGCGTTCAGGCGCATCAATCCGAAGGCGGTGATCCTCTCCGGCGGCCCGGCCTCGACCGGCGACATCGGCAGCCCGCGCGCGCCGCAGATTGTCTTCGACGCCGGCGTGCCGGTGCTCGGCATCTGCTATGGCCAGATGGCCATGTGCGTGCAGATGGGCGGCGTCGCCGAAAGCTCCGACCATCGCGAATTCGGCCGTGCCTTCGTCGAGATCCAGAAGGACAGCCCGCTGTTCGAGGGCCTGTGGGCGCCCGGTCAGCGCCATCAGGTGTGGATGAGCCATGGCGACCGCGTCATCTCGCTGCCCAAGGGATTCGAGGTGTTCGGCAAATCGGAAGGCTCGCCCTTCGCCATCTTCGGCAATGTCGAGCGCAAGATGTACGGCATCATGTTCCACCCCGAAGTGGTGCACACGCCGGACGGCGCCCGGCTGCTGCAAAACTTCGTCCACAAGATCGCTGGCATCGAAGGCGACTGGACGATGCGCACCTACCGCGAGCACGCGGTCGAGACGATCCGCAAGCAGGTCGGCAAGGGCAAGGTCATCTGCGCGCTTTCGGGCGGCGTCGATTCCTCGGTCGCAGCACTGCTGATCCACGAGGCGGTCGGCGACCAGCTCACCTGCATCCTTGTCGACCACGGGCTGATGCGCAAGGACGAGGCATCAGGCGTGGTGAAGATGTTTCGCCAGCACTACAATCTGCCGCTCATCCTGGTCGACGCCTCGGACCGCTTTATCGGCGCGCTCGAGGGCGAGTCGGATCCGGAAAAGAAGCGCAAGACCATTGGCCGGCTGTTCATCGAGGTGTTCGAGGAAGAGGCCGAGAAACTCGGCGGCGCCGATTTCCTGGCGCAGGGCACGCTCTATCCCGACGTCATCGAAAGCGTCTCCTTCACCGGCGGCCCGTCGGTGACGATCAAGTCGCACCACAATGTCGGCGGCCTGCCCGAGCGCATGAACATGCAACTGGTCGAGCCGCTGCGCGAATTGTTCAAGGACGAGGTTAGGGTGCTCGGCAAGGAGCTCGGCCTGCCCGACAGCTTCGTCGGCCGGCACCCGTTTCCCGGACCCGGTCTTGCCATCCGCTGCCCGGGCGGCATCACCCGCGAAAAGCTGGAGATCCTGCGCGAGGCCGATGCCATCTATCTCGACGAGATCCGCAAGGCCGGCCTCTATGACGCCATCTGGCAGGCCTTCGCCGTGCTGCTGCCGGTGCAGACCGTCGGCGTGATGGGTGATGGCCGCACCTATGAATTCGTCTGCGCGCTGCGCGCCGTCACCTCGGTCGACGGCATGACGGCGGATTTCTACCACTACGACATGGCGTTCCTCGGCGCCGCCGCCACCCGCATCATCAACGAGGTGCGCGGCATCAACCGCGTCGTCTACGACGTGACGAGCAAGCCGCCGGGCACAATCGAGTGGGAGTGAGGGATAAAAACGGCGGCAATAGCGTAGTTTCGGCGGTGGTTTTCGCCTCCGCTTAATTGCCGCTCCCGTCCGTCTTTCACTTCCATTGAATTCGCCTACTTCATTTCTTTCCTACAGGATCGATCTGCGCCTGCTTCGGGATGGTGTAAAGCCGCTTCCATTGGCGGGAGTGCTCTGGCGTAGAATAGCGTGCACAAAGGCGGGTCTGCTTCGAGCCCCATTGTCGCCGGTGAGGAGTGTGCATGGCGATCCCGAAACCGGCCGTTCCGCATGCGGCCTGAGAAGCGGTACGCTCACTTTTTCAGCTTGGACTTTGCGGCCATTCCCGCTTGCACCGTTGTACATCGGTTTGCGACAGAAGCCGACGTTCCCGCATTTACCCCCATTCTTCCCCTAACGAGCAAGACCCGGCAAGCGTCGCCGGCGATCTACTGCGCGTCAGTCGCGCGATATGGACAGCCCCGCTAGAAGCGGGGCGTAGGCGGCGAGTCTGCGGGACACGAACTCGGTGAGGAGCCGCACGCGCTTCGTCTTGCGTGTCTCCCCCTGAGTGAGAACCCAGACCGGCCCATACAGGTGTAGGTTCGTACCTGGCACCCTCTCCAATAAGGGATCGGTATCTCCGACGAAACACGGGAGCGTCGTGATGCCTATACCTTGCCGGACCGCCGCGATCTGCGTTTCGAAATCCATGGTCCGGAACGGAGTCCCAGTCGTGCGAAGTTCTCCCTCGCGGGTCCAGTCCGGTACTCCATGACCGCTTATGGCGATCCATCTGGGATCCGGCCCGCCCGCCTGCCACTCGGCTAGTCGATCGCCGGACATGTAGAAGCCGCCGTACAGCTCCGGTCCCTTCAGACCGTGAAGATTGAGCGGCAGGGCTTCGCGGTCGTAGACGACACGGATCGCCACGTCGGCCTCTCGGTTGGTCAGATTTGCCAGCTCGCCGGACGACAAGATTTCCATCTCGATGCCCGAATGCAGGCGTACGAAATCCGCGAAGTCCGGCATTAGCAGGTGTGCTGCGAGGGGCGCCGGCAGCGTCACCCGCAGAAGCCCGCGCACGCTTTGATCGCGCCCCAAGACGCGCGTTTCCAGCTGGTGCGACGACGCTTGCATCTGGTCCGCGAACTCGAGGACCTCCTCGCCCGCAGCTGTTAAGCGGTAGCCCGAAGGCAGTTTTTCGAACATCTGCGCCCCGAGGCGGTCCTCGAACTGGGCGATGCGTCGCAGCACGGTCGCGTGGTTCACTCCGAGACGTTTGGCGGCGGCCCGCACTGAGCCTCCTTGCGCGGCCGCGAGAAAGTAGCGAACGTCATCCCAGTCGATCATGGTGCATTCCCGCGCCGCGCAGTGCGGCTTCCGAAGCTCATTCTAACATACAGAGCCGGAGTTTGCGCGAACATCGCGGCGTTTGATTATCGGTATGGATCGTTTTCGCACCACCGATGTGCGCGATTGCTCACTGTCTGGCTGACTTCGGCAGCGCCATGTTGAGCTTCCCGGGAAGACCTCCCGTACAGTCAAAGACCCGAGATAGCGAAACGAAGGATACACGATATGACCAGATTGAATGGAAAGACCGCCGTGATCACGGGTGGCGCCACCGGCATCGGCCTCGCCGCTGCAAAGCGCTTCATCGAGGAGGGCGCTTTCGTCTTCATCTTCGGCCGTCGGCAGGATGCGCTCGACGCCGCTGTGGCCGACCTCGGGCCCAATGCCCGCGCGGTGAAGGGCTCGGTCTCCGATCTGGCCGACCTCGACCGACTCTACGCGGCGGTGAAGGCCGAGCGCGGAACCCTCGACATCGTCTTTGCGAACGCTGGGGTAGGAAGCCAGCTTAAGCTCGGCGAGATCACCGCCGAGCACATCGACGAAACCTTCGACGTCAATGTGAAGGGTACGATCTTCACGGTTCAGAAGGCGCTGCCGCTGATGGGCGAAGGCGGCTCGATCATCCTGACCGGATCGAGCGCCGGCACCACGGGCGCCCCGGCGTTCACCGCCTACAGCGCAAGCAAGGCGGCCGTGCGCAACCTCGCGCGAACCTGGGCGGAGGACCTGAAGGGCACCGGCATCCGGGTAAATGTCTTGTCGCCCGGGGCCATCGCGACCGAACTCGCGACCGAAGCGCTCGGAGAGGACGGCTTGAAGGCTTACGGCTCAATGACTGCGTTTCAGCGCATGGGCTATCCAGCAGAGCTCGGGGCGGCGGCAGCCTTCCTCGCCTCGTCGGACAGCAGCTTCATGACCGCCAGCGAGGTAGCCGTCGACGGCGGCCTAGCCCAACTCTGACCCGCTACGCCTTGACGGGTTCCATTCGATATTCAGCGCCCGACCGGCGTGGTAAAACAAAGGAAAATAAACATGAGCTACGCAATTATCGGCTTCGGCAACATCGGCAAAGCCCTGGCCAAGGCGTTTGCCCGCAAGGGCATCGAGGTATCCGTGGCAACCACGCGCGACCCGGAAAGCTTTGCGGCCGATGCGGCCGCAATCGGGCCTACGATCATCCCCAAGAAGCTGGCGGAGGCAGTCAAGGCGGACATCATCTTTTTGGCAGTTCGTTTCGAGTCGCACCCAGATGTCGCGAACGCGCTGCCCACCTGGCAGGGGAAGACCATCGTCGATGTGACCAATGCCTATGGCGTGCCCCCTGAGGAACTGGGGGGACAGCCGTCTTCCAAGTTCATAGCGCGGGCTTTCTCTGGTGCAAGACTGGTCAAGGGCTTCAACCATTTGCTCGCTGCCGCCCTTGACCAGGATCCGGCCGTAAAGGGTGGCAGGAGAGTCGTATTCCTGGCGAGCGATGATGAAGACGCTGCAGCGCAGATTGGTACGCTCGCGGAAAATCTCGGCTTCGCGCCGATCAAGCTAGGCGGGCTTTCGGAAGGCGGACTGCTCGTGCAGGCGCGCGGAAATAGCTGGGGTCATCTGATCTTTAAGGACCTGGTCAAATTCGACTGACGAACACGACGTGCCCACCGGCATGGCCACGATGCACGGATCGGATCGAGCGCGATCCGATGCGTGCGAAATGGAGAAATTTCCATGAGTATTGAGAAGAATATTCAGACCGTGAAGGACTTTTTCGCCGCAATCGGCCGCGGCGACAGGGAGGGTCTGCTGGCGCTGGCCGCTGAAGACATCGAGTGGATCATTCCGGGCGAGACTGGCCGCTGGCCGGAACACGCCACGGACACGCCGGGCTGGCGGATTTGCTTGAGACGGCATCCAAGTCGATAGAAACGTCCACGGAACCCCGGGAGTTCGTAGCGCAAGGAGACCGGCTCCTCGTCGTCGGCTTCGCGAGGGGAAAGATCAAAGCTACGAACAAGACGTTCGAGGACGACTGGATCTTCGCTATCACGGTCCGGGATGGCAGACTGACGAGCATCCGGGAGTACATCGACACGCAGGCGCTGGCGCGGGCCTCGCAGGTGGACGCGTCCGGGCTGCCGTAGCGCTGGCTGGTAGGTCCTTCCGACTGATGCGGTCGAGGTGACGCCTAGAAGCAAAGGATGAAGTGCTCCGCCTCTAGTCAGCAGTATGATGAATACTCAGTTTTGACGGTCAAGCGCAGCAGATGCCGATCCGGTTCAACATGCTGCTTTTTTGACATCGTTGCTCGACGGGTTCGCCAAGATGGCGCCCGTAATGATGCGAAAGAGATGATCGGCCCGCGGCGCGAATGAGGGTTGGTCGACCGCCCAGCCGAGTGCCGTCATCAGGGCGAACAGGTCGTCCCCATTCATATCGGCGCGCGCCGTCCCTTCGGCCTGAGCACGGAGCAGCAGTTGCGCGCTCGCTGAGTGCACCGCGGCGCATGAAGCATAAAGCGCGGAGTCTGGGTTCGTGTGGGCCGCCGCCATCAAGGCGACAACGCCCCTATAGCTTTGGGTGAATGCCAACCATTCGCGAAGCCAGGACTCGAGCGCTTCGTCAGGCGAATCCGAGGTTTCGAGTTCGTCTGCCGTCTGCGTCAGTGCGTCCAGATTCGTACTCAGCAACGCTTCGAACAAGGCTTCTCGCGTCGGGAAATGACGCAGCAGCGTGGCCAACCCGACGTCGGCCCGGCGGGCGATATCGCGCATAGACGCATTGATACCGTGCTCGGTGACGACGTCACGCGCGATCGCGAGGATATGGTTGTAATTTTTTTTTGCGTCGGCTCGCATGAGATGCCTTGATAACCGGATCAGTGATCCGTATATGTGGATCGATGATCCGGTTGTTAATCGGATCGGTGAACCACTAAATAGAGTGCGTCTGCGCAAATGGCAACAAAGGCGCTGCCCGTCCCGCAAGGAAAATGAACATGAGCACTATCAGCATCATCGGCTCAGGCGGTATGGCCGCAGCGATCGGCAGCCTCGCCGCCAAGGCCGGGCACACCGTCGAGGTGATGAGTCGCGACGCCGCCAAGGCGCGGGCGCTGGCCGAGCAGGTTGGAGCCGGCGCGACGACCGGAAAGTTTGGCGCCGCTCCGGTCGGGGACATTGTCATCCTGGCGGTTCCTTATTCGGCCGTTCTCGACGTGGTGAAGCAGTACGGCGAAAAACTGGCAGGCAAGCTCATCGTCGACATCACCAACCCCATCAAATCCGACTTCACGGGTTTCTTGACTCCTGAAGACAGTTTCGGCGCGCAGGAGATCGCCAAGGTTGCTCCTGCCATGCCACTATCGTCAAGGCGTTCAACACCCAGAACGCCCAGGTCTTGGCTGCCGGTCCAATCGGGGGCCATCCATTGGACGTGTTCATCGCCGGGGACGACTCTCAGGCGAAGGCGCGCGTCTCGGCATTCATCGACAGCCTCGGACTACGTCCGATGGATACCGGGCGGCTGATTGTGGCGCGGACGTTAGAGCACGCCTGCATGCTGTGGCTGGGCCTCATGACCCACTCCATCAAACACACCAACTTCTCAATCCGCGTCAGCCTCCTCGGCTGAGCCGCGGCACCACGTCTCGCATCACATTACCCAAGGAGCAGCAGTATGCGCGTTTTAGTTACTGGCGGGACCGGCCATATCGGTTCGTATATCATCCCCGAGCTCATCGCGGCCGGACATGAGGTCATAGGCCTGGCCCGGTCGGACACGTCCGCGACTGCGGTGTCGGCGCTCGGAGCCATGGTACGTCGCGGGGATATCACCGACCTCGACGGGCTCAAGGCCGCGGCGGCGGAGTCCGACGGCGTCATCCACGTCGCGCACCGGCAAGACCTGCTGCCCTCTGGCGGGATCGACGCCGTGGCCGCCGCGGAGCTCCAGATCATGCTCGCCTACGGCGAGGCGCTGGCGGGGACCGGAAAGCCGCTCGTCGTCTCGGGGAGCATCGGCGCGCCGGGGTGGGAAAACCTGGGCCGGCCAGCCACCGAGGAAGATCCGGCTCTTCCCGGCGGCAATGCATACAAGGGCACCCTGCGGGTTCGTAACGCCGTGGAACTCGCCGTGATCGGCTTAGCGGGACGGGGCGTGCGGTCTTCGGTCGTCCGAATTCCTCCCGTCGCGCACAGCACGACCGATGCCGGCTTCCTTAAGCTGCTGATCGGTCTCGCGAAGGAGAAGGGCGTTATCGGTTACCCCGGAGACGGCACGAACCTCTGGCCGGCCGTGCATGCCCGCGACCTGGCCTCCCTGTTCCGCCTGGCGCTGGAGAAGGGGCCGGCTGGCAAATATTGGCACGGGATTGAGGGCGACGGCATCCGGTTCCGCGAGATCGCTGAGGCCATTGGCAGCCGTATGGGCGTGCCCGCCGTGCCCATCCCTGCGGACGTACTGATGTTGCCGGGCTTCTTCGGCTTTCTCGCGAATTTGGTCACGCTGGACCTTCCGGCGTCCAACGCCATCACCCGCCAGACTCTCGGCTGGGATCCAGTTCAGCCGGGCCTGATCGAGGACCTCGACAACGGCCATTACTTCCCGGCGGGCCGTATCGCGATCCCGTAATTCGTCAAACCAATAAACGGATCTCCCGTCTAGAGACCACCAGCATTAGCCCCATCTCAATAGGAAACTGCACATGAGCATTATCAGCATCATTGGCTCTGGAACTATGGCCACGGCGATTGCCGGCCGTGTCGCCAAGGCTGGACACACTGTCGAGGTGGTCGGCCGCGACCCCGCCAAGGCGCGGGCCCTCGCCGACCAACTTGGAGCCGGAGCGACCACTGGGACATACGGCGCCGCCCCCGCGGGCGACATCGTCATCCTCGCCGTGCCGTACAGCGGTGCAGCGGCGGCGGTGGCCGACTTTGGGAAAGCGCTCGATGGCAAGGTGATCGTCGACATCGCCAACCCGGTTGCCCCCGATCTCTCGGGCCTCGTCACGCCCCACGGCAGTTCTGGCGCGCAGGAGACCGCAAAGGGCCTCCCCGCCGGCGCGCATGTTGTGAAGGCGTTCAACACGATCTTTGGTCACGTGCTTGCGAAGGGTGGACGCCTCGACGCGTTCATCGCAGCCGACGATGCGGAGGCGAAAGCGCGCGTCTCGACGTTCCTCGAAAGTCTCGGGCTGCGTCCGCTCGACGTGGGCGGCTTACACATGGCCCAGACGCTGGAGGCGCTCGGTTTGATGATGATTGGCCTCGCCAAAAACGGCGCCGGCACCTGGGACTTCGCCATGAACGTCGATATCGGCTGAATCACCGACATCAGCCCTCACCGGCAGATCCGCAACACCACTGGAAGCAGGTCATCCGATGGCTGTCACCCGATGAGTCGGGCGTACTGTCGGGTGCCATGTGGTTCGCATGGTCAATGCGGCTCGGAAACACATAGTCGGCAATAGCACCGCCCCGACGTTCGAGCCATGCTAATAGGCTGAAGCGCACATCGGAGGTCAATTCGAATTAGACCGGTCGGCCGTCTTCTTCTGCACTACAGCCAAGGAATCGATCATGATCACTCCCTTCCAGATTCCCTATGATGCGGACCAGGCCGCTGACCTTCGTAGCCGCCTCGCACGGACGCGTTGGGCCGACGCGGTAACTGACGACTGGACCATGGGAACCGAGCGCGGCGTCCTCAACCAGTTCATCGATTTCTGGCGTGACGGCTATGACTGGGCGCAGCGGCGAGACCGGCTTAACCAGCTTCCCCATTTCCGGACGACGGTCGACGGCCATGGCATACACTTTCTGCATTTTCGCAGCGCAAAAAGTGGATCGATCCCGCTACTGCTGATGAACGGTTGGCCGTCCAGCTTCGTGGAGTTTCAGCGTATAGCACCGCTGCTTACCCAGGGAACGCCGGCATTCGATGTCGTGATCCCCACCATGCCCGGCTTCGGCTACTCGGACAGGCCAACCCGGCCCTACGCGGCGGAGCCCAGCGACCTTTATCCGAAGCTCATGACGATGCTGGGCTATGGGCGGTTCGTCGTGGCCGGGACTGACATCGGCTCCGGCCTTGCCACGCGAATGGCGCTTCGGCATCCGGCGCGTTTGCTGGCTCTCCATGTCTCGGCGGTCGCGCTGAAGCCGATTCCAGAAGATGCGTCGCCCCTGTCGAAAGCCGAGATCGACTATGACGAGCGCCTCCAACTGTGGAGCCGGGAGGAAGGGGGCTATCAGGCGATCCAGAGCTCGAGGCCACAAACTCTCGCCTTTGGGCTTGCCGACAGTCCTGTTGGCCTCGCCTCGTGGATTGTCGAGAAATTCCGGGCCTGGACGGACTGTGATGGCGACATCCTCTCTGTCTGGCCACTCGAAGCCTTGATTGACACCCTGACGATCTACTGGATGACCAACACGATCGGGTCGTCTGTCCGCTACTATTACGACGCCGCCCGGCTGCGGCCGCCGCTGCGGGCAGATGACTTCGTGCATGTCCCCACCGCCGTCGCGATGTGGCCACATGATCTGGCGCTCGCGCCGCGCGAGCGGGCCGAGCGGCTCTACAATGTGCGGAGTTACACCGTCTTTCCGCGTGGTGGGCATTTTCCGGCTTGGGAAGCGCCGGAACTCTACGCCGACGATTTGCGAGAGATCGCGCTCGCCGTGAGCTGAACGAGCAAGCGTGATCCGCGTCACTCCGCTTTATATCGAAGCTCAAGCCATCGCATCCATGGGATGAGATGGCCTCTGTGTCAGTCCGAAGATCTGTCTGTCTGTTTGACCGGCCGGGCTTTGCGCTGATGGACATCCGGCCCGGGCGCGATCTTCGCTCGGCCCTCAAGACAGATCTGGCGGCGCTGCTCCAGCCACGCTTCGACCTCCTCCAGGTCCCACACGATGCATCGCGGCGTGAGAGTGAAGCGGCGAGGGAATTCCCCGCGTTTTTCCATTTCATAGATCGTGCTGTCGGCGAGCGGTACGATGAGCCGGAGCTCATGCCGTCGGATGTTTCGTGGTAGCCCGGTCAGCACTGTCGCGGGACCGGAATATCCCACCGGGTTTTTGTCGTCGTAATCCTGATACGGCGTCATCAGGGTGCGAACGCGATCTGGCTTCTTGGTCATGTTTATCCTCCGTGGTTGGAGGATGTTTGATGCCGCTGCGGCTTTGCCTGGTCGCGTAACTATCGTTGGTCGGGAACCTGACGGTACTTTTGGGTGTGCTCGCGTTTCGAATGTCAGGCCTGGAAAGGCGGGCCGAGAGCCGATAGTGGTCGATAGATCGCTCGTGGGGGTTGGCCAAAATTCGCCAACTAAATCAGAACGGTAGGATCCTGACGGGTCCTAGGCCGGTAGTATTTGGACCGAAAAATATTTTCTTGAGCAAATCCAATTGGTTAGGATAGAGCCGAACCATCGAATGGGAGTAGGGGAAAGACCTAATAAATTCGGCGAAGCGGCTGTTTTGGAGTAGATTAGCGTAGGATCTTCGGCGGTCCGGGAGTTCATCTGCCGCACATGATCAATGACGATCCTGATCGTCTTGTCACAGTAACGCCCGCCATAGTGATTCCACCGTTCACTCGATCGACCCGGATGTTTTACCACGAAGGATTCGCGTCCGACGCTGTGATGTCGCCCGGCATATTCTTCTGTTTCGAGGACCAGGCCTGGAGCAGGCGCTTGAACAAACGCAGGCGCGCCGGGTGCGTCACCTTCCAGTGCTCAACCGGCAGAAGCGAATGACGGGGCCTCATCTCGCTGAGTGATATCGCTCTGAAGGGCGAAAGTTCGATCCTCGCGCCGCTTGCCAAAATCGCTGCCGGACGCTGAACGGCACCTGCACGCCGCCTGAGGTTTCAGGGGCGCTTGCGAAAATAGACGAAAGCGGCATGCATCTAGAGGAACCAGGCATGCCGCCCATGAGCCCGACGGAATCGGCTTCCCTTGGAAATCCGTGGCGGCGCTCTCGGCTGATCGATGAGCATCGGCGCCGGCAAGGGCGACCCCTGTAGCAGGCGGCGATTTGTGTAAGCCAATCATGAAGGCCTACCGCCAGAAAGCACTGTGGCCTGAGATTTCAAGTCGGACTTGAAATATCAAGGCGCGCGGCGCACGATGGCGCAGAAATGCACCGAGAGGGAGACGGGGCGGAGGGCTGGAGCGTAGCAGCGCTTGGAGGAAGCCATGAACGTCAAAGCGATTCTCGAGGACAAGGGTCGAGCCGTCGAGACGATTGGCCCGAACGAGACGCTCGCCGTGGCGATCAACAGGCTCGCCGAACACAGGATCGGCGCACTGGTCGTTACCAATGGTGATCGCAAGGTGATCGGCATCGTGTCCGAGCGCGACATCGTCTGCGCCATGAACAAGTATGGGGCTGCGGCCCTGGAGCAGAGTGTCCGTCACGCAATGACCGCCAAGGTCAACCTCTGCACCGAGAACCACACGATCAACCAGGTCATGGAGATCATGACCACAGGCCGCTTCCGCCACCTGCCCGTGGTAAAGAACGGCCAACTCGACGGCATCGTCTCGATCGGCGACGTGGTGAAGAAGCGCATCGAGGAGGTCGAGCGCGAGGCCGAAGAGATTATTCACTACATCTGGGCGGGGTAAGCTCGCCAAAGGCCCGCCGTCTGGCCGCGACGTCCTTTTTTCAGGGTTTCTGATCTCGTGCCGAACCTCCTTAGGCAGCCTGAGTAACGGATAGGCAGCTGCGGGATCGCACACCGTATCAGATGCTGAGACTTGGGCATAACGTAGCGCCAAACCATGTAATCTTGAGAAAAATTCGATACTAGGGCACAATTTGTAGACGCATCTGAAGTGCGCAGCTATCTCAAACCCGGCCGCCTTGCGCCGAGTGACAGATCGCGGCGGAGGGTTGGCGTCGATGGATCAGGCGTTCTTTCTTCTGTTCGCTGCGGCGTCCGTGATCACGGCACTGACCGTGGTCCTGGCGCGGAATCCGGTTCACAGCGCATTGGCGCTGATGGCGTGTTTCCTGCAGATCTCGGCAATCTTCGTCTTGCTCGAGGCACCGTTGCTCGCTGTCATCCAGATCTTCGTCTATGTCGGCGCAATCATGGTCCTGTTCCTGTTCGTGATCATGATGATCGATGTGCGCGAAGCGGTATTGCAGCGGTTCTTGCCGGGCGGCAACCTGCCGGCTCTGGTGCTGCTCGTCCTGCTTGGGGTCGAGATGCTTGTACTGGTGCTCTGGAGCGACCGCTTTTCGGTCACGGAGCCCGTCGCGATGCGCGGCGGCGATCAGATCAGGCAGCTCAGCATGACACTTTTCGCCGACTATCTCCTACCGTTTGAAGCCGCCTCCGTGATCCTGCTGGCGGCCCTGGTCGGCGCCATCGTGCTGGCGCGGAAGGAGCAGGGGTGATGGTTCCGCTCTGGTGGTATATTTTGCTCGGAGTGGTCCTGTTCGTGATCGGAGCGGCGGGCGTGCTGCTCAGGCGCAATATCCTGGTCGTGCTGATGTCGCTGGAGTTGCTGCTCAACTCGGTCAACATCAATTTCATCGCTTTCGGGCGTTACTACGACGATTTCCGCGGGCAGATCTTCGCGATCTTCGTCATCGCAATCACCGCGGCGGAGGTTGCGGTCGCCCTCGGGATTCTGGTCGCCCTCGTGAGGAACAAGTCCACCCTCAAGGTCGACGACGTGACCATGATGAAAGGATAGCGGCTTGGACCCGGTGATATCGATCCGGCCGCTGCTTGCCGTCGCCGTCGCAGGCCTGGCGGCCCTTGCAGTTCTCGTTCTGAACAACCGCGAGAAACTCCGCGATCTCGTCTCGCCCTTGGCCGCGATCGCCATGTTCGCAATTGTCGTCTCGATGGCACCCACGGTGCTGGCCGGCGGGACGGTCGATTTGCGCCTGTTCGAGATTCTGCCGGGGATCGACTTCGCTTTCCGGGTCGATGCGCTCGGCATGGTGTTTGCCACCGTCTCGTCGCTCTTGTGGATCGTGGCGGCGATCTATTCCATCGGCTACATGCGCCACTTGAACGAGCACGCGCAGACCCGGTTCTTCGCCTGCTTCGCCGCCAGTCTCGCGGCGGCCGTCGGGGGCGCCTTCGCCGCCAATCTGTTCACGCTGGTGATCTTCTACGAGGTGCTCAGCCTCGTTACCTATCCGCTCGTCTATCACCACGAGGACGAAGAGGGATGGACGGGTAGCCGCAAGTACCTCGTCTATTTGATGGGGGCGTCGAAAAGCGTGCTTCTCGCCGCGCTGGCGCTGACCTACCATCTGGCGGGGTCGCTCGACTTCGTGCCAGGCGGGCTGCTGGCCGGGGTCGATGCCTCGCCGGCGCTGCTGACCGTGGTCTACTTCTGCTATCTGTTCGGCTTCGCCAAGGCCGCGGTGATGCCGATGCACGCCTGGCTGCCTGCCGCGATGGTCGCGCCGACACCGGTCAGCGCACTCTTGCATGCGGTGGCCGTGGTCAAGATGGGCGTGTTCTGCGTGCTGCGGGTGGTGTTCCATGTCTTCGGCACGGGGCTGGTGGACGGGCTGGGGCTCGGCATCGCAACGGCCTATCTGGTCTCGTTCACCATCCTGATGGCGTCCATCTACGCCCTGACGCGGGACGACCTGAAGGCGCGGCTCGCCTATTCGACGGTCAGCCAACTCTCCTACATCGTGCTGGGCGCGGTCCTGCTGTCGCCGGTCGCGATGGTTGGCGGGATCATCCACATTGCGGCGCATGCGTTCTCCAAGATCACGCTCTTTTTCTGCGCCGGGTCGATCTATTGCGCGTCCGGCAAGCGGAACATCAGCGACATGGCCGGCATCGGCCGCAGGCTGCCCTGGACGATGGGCGCGTTCTTCGTGGCCTCGCTCAGCATGATCGGGGTGCCGCCGACCGCGGGCTTCGTCAGCAAGTGGTATCTGGCGCTGGGCTCGGTGGAGGCGGGGGAGATTGCGTTCCTGGTCGTGCTCTTGGTGAGCTCGGTCCTGAACGCCGCCTACTTCCTGCCGGTCAGCTATGTCGCTTTTTTCGGGACGGAGACACAGGAAAGTCCGGCGACGGTCCGTGAAATTCCGTTGGTGACGATCCCACTGGTCGCGACCGCGATCCTGTCGGTGTCGATGGGTATTTTCCCCGGCTATTTTCTCACCCTGGCGGAAGGAGTGGTCAGATGATCAGGCGTGTCGTCGATTTCTTTGGTGAGGCGAGATACGCGGAGCAACGCCGCCGGCTGTTTTATCTGGCGCTCGTTCTGATCGTCATCGCCGATTTTCTGGTCCCCCGCGAACACGCTGAATTCCTGTGGGACCGCTTGCCGGGCTGGTCGGCCGTCTATGGCTTCTTGTCCTGCGTCCTGCTGATCTTCGTCTCCAAGTTCCTCGGCCATCAGGGCGGGTTGATGCGGCGCGAGGACTATTATGATTGACTTCGTCCATCCCGCCCTGCTGTTCATTCTTGGCGCCCTGCCGATCCCTTTTCTGAAAGGATCAATCCGCAAGGCCTATCTGATGTTGATTCCCGCGCTGGCGATCCTCGCCGTGCTCACCGTGCAGCCGGGCAGCTACGGCGCGGCGGAGTTCATCGGGCAGGAAATCCTGATTGCGAAGGTCGACAGGCTGAGCATCGTCTTCGCCACCGTTTTCACCATTATGGCGCTGATCGGCATGGTCTATGCGCTGCACCTGACGGGCGCCGGAGAGCATGTGGCGGCGTTCGTCTATGTTGGCAGCGCGCTCGGCGTGGTGTTTGCAGGCGACTACCTGACCCTGTTCCTGTTCTGGGAAGGTATGGCGTTTGCCTCTGCCTATCTGGTCTTTGCCCAGCGCGGCAAGCAGGCGATCCGTGCGGGGTTCCGGTATCTCATGGTCCATATCACCGGCGGCGTCGCCCTGCTGGGTGGCGTCATTCTCCACGGGCTCGCCACAGGTTCGCTGCTCTTCGGCCCGATCGAGGGGGGGATGGGCGTCGCCGCCTACCTGATCCTTGCCGGGTTCATGCTCAACGCCGCGGTGCCGCCTCTCAACGCCTGGCTGACAGACGCCTACCCGGAGGCGACCGTCACCGGAGCGGTGTTCATGAGCGCCTTCACCACCAAGACCGCCGTCTATGTGCTGGCCCGGGCGTTTCCGGGCACCGAGCTTCTCGTTTGGCTCGGCACGGCAATGGCGCTTTACGGCGTCATCTACGCGGTGCTGGAGAACGACTGCCGTCGGCTCCTGGCCTATCACATCGTCAGCCAGGTGGGCTACATGGTGGCGGGCGTCGGCATCGGTACCGAGATGGCGGTGAACGGGGCCTCCAGCCATGCCTTCGCGCATATCCTCTACAAGGCGCTCCTGTTCATGGGTGCGGGGGCGGTGATCCACGTCACCGGGCGGCGCAAGCTCACCGAGCTCGGTGGGCTCTACAGGACCATGCCGCTGACCGTGGCGCTCTACATGGTCGGCGCCTTCGCGATCTCGGCATTTCCGTTCTTCTCGGGCTTCGTGACCAAATCGATGGTGGTGGCCGCCGCCGGACAGGATCACCGCGCGCTGGTGGTGCTGGCGCTGACGATGGCATCATCTGGGACCTTCCTGCACACTGGGCTCAAGCTCCCGTACTACATGTTCTTCGGCATGGACCGGAAGCTGGAGGCGCGGGAGCCGCCCCGCAATATGCTTGTTGCGATGGGAATGGCGGCGGTGCTGTGCATCGCGATCGGGGTGTTCCCCCAACCACTTTACGCGCTGCTGCCCCATCCAGTCGACTTCGAACCCTACACCGGCGTCCATATCACCGAGAGCCTCGGCATACTGATGTTCACCGCATTGGGCTTCGTGCTGTTCCTCAGGGCGCTCGACCCCGAGAACACGATCAGCATCGACACCGACTGGTTCTACCGCAAAGGCGCGCGGCATTTCATGTGGCTCGCCGAAAAACCGCTGGCGCGCTACGAGAAGGCGGTGAGCGACGTGTCCGAGACCGTGGTGCTGCCCTTCCTGCACGGAACCGCACGGGCCGGACTGCGGATCGATCTCAACGGTGTGGACGCCGTTGTGAACGGCGTCGCCCGCTCAATCCTGCGCGGTGGCGGTGCGCTGCGCAAGCTGCAGACCGGCGTCGTGACCCATTACGCGCTGGCGATGATCGTCGGTGTGATCGCAGCCATCGCCGTCTTCGCTGTGGTGTGGCGGTAGGTGTGCGATGGCGTTCCCGCTGCTTAGCCTCATCGTGTTCATGCCCGCCGCCGGGGCAGCGGTTCTGATGCTTCTCCGCAGCGACGATGCGGTGCGGTGGACGGCGCTAGGTGTCACCGTCCTCGACCTCGCTCTCTGCATCGCTATGCTGGCCGGCTTTGACACCACTACCCACGAGATGCAGTTCACCGAGACGCGCCCGTGGGTGCCCGCGCTCGGAATCACTTACGCGCTCGGCATCGACGGAATTAGCGCGCTCTTTGTATTCCTGACTGCGTTATTGGGCTGGATCTGCGTGCTCGCCTCGTGGGTCGCGATCGACCGCAAGGTGAAGGAGTTCATGGTCAGCCTGCTGGCCATGCAGGCGCTGATGCTGGGGGTGTTCTGCGCGCTCGACCTGTTCCTGTTCTACGTCTTCTGGGAGGCGATGCTGATCCCGATGTACGTGATCATCGGCGTCTGGGGTGGCGACGGCCGGGTCTATGCGGCGTTCAAATTCTTCCTCTACACGCTGGCGGGCAGCCTTCTGTTCCTGATCGGTGTCATCGTGCTCTATTTCCACGGCGGCGAGACTTTCGACATCCTCGCCCTGACGGCGCAGGATTTACCGTTCCGGGTTCAGTCCTGGCTGTTCTTTGCCTTCCTGATCGCCTTCGCCGTCAAGGTGCCGATGGTCCCGGTCCATACCTGGCTGCCGGACGCCCATGTGCAGGCGCCGACGGCGGGTAGCATCATCCTCGCCGGCGTTCTCCTGAAGATGGGCGCCTACGGCTTCCTGCGGTTCTCGCTGCCGATGCTGCCGGAGGCGTCGCTGTATTATTCGACGCTAATGCTTACGCTTTCGGCGCTCGCAATCGTCTATGGCGGGTTACTCGCGCTGGCGCAGGACGACCTCAAGAAGCTGGTGGCCTATTCCAGCATCAGCCACATGGGTTTCGTGACGCTGGGTATTTTCACGTTGAACCTCCGCGGGCTCGAGGGCGGCATCCTGCAAATGTTCAATCATGGCGTAACGACGGGCGCGTTGTTCCTGTTCGTCGGCCTGATCTACGAGCGGACCCATACCCGCAGCATCGCGGATTATGGCGGGCTAATGAAGGCGGCGCCGGTCTATACCGCGTTTCTTGCGCTGTTCACCCTGTCGTCGATGGCGCTGCCGGGAACGAATTCGTTCGTGGGCGAGTTGCTGGTGCTGTCGGGCGCGTTTGCGGCCAATCTGGCCGTCGGCGCGGCCGCCGTTTTGGGGGCACTGCTGGGCGCGGCCTATCTGCTTGGCATGTACAGGAAAGTCGCGCTTGGTCCAGCCAGCATCGGCGTGCGGTTCAAGATTCGCGACGTAAACGCCCGCGAGCTGGTGACGATCCTGCCGCTGGCGGTCTTCGTGCTCTGGGTCGGGCTCTATCCGAGACCTTTTCTCAACATCATCGGGCCATCGGTGAGGCATCTGCTCACGCAGGTGCATTCTAACGGGGGCGGCCAATGACCGCTGCCACGCTTTTCCAGTCGATCCTAGCGAGCCTGCCCGAGATCGTGGTGGTCACTGGGGCCTGCATCTTGCTGATTCTGGGACAGCTTGTGCCAAAGGGACAGGGGTATTTCCTCGTCTGGGCTTCCGCTGCAACCGTGCTGGTTGCGACCCTGGCGACACTGTTACTGGCGGGCGAGGTGCGGCCGGCCTATTCGGGCATGTTTATCGCCGACCGCTTCGCGGTCTTCTTCAAGATGGTGTTCTACCTTTCGACCATCCTGACGTTCCTCCTGTCGCGAAAATATGCCGAGATCGAGGAGATCGCGTTGAGCGAATACTATGTCCTGCTGCTCTTTGCGCTTTCCGGCATGATGATCATGGCCTCGGCAACCGATCTTCTGTCGATCTATGTCGGCCTCGAGCTGATGGCGCTCTCGACCTATGTGCTCACCGGCTTCCTCAGGAAGGAGCGGCGGTCGAACGAGGCGGCGCTGAAATACGTGGTTCTCGGCGGGGTCTCGACGGGAATCTTCCTCTACGGCGTCTCGCTGATCTACGGGATCACCGGCACGACGCAGCTGGACGGGATGGCTGCGGCGGTGACCGGCGACCCGCTCGATCCCGGATTGCTCCTGGCGGTGGTCTTCATCGTCGCGGGGCTGGTCTTCAAGGTCGGCGCGGTGCCGTTCCACATGTGGGTGCCGGACGTCTATGAAGGCGCGCCGACGACAATCACGGCCTTCATGTCGGTCGCCCCCAAGGCGGCGGGGTTCGCGGTGATCCTGCGCGTGTTCCTCAACCCGCTGGTCGCCGCTTCCGACGCCTGGATCATCGTCGCGGTGATCGCGGTGGTGACGATGGCGCTCGGCAGCTTCGTGGCGCTGGTGCAGGACAATTTCAAGCGCCTGCTCGCCTATTCCAGCATCGCCCATGCGGGCTTCGCGCTCTTCGGCGTGGTGGCGGGTGGCGCCGACGGGATTGCCGGGGTGATGCTCTACCTGCTGATCTACGCCTTCATGAATCTCGGTATCTTCGGCATCGTCATCATGATGCGGAATGGCGATTTCTCCGGCGAGGTCATCGAGGACTACGCCGGCTTCGCCAAGTCGCATCGCGGGTTGGCGCTTCTGATGCTGCTCTACCTGTTCTCGCTCGCCGGCATTCCGCCGACAGCCGGGTTCTTCGCCAAGTTCTACGTGCTGGTGGCGCTCGTCGAGCGGGGTTTCGTCACGCTGGCGGTGATCGCGGTGCTGCTGAGCGCCGTCGCCGCCTACTTCTACATCCGCATCGTCATGGTGATCTACATGCGCGAGCCGGAGCGCGCGTTCGAGCCTGCCCTGACGCCGTCCGTCCGCGCCACGCTCGCCTTGACCGCCGCCGGCACCATCGGCATCGGACTGTTTCCGGCGTGGTTTCTGAGGCTTGCCCAGAGTTCCGTGTTCGGCGGTTGACCACGATTGGATTTGCAATGAACCGGCCAAGGGAATACTCTGGAGCGTACGAAAGGATGCCCTAGTCGCTGCACGAGGGCCAGCACCGCCGGCCTGAAGATTGGTCGGTCGCAGCTTGAGCAAGCCCTCGGTGGGTGACCAGGGCAGCGCGACATGACTGGAATGGAATTCCTGCCGGTTCTCTTCATGGTCGCCGGAATTGTCCTGGTGGCCGTGGCGACGCTGTTCGTCTCCTCGCTCCTGCGCCCGTCCAACCCCTATCCCGCGAAGAACATGCCCTATGAGTGCGGCATGGACCCGGCCGGCGAGGCCGCCGGGGGCCGCTTCAGGGTGCAGTTCTTCATCCTCGCAATCCTGCTGGTGGTGTTCGACGTCGAGGCGATGTTCCTGTTTCCCTGGGCGGTCGTGCTGAAGGAGATCGGGCTCGTCGGCTATGTCGAGATGTTTGTCTTCATGCTGCTGCTTATCGTGGGCTTCGCCTACGCCTGGCTGAAAGGAGCGCTGGAATGGGAGGAGTAGGCGAAACGATTCGCGACAGCGTGCTGTTCACCACCGCCGACAGCGTCATCAGTTGGAGCCGGCGGTCGGCGCTCTGGCCCGAGACCTTCGGGATTGCCTGCTGCGCCATAGAGATGATTTCGGCCGGCTGCGCCCGCTACGATCTCGACCGCTTCGGCGTGGTGTTTCGACCTTCGCCGCGCCAGTCAGACGTGATGATCATCGCCGGCACGGTGACGCGGAAGTTCGCTCCGGTCGTGCGCCGGCTCTTCGACCAGATGCCGGAGCCACGCTGGGTCATCGCCATGGGCACCTGCGCGATCTCGGGCGGGGTCTACAACACTTACGCCGTGGTGCAGGGGGCGGAGACTTTCGTGCCGGTGGACGTGCATGTGCCCGGCTGCCCGCCGCGGCCCGAAGCACTGATGCATGGCATCCTTCTGCTCCAAGAGAAGATCAAGAGGTCCCGCGCGCTGGCCGGGACGCCTCTGGATCGGGTTGCAGCCTCATGAGCGTGGAGACGTCCCTCATCCGCACCCTGATCGCGGAACGTTTCGGGGGGGAAATCGAGGAGCTTGGCTTCTCGCATGGGGTTCACGCTTTCGCCTCACCGCCTGACATGATCGTCGAGCTTTGCCAATTCCTGAAGGGCCATCCGACGCTGCGGTTCGATTTCCTGTCCGACATCTGCGGGGTCGACCATTATCCCGAAACGCTGCGCTACAAGGCGGTGTACCACCTCTATTCGCTGCCGAACAAATGGCGCGTTCGGATCAAATGCCGCCTCGGCGATCCGCCGCGGGTCCCGTCGGTGACGGGGGTCTGGCGGACCGCCAACTGGCACGAGCGCGAGGCCTGGGACATGTATGGCATCCGGTTCGAGGGCCATCCCGACCTGCGCCGGATCTACATGTGGGAAGGCTTCGAGGGCTTTCCGCAGCGCAAGGACTTTCCGCTCCGGGGCTACAAGGACACGCTGAACCCGTTTGGCGCGGAAGGCCCGCCGCCGACGCAGCCCGATCTCGCCACCAAGGACATTCCATAAGGGAGGCCGTTCGACGCCGGGAAGTGAGATGACCGAAGTCACGGAACTGAGCAGGCCGGCAGGTGAAGCGCTCGACACAAAGGAGGTGCTTCTCAACCTCGGCCCGCAGCATCCCAGCACGCATGGGGTGCTGCGGCTCGTCCTTGAGCTGGACGGCGAGTATGTCGCGCGCGTGGACCCACACATCGGCTACCTCCACCGCGGCACCGAAAAGCTGGCCGAGAGCTTCACTTACACCCAGATTTTTCCGCTAACCGACCGGCTCGACTACCTCTGCCCGCCCTCGAACAACCTCGCTTTCGCGCTAGCGGTGGAGAAGCTCCTGGGCATCGAAGCGCCGATCCGCGCGCAATATATCCGCGTGCTGATGGCCGAACTCGCGCGGATCTCCGGTCACCTCCTGATCACCGGTGCGTTGCCGATGGACCTGGGCGCCATGACCGCGTTGGTTTACGCCATGCGCGAGCGTGAAATGATCATGGACCTACTGGAGATGATCAGCGGGGCGCGGATGCACACGTCCTTCTGCCGGGTCGGGGGTGTGCGCGAGGACCTGCCCGACGGGTTCTTTCCCAAGATCAGGGAGTTCTGCGACATCTTCCCGAACCGGATCCGCGACTATGAACGGCTGGTCGAGAACAACCGGGTGTTCCTGAAGCGCACGCAGGGGATCGGCGTGATCTCAGCCGAGGACGGCATCGACCTTGGCCTGAGTGGCCCGAACCTGCGGGCCTCGGGCGTCGACTGGGACATCCGCCGCGACGAGCCCTATGAGATCTACGACCGGTTGGCTTTCAACGTCATTACCCGCGATGAGGGTGATTGCTACGCGCGCTGGCAATGCCGCGTCGAGGAGATGCGCGAGAGCGTCCGGATCATCGAGCAATGCCTTGACCAGATGCCCGAGGGGCCGTTCCAGATCGATATGCCGACCATCGCTTTCCCAGTGGATAAGGACAGGGTGCACTGCTCGATGGAGGCGCTGATCCAGCATTTCGACCTGTCGGCTTATGGCTTCAAAGTGCCGAAGGGCGAGGTCTATTCGGCGATCGAGGCACCAAAGGGCGAACTCGGCTTTTACATCATCAGCGACGGGTCGCAAAAACCGTTCCGTATGAAGGTGCGGGCACCGTCGTTCGTCAACCTTCAGGGACTGTTCGGGGCAAGCAATGCGCGCTTCCTCGCGGATATGATCGCCGTGCTGGGCAGCCTCGACCCGGTGATGGCCGAGGTAGACAAGTAGCCGGGATCTGGACGCAATGAACATGCGCGAAAAGATAGAAGCGGCGGCGGCGCGGTATCCCGACCAGCGCTCGGCGATCATGCCCGCGCTTCTGATCGCGCAGAAGGAACATGGTCATCTGCCCGGCCCGGTGTTGGAAGAGGTCTCCGACATCCTGGGTGTCGAGCGGGTCTGGGTCTACGAATTGGCGACCTTCTACACCCTCTTCCATACCGAGCCGGTGGGTCTGTTCCACTTGCAACTCTGCGACAACCTATCCTGTATGCTGCGCCGATCCGAGGACCTACTGAGGCATCTGGAGACTGTGCTGGGGATCGAAAAGGGCGGCACGACCCCGGACGGGCTGTTCACGCTTTCGACCGTCGAATGCCTCGGCGCTTGCGAGATGGCCCCGGTGATGCAGGTCGGCGACGACTATCACGGCGACCTCGACATTGCGCGGATCGACGCGCTCTTGGACAGGCTGCGCGCGGCGGCAGGGCAAGCGACTGGCGCCGAACTCGCCGCCGCAGGACCGCCGGGTGAATAGCCGCCATGTTCGAACCGGTCCTTCTCAGAAACATGGACGTGCCGGATGGCCATCTGCTTTCGAGCTATGAGGCCGGTGGCGGCTACCAGGCGCTGGCGAAGGCGCTGCGCGAGCACACGCCCGACGAGATCATCGACCTCGTCAAGCAATCGAACCTGCGCGGTCGCGGCGGCGCCGGATTCCCGACGGGGTTGAAATGGAGCTTCGTGCCAAAACGGGCCGACAAGCCGAAATACCTGTGCTGCAACGCCGATGAGGGCGAGCCCGGCACGTTCAAGGACCGGATCATCATGGAGCGTGATCCGCACCAGCTGATCGAGGGCATGGCAATCAGCGCCTACGCGATCGGGGCGGAAACCGCCTATGTCTACATCCGCGGGGAATACGTGCTGGCGATCCACCGGCTGGAGCAGGCGATCGCCGAGGCCCATGCGAAGGGTTATCTGGGGACACGGATTCTGGGCTTGGATTTCAATTTCGTCGTGCACATCCATTGCGGCGCCGGCGCATATATCTGCGGCGAGGAGACGGCGATGCTCGACTCGCTCGAAGGCAAGCGGGCGCAGCCCCGTCTGAAACCGCCATTTCCGGCGGTCGCGGGGCTCTACGCCAGCCCGACCGTGATCAACAATGTCGAGACGCTGGTCTGCGTGCCGCATATTGTGGCGCGGGGGCCGGACTGGTTTCGCGGCATCGGCCCTGACAAGAGCCCCGGTCCGAAGCTTTATTGCCTCAGCGGGCACGTGCGGAAACCGGGCCTTTACGAACTGCCGATGGGCATATCGCTGCGTGAACTGGTCGAGGACCGCGCGGGCGGGCCGCCGCCGGGGCGCAGGATCAAGGCGGTGATCCCCGGCGGGGTCTCGGCGCCGCTGATCCCGGAGCGCGGGCTGGATGTCGGGATGGACTTCGACTCACTGGCTGCGGTCGGCTCGATGCTTGGCTCGGCCGGGGTGATCGTGATCGACGACTCGACCTGCATGGTCAAGGTCGCCACCCGGATCATCGAGTTCTTCCACCACGAGTCCTGCGGCAAGTGCACGCCGTGCCGCGAAGGGCTCAACTGGGTTGTGAAAGTGCTGCGCCGGGTCGAGGCGGGACAGGGCGTGCCGGACGATCTGGAACAGCTGGAGGCGCTCTGCAAGGGCATTTTCGGCAACACGTTCTGCGCTCTGGGCGATGGCGCGGCTATGGGGCTGCGGGCGGCACTGACGCATTTCGAGCATGAATTCGTCGCCCATATCGAGGAGGGCAGGTGCTCGTTTCACTAAGGAGCGCGCAGGGAGAAGGCCGCAAGAAAGTCATGGTTAGCGTCACGATCGATGAACAATCGCTGGAAGTGGAGGCAGGCTCTACGGTGCTGCAGGCTGCCGAGCGTTTGGGCATCGAAATCCCGACCTTCTGCTATCTCAAGCGGCTGCCGGCGCTGGCCTCCTGCCGCATGTGCCTGGTGGAGATCGAAGGGCAGCGGCGGCTGCAGCCTTCCTGCGCCACCGCGGTCACCGACGGCATGGTGGTGCGGACTAACACGCCGCTGATCGACGAAACGCGCTCTTCCATGCTCGACATGCTGCTTGCCAACCACCCCCTCGACTGCCCGATCTGTGACAAGGGCGGCGAGTGCGAGCTTCAGGACATGGTGATGGCATACGGGCCCCGGGAAAGCCGATTCCGCGATGCCAAACGTGTGTTCCACTCCGAGGACATCCGTCTCAGCCCCGTCATCATCATGAACGTCAACCGCTGCATCCAGTGCCAGCGCTGCGTCCGGATGTGCGAGGACGTGGTCGGAGCGGTCGCCTTGGGCACCATCGAAAAAGGCATGGATACCGCCGTCACCGGCTTCGAGGGCAGTCTCGCGAGTTGCGACCAGTGCGGCAATTGCGTCGAGGTCTGCCCGGTTGGCGCGCTGATGAGCTTCCCCTATCGCTACAAGGCGCGGCCCTGGGATCTGGTCGAGACCGACACGGTCTGTCCGCACTGCGGCACGGGCTGCCAGCTGACCGTCGGCACACGCAAGGGCGAGTTCATGCGGGTCCGCTCGAAGTGGGACGAGGGGCTCAACCGCGAAACGCTCTGCGTGCGGGGACGCTTCGGCCTCGATTTCGTAGAGAGCCAGGACCGGATCAAGCGGCCGATGATCCGTCGTGATGGTGCCTTGGTTCCGGTTTCCTGGGACGAAGCCGGGGACTACCTGCGCCTAGGCCTGTCGGCCGTCGAGAGCAAGGCTGCGGGCGGGCTGGCCTCGCCGCGCCTGCCCAACGAGGTGCTTTATCAGTTCCAGAAGCTGATGCGGACGGTATTCCGGACCAACAACATCGACTGCTCGTCGCGCTGGTCCACGCCCTTCGAGACGCTCGGCCCGTTGGTGGCGGGCTTCTACACCCGCGCGCCGCTGGAGGAGGTGATCGGCAACGACTGCGTGCTTGTCGTCGGTGGCAACGTGACCGACGAGAACCCGGTCACTGAATACCTGCTGCGAGACAGCGCCCGGCGGCGGCAGACCGGGTTGCTCATGCTCTCGGCGCGGCCATCCCGTCTGGACGCCGATGCCCGGGTGGTCGTTCGCGTTCGGCCGGGCGGTGAGGCAGCGAGCCTTGCCGCGGTAGTGGCCGGGCTGGTGGCGGCGGCTGGTCAGGCCTTGCCGCGTGACGTTTTTGCCGACAGGGGCGCGACAAGCGGTGGGCCGGAAGCGACCGCAGAGAGTAACGGGCCGGACCGTCTGGTCGCCGCGCTGCTGGAAGGCCGCAGCGTCACCGTTCTTGTCAGCGCCGATCTCCTGAGATCACCCGAAGCGCGCGCGACGTTGCAGCAACTCAGAAACCTGTTGCAGCTTCTCCGCATACTCGGCAAGGACCTGGCGATGCAGTTCCTCTTCGACCGTGCCAACCAGTTGGGCGCCTGGGACATGGGGGTTCTGTCGGCGGCGCTGCCGGGGCTGCGCCCGGTCAACGATGATGCGGCGCGCACCGCTCTCGTACGGGCCTGGGGCGCCGAAATTCCGCCTGAGCCGGGCGCAGATCTCGACGCCATGCTGGCGCTTTGTAACGAGGGGCGGGTAGGCGCGCTTTATATCGCCGGAAGCGACCCTCTGATGGCCTATCCCGACCGGGGATTCGTCAAGCGGGCGCTTGATGCCACCGATCTCCTGATCGTGCAGGACACGTTCCTCACAGATACGGTGGGCGTGGCCGATGTCGTCCTGCCAGCGGCGGGTTATGGCGAGGAAACCGGCACCTTCACCAACAACGAGGGCCGGATCCAGAAGGTCTGCAAGTTCCGCGAACCCGCCTTCGAGGCGCGGGGCAATCTAGCGATCTTCGACTTCGTCGCAGCGCTCCGCAACCAGGCATTGCAACCGTCGATGCAAGGCGAAATCTTCCGCGAGATTGCCCGGCTGGTTCCGGCCTACCAAGGGCTGACGGACGGGCTTGGAGCCGACGGAGCATTCACCACGGCGGACCCGACGCCGCCGGCTGGCGAGTTCTTCGCCCCTCCGCCTAACCCGAATGCGGCCGACCGGCTCATGTTGGTCACCGGCAACTGCCTGTTCCACAATGGATATCTTTCCGAACGCTCGGAGATCCTGAATACGGTGGCGGATGACCCATATGTTGAGATGAGCGCGTGGGACGCCGCGCAGCTTTGCCTTTCGGATCGCGATCAGGTGGTCGTGCGATCCGCCCAGGGCGAACTGAGGGCGCAGCTCAAGGTCAACAGGCATTTTCCCCCGGGCCTCGTGTTCGTGCCTGAAAACTATAGAGACCTGCGTCTCAACAGCCTTATGCGGCGGGGCGAATACCCTTGTCCGGTGGAGGTTCAAAAGGCGCACGCTGCCTTCGCCACCGGAGTCGGGGCGCGCCCTGAAAATCGCGGCCAAGGCATTGCCGAGCTTCCGGGCAGTTCACCCTAATCGGCTCCCCCGGGTTTGCATCCTCAGTGATAAGGGGTGCCGGCAATGTAATCGCTCAACGCTTGCTCGGTACGGAGCAATTCGTCGAGCCGGTGCTTGACCACGTCGCCGATGCTCACCACGCCGACAGAAGCGTCGCCATCCATGACCAACACATGGCGCGTGCGTCGGTCGGTCATGAGCGACATCACAAAGGGCAGCAAATCCTGTGTCGAACAGGTCACCACACTGCGGTTCATGATGTCGGCGACCCGCATTGTGGGCGCCTCGATTCCGTATTCAGCCACCGCATAGCAGCAGTCCCGCTCCGACAGCGTGCCCAGGCATTCCCCGGGCGAACGGCTGACGACCACGAATCCGATGTTGTTGTCCCGAAACAGCCGCAGGACTTCTACGACCGTCTGATCTGGTGTGACCGAGATGAGCTCGGGAGATTTGGTCTTCAAGATTTGGCGGACAAGCATCTGAGCCTCCTGTGCTCCGGCTTGACGGCTGCCGCGCGTTCACGTTCGGCGGATATTCCGCCACCAGTTGTATCCCTGAGGCTCGCTCGTCTCGACCAGCACGTCCTGTTCGGTGTTCAGGCGCGCGGCGACCACGCCGCCGCCGGTCGTCGCCTTGCCCGGTTTGCCGAGCAGGTCGTCGCGCCCGACCACCAGGTCACGCGAGGAAAAACTCGAGAATTCGTACTGTTGGCCAAGCGCGATCGCGTCGGCCGGGCAGGCGTCCTCGCACAGCCCGCAGAACAGGCAGCGGGCCATGTCGATCTCGAATTTAGCTGGATGCCGGTTGCCCTTCTCGTCCTCGTAGGGAATGACTTCGATACAGTCGCAGGGACAAATCCGCGCGCAGAGTTCGCAGGCCACGCACTTGATCTCGCCCTCTTCGTCGCGCGTCAGGAAGTGATGCCCGCGGTAACGCGAATAGGGCAACCATTTTTCCTTGTCAGGATACTGCATGGTCACGGATCTGGAGAACATGTAGCCGAAGGTCAGCGCCAAGGCGCCCGCTAGATCGGCGAAGAATGCCCAGCCGATCCATGTTCCACTTATGTGCAGTGCGCGCGACATCGCCGCCTCGCTTGGGGTGGCCCTCAAAGGAAAGCAACACCTGTTACTATTATGTTCGCCAGTGACAGTGGAAGCAAGACTTTCCAGCCGATCGCCATCAGTTGGTCGTATCGATAGCGCGGGAAGGTGAAGCGGAACCACATAAACACATAGAGAAAGAACGCGACCTTGAGCGCGAACCAGAGGAGCGGCGGCAACGGGATCAGCACGCCGTTCCAGCCGCCGAAGAACAGGATGACCGACAGGACCGACACCAGCAGCATGACGGCGTATTCGCTGACCATGAAGAACGCAAAGCGGATGCCGCTGTATTCGGTATGGAACCCGGCCCCCAGATCGCCTTCCGCCTCCGCCAGGTCGAACGGAATGCGCTGCGCTTCGGCCAGCCCGGCGACGAAGAATACGAAAAATCCGACCGGTTGGTAGACGATGTTCCAGACATCGGCCTGTGCCCGCACGATATCGAGCAGGCTCATGGATTGCGCCAGCATGACCACGCCGATGACCGCGAACCCCATGGGGATCTCGTAGCTGATCATCTGCGCGCAGGTTCTGAGGCTGCCCAGGACCGCGTATTTGCTGTTCGCGGCCCAGCCGCCGAAGATGACGCCATAGACCTCGATCCCGATCACCGCGAAGACGAAAAGGAGGGCCACATTCATGTTGGAGACGTAGAGTGTGATCTCGTGACCGAGGACCGAGATGCTTTCGCCGAAGGGGATCGCGACGAACACCACAAAGGGCGGGGCGAGCGCCAGGATTGGCGCCAGTTTGAACAGGAAGCGGTCGGCTTCGGCCGGGATGTGGTCCTCTTTGGTCAAGAGCTTGATGCCGTCCGCCACCGGCTGCAGCAGCCCGTGCCACCCCACGCGCATCGGCCCCATCCGCTGCTGGATGTGCCCGGCGATCTTGCGTTCCACCCAGGTCAGCGGCAAAGGCAGCAGCAGCAGGATCGCAATCAGCAACGCGACCTTGAAGGCGATCAGGCCAAGGGCGACGACAAGTTCCATAATCCGCGGCTACTTGTTCATCGGGTTGAGAGTTACGATACTGAGCACTGCGCTTGTCCGGCTTCGCGGAAACGGCAGTCTGCCGGCGGCGACGCAACTTGTGCAATGGTATCACAGTCTTACCGTTGCTGGCCATGGTGTGTGTGTCGCTTGGCGCTCAAACGGGCCCGCACATCGAGCAATGGCACGCAATGACGGGACCAGACGGCCCCAGCGCCTAATACTGAACGCCTCCACAAACAGCCCCCTTTTTACCGTTCAACAACGGCATTCGGCACGAGACACATTCCTAAGGGCCAGAACGCAGGGCACTGAACCGCTTAATCGGTGCAGGTGACGCTCCCCCACTAAAGGGCAATCCGAACGAGTTGCCGCCCGCCCGGCCAAAAAAGAGACCGACAACGCAGACGAGAAATGGGGAAATCTCGGCAGCGTCATCGGTCCAACGGACCAAAGGCGAGGAGGGTTTGGTGCATTGTCAATGCTATCGGTCATTTCCTGACTGACGACCCGCTTCCTCAGCCGCGATGGGACGCGCGACAGCCCATCGATCCGTCAGAGCACAAAAACCCGGTTGGCAAGCAGCACGATCCCGAGCTAACGATCTAACAGGCATCCCTACAGCAGAGGCCAACAGAAAGATGGTATCTCAGGACACTGCACGGCCGTGCGGCGATCGGCGGTGTTTCGGATACTGCGAGGTGCTCCGTCGCAGATTTGGATTAAGCCATTTTGTGACGGTATTGTTGACGGTATTCGAAGGAACGCCAATTAGAATTCTATTGCATAATCAATAAGCTATGAGGGCAGTAGACAATCGAGTGGAAAACGGCGGCGATAGCATGTTCAAGCCTCCATCAGCCTGGAGGACAGGAATTCGACGAAGCGCTGGGTCTTGGCTGGAACAAGGCGAGTTTCGGTGACGGCGTGAATGCTGACCGACGATCCCTGCCATTCGGGCAGGATTCGCCGGAGCCGGCCAGAGGCCACGTCTTCGGCGACGATCTTCTCGGCAAGCAGGGCGATGCCCTGGTGGTCGACCGCCAGGGCGCGGATCATCCCGACGCTGTTGAGCGTGAAGCGGCCGCGAACGCCGACATCGACCTTGTTCATCCCCTGGTGCAAAGTCCAGGTCGGGGTCCGCGGCATGCAGATGCATTCATGCCCCGCCAGCTCCGCCGGTGTCGCGGGCTCGCCTGACGCTTCGAGATAGCCAGGAGATGCATAGAGGTGGCGCGAATGCCGCCCGATCAGGCGCGCAATCAGACTGGAATCTTCCAGTTTGCCGATGCGGATCGCCACATCGAACGGCTCGGCCACCAGATCGACGCGCCGTGGGGTCAGGTCGAATTCGAACGTGATACCGGGATAGTGCCGCGCGAAATCGCCGATGATCGGCGTGAGGTAAAGCGTGGCGAGGTCGACCGGGAGCGAAACCCGCAGGACGCCGCTCGGCTGCTCAAGCATCGCGCCGAGCTGCTCGTGCGCCAGCCGTGCCTCGTCGACGATTCGCTTGCTTCGCTCATAATAGAGCTGGCCGGCCTCGGTGAGCTCAATCTTGCGCGTCGTGCGATGCAGCAGTCTCAGGCCGATCGCCTTCTCCAGCTCGCTGATACGTCGCGACAGAGTGGAGTTTGGCATGCCGAGAGCCTCCGCCGCCTTCCGAAAGCTCCTGGCTCTGGCCACCTCCACGAACAGCGCCATGTCGTTCAAATGGTTCAACGGATTGCTCCATAAATGGAAAGATGATTTCTATCCTGCCGGATTTATCCTAATTATGGAATGGTGCACAAGGGACTCCAACGAATGGAGACCCCTGATGAATCCACTGTTCACCCCGGCCCGCATGGGCCGCTACGTGCTTCCCAACCGGCTGGTCATGGCGCCCATGACCCGCAGCCGCGCCGCCTTCGACGGCACGCCGGGAGAACTGGCTGCTGAATATTATGCCCAGCGCGCCGGTGTCGGCCTGATCGTCACCGAAGGCGCCCAGCCCTCGGACGACGGCCAAGGGTACCTCACCACCCCGGGCATCTACACGCCCGCCCACGTCGCCGGCTGGCGCAAGATCACCTCCGCCGTGCACGACAAGGGCGGCCACATCTTCATCCAGCTCATGCATGCCGGGCGCATGTGGCATCCCGACAATACGCCGCATCATCGCCAGGGCGTCGCGCCGTCCGCAATCGCCCCGGGGACGGGCATGTTCACGGCGACGGGGATGCAGGAGATTCCTGCGCCGCGCGCGCTGACGACCGAAGAAGTGCGCCAGACCGTCGCCGATTTCCGCCACGCGGCCCGCTCAGCAATCGAGGCCGGCGCCGACGGCGTCGCGATTCACGGTGCGAACGCCTACCTCGTCCAGCAATTCTTCGCGCCGAGCGCCAACACGCGCACTGACCAATATGGCGGCACCATCGAGAACCGCGCCCGCTTCGCCATCGAGGTCGCCACCGCGATCGCCGCGGAGATCGGCGCGGACCGCACCGCGATCCGCCTGTCGCCCGGCACGACCATATGGGGAATCGACGAAGGCGCCGAAGGGGCCGGATGTCTACCGCCATCTGGTCGCCGAACTCGACAAGCTCGGGCTCGCCTATGTGCACATTATGCACCAGGGCAACGAGCCGTTGCTGGCCGACATTCGCAAGCTCTGGCACCAATCGCTGATCCTCAACCGGCCGGGTCGTCGGCGCGACCAGATTGGCGCTGACCTGGCTTCGGGGCTGGCCGATCAGGAGTCCTATGGCCAGATGGCCCTGGCCAATCCGGACTTTGTGGAACGGTGAAGGTCAAGGCAGCGATGAACGAGGCAGATCCAAGCACCTACTTCGGTGGCACTGCGCGAGGCTACATCGATTACGCCGCCCTGAGCGCCCGAACCGATACCAGTTCATGACAGGAGATTAGAGTGTTTCAATCACCGCATCCCTCGAGTGCCTCGGACAAGAAGGCACTTGCCGAAACCGAAAGTTCAAGCGCGACGGGGACAAAAAAGGTCCTGCTCGTCGGCGCCACAGGATTCCTCGGAGCCAAGATTCTCCGCAACCTAACACTTGATCCTAGCGTGGCCGTCGTTGCGATGTCGCGTAAAGGTGCGCCCTCAAATGACAGCGCCGACGTCGAATGGGTGCGCGGCGACATGATGGATCCAGCCTCATTGGATCGTGCGTTGCAGGGCGTGGACGTCGTCGTCAGCTCTGCCAACAGCTACATGAAGGGAAGCCTCGACACCGATTTTGAGGGCAACAAGAATCTTGTAGAGGCGGCGGCAAGAGCCAATGTTGGCCGATTTGTCTTTCTCAGCATCGTCAGTTGCGAGGCGGCGTCAGCAGTGCCGCATTTCCACGCCAAGAAAGTGGCCGAGGATCTGATCAAGGCCTCCGGGGTGCCATATGTATTTGTCCGCGCCCCTACATTTCTCGATCAAAGCTCAGACTATATTGCGAAGGGTGTGAAAGGTGGCCGGTTCCTTGCGATGGGCGATAAGACGACAAAATGGTCCTATGTTTTGACAGACGATCTTGCCTCATATCTTGCAAAAGCCGCGACGTTTCCTGGAAGTGAAATCAACAACCAAACGATCGATGTCGGCTGGCGCGATGGGGCCAAGAGCCAGCAAGAGGTCGCCGATCTCGTCTCCGAGGTTATAAAAAAACGCCTTAAGGTCCGGGCTGTGCCGTGGCTGGTTTTCCGCGCGCTTGCGCGCCCGGTCAAGCTGTTTTCCGAGCTTGGCTATGACCTGATACAGATGTTCCTGTTCTTCAAGAAGGGCGTCTATATCTCGAATATTTCGAAACAGGCGCACTTTTTTGGACCCGCCCCTACATCCCGAGATGCGATCACGCGATGGGCGAAAAGTCACCAGCTGATTTCGTGATGCATCGCGATGGCGGACCGGCCTGACAGTCCCGTCGTCGATTGCGCGTACCTGTTTGCGGACCTGCGCGGCTTCTCCGTGGTGACGGCCCCTTGATGGAAATGGTGTCGGCGCGTCTTTCGTTCGACCCGATCGCGGCCGAGCCCGTGCTCGGCCACGCTAGTGGTCGGAAACCACCTGCATTAGCATCGCAGGAACGACGATACGGTGAAATGGCTTCACCAACGCGAGATAGCTGCTGCCCACCAAATTGTGGGTTTTGACTGCGGTCGAGACCGAGATCTCATGCTGGGTCGATGTGCGTTCCTTGACTTCCAATAACACGCGGAAATCGAGATGCCAGTCATCGAGACCGAACACGACACAATTGGAGGACTGCCTGACAACTGGCAAGAAGCCAAGATGGGGGTCAGATTTACTTCTCCGCTCCGGTCCAGTTTTCAAGCCGAAAGGCGTCACAATGCCATTTCGCAACGCCAGCAGCCACTTGATCCAACTTGGCTGCCTCCCGAATACCTGCTGCGAAACGCCGACCGCGTCCAAGGCGAGACCTGTTACAACCAATGCATAAGTGTCGCCGAAGTTTGCGCCGGGAAGAAGCCTGTCAGCGTGCGCAAACCGCCTGGCAAAAGGTTTCTCCACAACTTGCGGCTGAGGAGGGCGATGCCTGGCGATGCACATCATTGGGCCTTGGTTCCCCGCTGCACGCCAAGACACAGGCCGATCAGAACAAGCACGAGTAGTGGAAAGCCGCTTGGCAGCATGATCAGCGTAGCAACCGTTCCCCATCCCAACAATGCCAAGCCGACGAACCGTGGCACGACGATGCCCCTGCGCGTCATCCAGAGGAGGAGCAGGCCCAGGATGATCAATGGGATTGCAAAGCTGCCGACCGTCGACCAGAAGGCGAATCCGCTGAGGATCAGGCCGGGACGCTGATCAGCCAGCGTCCCCCAGTGCTCCCATGTCCACAATGCGCCCCCGAGCCAACCTGGCGCCTGGATCAAGGCGTCGCCTCCCAGACCGAACAGGTGGGCGATTCCGACAGCCGTTAACCCGTAGATCGAGTACTTCAACATTTCCTATCCCTATTAAATGACTGCAGAAGCCGGTCGACTATTTCAACTTGCCATCCCGGGAAGCCGCACGTCCAAGCCAGTGCCGTCCCTGCGAGCATGCTGCCCGCCGTCACCGTCATCGTCATTGACGATCTCGGCATGGTTCTGTTCCGCCTCATTCGCCCCTGTTGCGGCCCACCTGTTGCCGGAAATTGTGACCACGTCGGCATGAAGGCACCTGCTCCGCCGGCTCTATACGCACCCGTATACATCGACTTGGCTGTCGAGTCTATACGGCACCGTATAGAGCTGCTATGAGCGGCTTTCCGCGGAACATGCGAGGCGTTTCATGGCGCAGCGATCGGCAGGTCCCTCAAAAGAGGATTGGGTAGGCGCTGGCCTGACGGCGCTTATCGAAGGGGGTATCGAGTCGGTCAGGATTGAACGCTTGGCCGTGTCGCTCGGGGTCAGCAAGGGCCCATTTTACTGGCGTTTCAAGAATCGCGACGTACTACTCAAGGCTATCATCGAGTTTTGGAAGCGGGATTTCACCACTCTGCTCATTGACCAGACCCGGGAGTTTGCCACGGCGCGCGAACGATTGATCACACTCGCCGAGTTGTCTTTGGTTCAGCGAATGGGATCCGTGGACGTTGCGCAGGCCGAGTGCGCTTTGCGGGCTTGGGCGGCACGGGATCCAATGCCCAGGGCGGCAGCGGCGGAAGTCGATGCGGCTCGTATCGATCACCTTACCAAAGAGTTTGCCCTAGCGGGCGCTCCACAGCCATTGGCCGGACGGTTGGCCAAATCGGTCTACGTTGCCCTTCTCGGGCTCTATATGCTTCGCCAATACACTCCGGAATTGGCGGACGACCAATCATTCCGAAACGCGGTTGAGACCGCTTTGGATGTCGCCGAGGCCGCATGCCGGCGCGGGGCCGGTGATATCTGAGTGCTCAGACGGCAAGGTGGGCTGCCCGGCTGGTCGTGCTGTAGGCTTCCGCGCCTGGCTTCCTCAGCAATCCAAACGCCGTGCAGTCCGCTCGGGCGCGTTGCTTGGTCCGTTCGGCGCCATTCGGCTCTCCGCTTCTCCGACAATGCCCGATGGGCGGGATGAGAGCGTCATCGCTTCATTTGAAAGGGCGGCAACGATCAGCGACGTGGCGAGATAGTGCATCAGTAACGGTCGCCATCCCGCATCGACCGTACCAGATCGGCAGAACTCTCGACCTGAGGAGGCATGGTCGCGGTCAAGGATTGCAGGAGCGTCGCGTCGATCCGCTGCCGCGGTCTCGCCACGGCGGTGAGCCGTGCGACCGGGTTACCCCGCCGGGTGATGTCGATCGTATCTCCTGCCTCGACCCGATCCACTAGCTCGCTCAGATGGGCTTTGGCATCTGCCAGGTTGATCACGCTCATGTCACGCTCCTGACTATGGAAATGGTCATATGCGTATTGCAATTAACAATTCCAGCGAGAGGTTTCATGCGTCACGTTCTGACCCGGCAACACTATGACATGATCTGCGAGCGGGCCGCGTCCGAAGTGCTGCCGTCAGGCTGAAAATTCGTCCTGCTTTGAAGAATGCAGCCTCATCGATCGTCGAGATCCGGCAACAACGAGGCGGCCAGGGCCTCTTCGGCGATGGCCACGCCGTGCTGACGCATCGCGGGCGCCAGCGCTCCGTCCCATGACGCTTCGGCCACCTTTCCCGCAAGCGGGTGCGCCAGGCCGGGCGCAGTCCGCACAGCAGCAATATAGTCCGCGGCGCCAAAGCGCCATGGCTCCGCACCATGTCCTCGCATGACCTGGTTGCCGATACGCAATCCGGGCCAGTCGAAATCGCCGTGATAGCGCAGCCGCGCGCCCGCCAGCGCGAGTTGAGCCAGAAGACATCGTTGCGCGGCGGCCGGCATCCCCTCGGTACACGCCAGCGGCGCGCAGCCAGCCCCCCATCGGTCCGCGGCGATGGCGAGCAGGTTGGGATTTTCGCAGACATAAACGTTGCGGCCCGCTACCTCCCATCGGGGCGGCGAGCGCAGCAGCGATCGCAGTGATGCATAGGCCGGTTCTCCCAAGGGCAAACGATCGCCTTCGGTCCCGCCTGTCGGCAGGTTCAGGAAGAGGGCGGGGCGTGCCAGCTCGTTCACCAGAACGCCTGCCCTGGCCCATGTCTCGCGTATCCGCTCCGCGCCGGCGGCCGGTTCCGCAACGACGTCCTCTCTCGATTCCGGTACCGTCTCGCCATCTTCGTCGGCAATCGGTGCTGCGGCGTCAGGAGCGGGCCTGGCGGAGTGGCGCAGGACCGCCAGCACGAGCGCCGCTGCCCCGCGACCATTGTCAAGCGCATGGGCATCGCCCAGCGCGTCCGCCGCCAGATGCGAACGTGTTATGCCTTTTGCCGGCAGGAGCCGCAGCACCGCTTCGGCGCGCCGGCAAAGCTCCGCAGCCGCGACCGTATCGCCCCGAGCGAGCCGCTTGACGAGACCGATGCCTCCCGGCGTCAGCAGCAGCCCGGCCAGGTCGGGATGGCTGCAACCATCTATTACGTTCGACCACAATGTTTGCTGTCGAAGGCGTGCTCCGGCGAGATGAAGGATAGAGCCGTCTAGCCTTTCCAACGCCTCGCGCAGCGAAGTGGCGATGCCGGCGCGCCGCAGGTCGGCATCGACGCGGCGGACGTCGATCTGCAGGGACTTCAATCGGCGCTGCGGGCGGCCGAGCAGCGCCGCCAGTGCAGCGTGCTCCTCTTCACTGAGCCCGACGACGCGAATATGATCGATCGCGCCTTCGAGCGGCGCGCGCTCGAAACGTTGGCGCAGCCGCTTGCGCAGCGAGGCAAGACGGTCGCCACCGAGCAGGCGTTGAAGACGCGGGTCGACTTGATCGCTCATGCCGGCGCAAATCTGCGATCGGGATCGGCCTCGGGCTTCTTCTCTCGTCCGTCCCAGGTCCATCGCGAAACGAATACGGCATCGATGCCTTCGCGCCGCTGCAGCTGGCAGATGGCGACACCCGGCAGTTCGGCATAACAGGCCCACTCGCGCTCGCTGGTGATGACGAAGTCCAGATCGAACTCGCGGATCAGCCCCATGCAATGCGCTCGCGCCGTGTCATCGATGCCGGCAAAGGCTTCGTCGAGCAGCATCAGCCGTGGGGACAAGGCATAGCTGCTCTGGCTGTAGAAGCTGGCGACAGCGGCAAAGAGCGGCACCGTGAGGCCGAGCGCCCGCTCGCCGCTCGAAGCTGGTCCGGAAAGCTTGCGCCAATGGCCGTCCTGCCAGCGTTCGACGCGGAAGCGGTGCCAATGACGATAGTCCAGGGCGCGGGCGAGTTGGTCGAGCAAGGTGCCGCCGCTGTCGTTTCGGCCGACGGCATCAGCGCGCTCCCGCTCGGCGGCGATGCGCTGCTGCAGCATCGCCCCGACGATGCGCCGGTCGTCTGCCGACCAAAGGTCCGCGCTGGTGTTGAGCAGGCGCTTGCGCGCCACGCCGAGACCCACTGGCGCGCCTTCCTCTTCGGACAGTGGCTGCCACAATAGGCGATAGCGCACGCCGGTGGAGGTCGGGCGCTTGTGCAGTTCGCCGTTGATGGCATTGACCTGGCGTTCGGCGGCCTGCAACAGGCGCTGGATCTCAGCCGCGATTTCGGCTTGCAGATGGTTCTCCAGGACGGCGCGTTCGTTGGCGCTGAGCAGTTCGCCGCGCTGGGCGATCTCTTCGGCCAGCCGCATGGCGAGGCGGTCCGGCCGTTCGCGCCGGTTCTGATAGATGATATCCACCCTGAAACCCCAGTCGTTGGGATCGGCCGGGGCCTGGTGGCCCAGCGCGCCGAGTGCGCGCTGCAACTCGGTCAGTTCCTCGGCTATCTGCCGCTGGACGCGCGCCCACGCCTCGTCGTCGTCCCTGAGGTTCGACAGTTCCTGTTCTGCGCGTCTGGCTAGTGTCAGCGCGGGGTCGATCGTCCACGGGCTGCCGATGTCAGGCAGTTCGATATACGGCAGCCCTGCCGACAACAGGCCGGTGCCGGCAAACTGCTGCAATGTGGAGATCGCCTCGGCGCGTGCTTCGCCGCGTTCCTGAAGGACGGCGTTCGCTGTCTCGGCCTGTTGCCCGGCGACCGCTCGTGCCTCACCCGCTTTGCGCAATCTATCGCCGGCAAACTTCAGCTCGGCTTCGCCGGCTTCGACGGCGCGGCGGGCATCGGTCAGCCTTCGCTGCAGTTCCTCGACCTTGGCGCCGACCGTTTCCCGCAGCAGCTCGAGCCGGGCAGTGGCGTCTTCCGTTTCAATACGGGCGGCCACGAGATCCTCTTCGCGCTGCTGCACGTCGCTGCACGCCTCACGCTGCCGGGCACGCTGCCGTTGCAACTCCGGCAGTGCCAGACACAACTCGTGAGCTGCTTGCTCGAGCCGAATCTGTGCATCGCGGTAATGATCCAGCGCCGCTTCGACGGCGGGCAGTGCATCGGGCATTGCCGGCAGGCGCAGGTCCGTGGCGTCTGCGGCGCGCTGTTCCCGCAGAACCTTGAGCGCCTGTTCGGCCTCGCGACAGCGCGTATCTGATTCGGTCAGTTTTTCGCTGGCCAGGCGCGCGGCGTCGGCGGCGGTGGTGGCTGCCATATGAGCGCGCCGCAATACCTCGTCGGACGGCGCAAGGCGCCATTCCTCGTTGGCCTGTTCGCGATCCAGCGCGAGCTGCTCGGCTTTTGCCCGCACGGCCATCAATTCATCGGAGAGCTGCGCAAGGCGGCCAGCAATCTCGGCCAAGCGCCGCTCGCGGGCTGCGGCGCGGGCCGCGTGGCCAATGTAGACCGCCTCCGGCTTGCCCCACGCGCCGGACAGCGCGCCGAGGCGGAAGCGGCCGTCGGTGGATACCCAGGCCTCGCTATCGATCGGATCCTCATCCGCGGAGGCTATGCCCGACAGCACCCGCTCGACGATACTGGCCGGCACGGCGCAGCCGGCCGGCACGGTGACTTCGAGCCAGTCGACGAGCGATTGAGAATGCTGTTGCCGTTCAAGCAGCTGGGTGTCGTAAGGCAGGGTGCCGCCGTCGCCGGCCTGGAGGCGTCCGTCAGGCGATATCCAGGCGTCGAGCAATCCGGCGGCTTCGAGTGCGGCTTCAAGGCCGGCGCGTTGCGGCGCAGCCACTGCGCGGCGAAAATCGATCACCTGCCAGAGCGGCGCACCCTGATGCGCGTCCCGGACAGAGGCGTCGCGCGTGTAGGGCAGGGGCGGCGCCATGTCGTCGCCGGCTTCGAGGCGTCCGCGTTCGCCTTCGAGGAGCCCGTATTCCATCTCCAGCGCCTGTCGCTGGCCGTCGAGCGCCACGCGACGCTGTGTCAGCGAGAGACTGGCTCTCTGGTACGCCGATTGCAGAGGGTGGAGGGCAGGGTTGTCGCCTTGCAGCGACGCTGCCCATTCCGCCAGGGCCGTCAATGCCGCCGGCCTGCTGGCGGGATCGATCTGCAATTGCTTCAAGCCGATGAAATGGCGATCCCAGCTTTCCACCAGATCCCGGCCTTGTCGTTCGACCTCGGCGTCAGCTCGGGTCCGACGCTCGGCAGCCTCTTCGGCTTCGACCTGCCGCTCATCCCGGATTTCGCGGCGCCGCTTGTAGGCGGCCTCGGCCTGAGCGACTTCGCCGTGTCGGCGACGCAGCAACGCGATCTGTTCACGCCGGCCGGCGACGAGGTTGCGAAGCTCGGCGCAGGCCCCGCCGAAAGCATGCTGTGTCAGTGCGGCCAGCGCGGAAGCCTCCAATTTGGCGAGGAGGTTTCCGGCGTGCTGGCCGGCGATGCCCGCCGCATCGGCGTGAACGGCGCTTTCCCCGCGCAGATCGGCCAATGTGCGTTCCGCCTGCTCCGCGCGCCGGGTTGCGCGTTCGGTTTCTTCGGTACTGAGCTCCAGTCGTCGGCCCGCCTCTTCGACGGCCAATGTCGCCCTCTGCATCGCTTGCAGTCGCGCCGCCTTCTCTTTTTCGGCATTTTCGAGGCGGTTGGCGTCCTGCATCGTCGGGTCGGAGCGCAAGGTATCGAGCCGCGCACGCCCGCGCGCCAGAGTGATCTCGGCACTATCGTGAGCGGTCCGCTCCAGCGCTTCCTGCCTTTGCGCTTCGTCGAAGCGAGTCTGGGCCTCACCTCGTGCTCGGCTGGCGTTGTCGAACTCCGTCTGGGCCTGGCGCAGCAAGCGTGCCTGCCGGCGGGTCTGCGTGCCAGCGTAGACGCGATAACGCTCCTCGAAACGGCTGACGGCCTTGGCCAGGGCTTGATATTCGTCGAGCTGACGGCGGTCTTCCTCCAATTGCCCGAGCGCTTCGGCAACGTCGCCGAGCAGTTCAGGCGCCAGCGGCGGCAGGGCCTCGGTCAGCGCATTCGAAAGCGCGGTTTCGTCCGGCTTTCTGGAAAGCTGCGGCTGGCGAAGCTGGATCAGCGTGTCCATCAACGCGTCGTAGCGCTTGGTTCCCAGATGGAACAGGCGCTCGTCGACGGCGCGACGGTAGCCGGCTGCGGTGTCGAACACCTGGCCACGGCCATCGAGCGCGTCGCGCAGGCGCTCCTTGTTCAGCACCACGCGCTGCGGATTCGTCAACCACAGATCCTGGTTGATACGCGGCGCGTCGTCGGTGTCTTCCAGCAGGAAGAACCAACTGTCGACCTGCGGACGAGCTGCTGTCGCAAAAAGACCGGCGCCGAGCGAAAGAAAACGCGGCGTGCCGTCTTCGGCAACGCGACCGAACTCGATCCATGCATAGCCGATGCGCCGGTCGTAGCTGTTCATCAGCAGATTCCAGGCCATCTTCTTGCCGCCGTCGCCGTCGGGCTCGACGCGCGAAGACTTGAGCTGCGCGTCGAACAGCAGCGGCAGCGTGAGCGACAACACCTTGGATTTGCCCGTGCCGTTATTGCCGCGCAGCAACAGATGGCCGTCGCGGAACCAGAATTCCTCGCTGTCGTAGTGAAAGAGCTCCACCAGGCCTAGGCGCAGAGGCTGCCAGCGCTGCCGCGTGGGCATCGGCAAAGCCGGTTTTTCCGGCGTCAAGGCGAGCAGGTTCAAGCGATCGTTCATGTCGGTTCGAACTGAAGGCCGGCGTCTGCTGTCGGTGTATTGCGCGTTTCGCGGATTTCGGCTTCGCCCAAGGCGAAGCGCGCGAGCGCCGGCAGTGGATGTACGGCGCCGGCCTCCCGCACCGCCAGCTGCAGTTTTTCCAATCGCTCGATCGCGATGGCAGCGAGTTCCCATTCGGCGCCTGGCTCGCGTGCCGATTTACGCCAGTAACGGCCGTACTGCGCCTTGGCCTCGTGCAGGAAGCCGGCAATGTCATGCTCGTGGATATCGCGGGCCAAGCCCTTCGTCGCGTCGCCGTCATCGGCTCGCCGCAGCCGTTGCGCGGCGGCCAGATACTCGGCGACAAGCAGTGTTACATGGGCGTCGGTGCCTTCGGCCGGCATTGCCACGTCGGTCAGCAGGCTGGCTTCGTCGACCAGCGCCAGCCCTTCCGCGCGCTGTTCCGCCACCAGGCCGGCGGCATCGCACAGGCGGGCGGCCATCGCTCCGCGCTGGTTGAAGAAGTACGCACGGGCTTCCGGGTCCAACGTCTCGACATAGACCACCGGATCGTCGAGAAGCCGGCGTGCGAGCTGGTGGCGCAGCGCCGTGCGCCGACCTTCCTCGCTGTCCGCCACATGTTCGCCGACCAGCGCGCACAGCCGCTCTTCGAGCGTTGCCGGCGCCTCTTCCGGAATCCAGGTGGAGGGACCACGCACGGCCGCAAGCATGCCGGACAGCATGCGGCGCTGCACGTCGTAGAGTGCATCCGCCTGATCGCCTCCGGCCTGCACGAACGTGTCTTCGTCGCCGGCCACGCGGTGCAACACGCCGAGGTTCAGCAATGTGCGGCACACCGAAACGAGTTCGCGCCGCTCGTGTTGCGCCTCGAGGGCGAAGGTGAAGTGAGCGTCGGCTCGGCGGCGAGCTCCAGCAGCCGCTCGCCGAGCAGGCGCAAAGTGATCTGCGGGTCGGCTCGTTCGAGCACCGCGCAGGCGAGGCAAAGCAGCACGTAGCGCCGGCGATCGTAGCCGGCAATGCCGCGCATGGCGTCGGTCAAGTTTCCGGGCCGCTTGTAGAGGCGCGCGCCCTCGCGCTCGACCTGCAGTATCCAGCCGGTCTCGCGAGAAAACCATTCGCGCAATGCTTCGGCCTGGCGGCGTATGGCGGCGAAATCCTCATGCCCCGGGCCGATCAACGGCGTCATCAGCAGCGCGCGCACGCAGGCGCGAAACTCCTCGCGCTGGAAGCGCTGCTGCAGCAGGCCGATGCCGCGATCGTCGTTAGAACTGTTCGCCACCTTCATCGACCGTCCTGCAATGGGGTGATGGTGATCAGATGGTCGCGCCCGGCAAAGACGCCATGTGGCGTGTCGATCGTGGCGCGGCTGTCGGGGGCAAGCGGCTTCAGGTGGATGTGCAGCAAGCCGTCGCTGGTCTGGCGTTCCACCGGCGTCTCCGGCCCGGCTTGCTCGGCCAGTGTCTCCCCGAGCAGGCCCAGGAACAGACCGAAGGCGTGCATGTCGAGTTCCCCAAGATCCGAAAGCCGCGCCGGGCGGCTAGTGGCGAGACGCTTGCGCGCCGCTTCGACCTGCTGTGATTCCTCCGCGAGCCGAAGCGCCAGGAACGCGCGCTCTTCGGCGCGGTCGCGCACGCGCGGCAGCGGTCCGCGCGGGGCCGCTTCGCCATATTCGCGCAAACGCGGGTGAATCTTGAGCGGCGGGGCGTCGGCCCAGGAGGTGCTGGCCGGCAGTTCGGCGTCGGCGTTGCCGTTGAGCGAGAAATGCCGCGCCGGATTGAGAGCGAAGGCAGCCCGCGCAAGCCGGTGCGCCTCGCCGTCGTCTGCGCAAGCGGCAAACCAGCCGGCGAGCAGGCGGAAGTCGGCAGAGCGATCGCTGCGGCCGCTGCGCCGCTCATTCAGCGCGGCGATAGCGGCCAGAAGCTGCGGGATGGCCGACCGTGCCCGCGCCCGCAACAGTTCGGCTTGCGGCGGCTCATGGCCGGTGCTGAGGAACCAGCCGCGCAGACCCTTCCAGCGTTCCCGCCATGCTTGCAGGTAGCCTTTCCGCGCCTCGGCCTGATCGTGCGCGCCGCCTGGAGCCGTGTCCCGCGATTCGCGCTCGGCCACCTGTCCAAGCAGGGCCTCGACCTCAGGCTCCAGCGCCAGGATGAGGCGTGCGATGGTGTCGGAACGGCGTACCAGATCGCCCATGAAGCGTTCGAGATAGTCGATCAGCCGCTTCTTGTAGTTTGCGACCGCCCCTGCTTCGGCTTGCTGCAGCTCGATGCTGCGAGCGACGCCGGCCATGAACGCCTGCGCGTTCTCGGCTAAACCTTCGAAGACACGCACAAGATCCCGCAGTGTTTCGTGGATCTTGGCCACGTCGGGTTGGGTTGCTTGCGCCAGCGCCTGCAGTGCCTGCAGTCGGCTCGCTATGTCCTCAAGCGCCACGGTTTGCAGCTCGGCGCGGCGCTGCAAGGTTTGCGCGAATGTCGCCAACGCCGATTCCACGGCCTCGCCGCCCTGCGATAGCCGGTAGAGGAAGCGTGCACGGTAGAAGTCGCTAAGGCTTGAAACGCGGGCGGTGTCGGGGTGCGATTCGAGATTGCCCCATTCCGTGAGTTGGGTGAGCGCCGTATTCACGTCCTCAATGCGCGGCGGCTTGTGCAGCCATCGGGCTTCGGCAAGCACTTCGTCGGGCCGCAACTGCAAACGGTATTGCCGCTTCGCCGCCGCGAAGACGTCCATGATGCAGCGGTAGAACACGGCCTTCTCGGCACTCACGTGACGGAATAGGTCCGCCGGGTCATTCGCAATGTGCATGGGCAATCGCCGCCTCCCGGACTCACTTCGAGCGTTTTCGCTTTGTTCTCGCGCCCCGTCAAGACGGCGAGTTGACCATTAAGCACATGCGCCGGTGCGCTTCTGTGCACTCAGCCTGAAAACGAAGAGCCTATGAGAGTAGCCGCATAGGCTCGTTTGCCAGTGCGGCTGTCTGGGGATGCCAAGAAATCAGCCGCCTTTGGCTTTACGACCGCGCGTGCTCGGCTTGGCCGGGACGCTCTTTCCATACTCGTCCCACCAGGCGGTGAGCGCTTCCATCGTGGGGCCAAGCCCACGCGCCTTTGGCGTGATCTCATACTCGACGCGGGGTGGCACTTCCGCGAACACGGTGCGCGAGACCAGCCCATCCCCTTCGAGCTCGCGCAGTTGAGCCGTCAGCATGTGCTGGGTGATGCCGGGGATCGCTTTTCGCAGCTCTCCGAAGCGGTACACCCGCTGATTGAGCAGCCACATGATTTCCAGCTTCCACTTGCCCGAGAGCAGCGCGAATGCGCGCCGCATCTCCTCGTGCATGTTGATCTCTTTATCGGCCATAGTCTGCTCTTCCATACTAACAGAAAGTTATTCATCCTACTTGCGAATATCAATCTTAGACGACATTTTCAATCCGTGCTGCAGGCGCGCAGGTAAGAAGTTGCGACCCGGAAGCGCGAAAGTCGATGAAAGAGATGTCGCTGCTGGCGGCAAACAGGAAGATGACATGGCCGCAACGTATACATATTGGATCAGCACCGCACTTCTGAGCCTGCTGTATCTGACTTCCGCAATTGCCTACGTGAGTAAGGGCGCCTGGGTTCGTCAGGCGCTCGCCGACCTCGGCTATCCAGCCTACCTTGTGCCGGTCATGATCGCCGTGAAGGTTCTGGGCGCGGCGGCCATCTTGTCACGCTTCAGCGTTCACCTCAGCGATCTCGCCTACGCCGGGATGTTCTATCACCTGCTACTGTCCGGCTTGGCCCACGTCGGGGTCCGCAAGCCCGGCGGTGCCCTCCCGGCGGCCGCAGGCCTTGCGCTGTTGGCAGCCTCCTTCCTCACGCAAAACGCAGCTCGCGAAGTGCCGTCGCCTACGTGCTGACGGCGCTGCTTTGACGCGGCGAAACTTCCAACAACCCCTATTGAATGGAGATGAACATGGGTCGACTTGACGGAAAAGTGCCATCGTCACAGGCGCCGGTCGCGGCATCGGCCGCGCCACGGCGAAGCTGTTCGCGGCGGAAGGCGCGAAGGTGGCGGTTCTTTCGCTCACGCCCGCCAATGTGGACGCTGTCATCGCCGACATCGAGGCCGCCGGGGGCACCGCGCTCGGTGTCGTCTGCGACATCAGCAATGCCGATCAGATCAAGGCGGCGGTGGACAAGGCGGTCGCCGCCTATGGCGGGGTCGACATTCTTGTAAACAACGCATTTGATCCGTCCGCGCCTTTCTCGTTCATCATCGAACTGTCGGTGGATCAGGTGCAGCGCAATTTCGATGTCGGCCCGATCGCCTACCTGAGAACGATGCAGGCTTGCTATCCCCACCTCAAGGCCAGCGGAGAGGGTCGCGTCATCAACTTCGGCTCGATGGCCGGTGTCATGGGCTTGGTGGGTTATGGCCCCTACAACATGGCCAAGGAGGCAGTGCGCGCCCTGACGCGGACCGCCGCGCGCGAGTGGGGCGCCGACAACTTCACCGTGAACAATCTCCCGCCGCTGGCAGAGACATGGGGCCAAGAGGCTGACGTGCCCCCGCCGACCAACGCGCTCGCCCGCTTCGGAACGCCGGAGGAAGACATCGCGCCGGTCATCCTGTTCCTCGCGAGCAAGGATGCACAGTTCCTGACGGGCTATACCCTCACCCCGGATGGCGGCTCGATCATCGACAGTGCGCGCTGAGCAACGACGGAGCGCCTAGCTGCGTCCATGCGTTCAGCGACCTTCGCGAGCGATCGCCCTGGGGAAACGGCCCACTCGGCGAAAAGTCAAATCATTGCAGCCGGCTGTTGTGGCGCAGCACCAGGCCGACTGCGCCGAGCAATGCATCGTTCTGCGTGTGCTTGCCAACGATTATCCGCGTGCGCACGGCGGGTGCGATATCGCGGGACTTGATGAGCGTGTGGCGTTCATATGACGCGATCAGCGGTTCCAGGAGAATGTCGCCTGCCAAAGCCATGCGGCCACCGATGATGATGAGCGGCGGATTGATCACCGAGCCGATCAGACCAAGACCACGGCCGGCGAAGTCGGCGGTGTCCTCGATCATTCGCAGCGCGCCGACGTCGCCCTGTTCAGCCATCATGATCACCTCGTCCATCGTGACCGGCCGCCGCACGATGCGCGAAATCTGCTCGAGCGGCCGGGCAAAACTCGCATAAAGCTCCAGGCATCCGCGATTGCCGCACCGGCAAAGATCGCCGCCTGGATCGATGCTGATATGCCCGAATTCGCCGGCGCCGCCGGCGATGCCGGTCACCAGCCGGCCATGCTGGACAATGGCCCCGCCGACACCGAGATCGATCTTGAACAGCACGAAATCGTCTTGGCCGACGGCCGCGCCCCACATCAGCTCGGCAATGGCCGAGCAGTTGCTCTCGTTATCGGCGAAAATCGGCTGTTCGAGCACCGGCCCGAACACATCGCGGATGTTGACCCCAGCCCAGGTCGGAACAATACTCGCACGCTGCACCACGCCTTCGCGGCTGACAGGGCCCGAGACGGAAACCCCAACCCCCAGGAGCCCCGCCATCGGCAGACCGTTCTCTTCGTAGCATTGGGCAATTGCTGACTTGGCGAGCTCGGCCGCCTGTTGTGGCTGGTAGTCCAGGCCCATGGAGATAGTTTGTTCGGCGATGACAGAATGCGACACGTCGGCGACGAGGCACCGCATCTCATCGAGGCCTAGGTGGATTCCGACACAGGTGCCCGCAGCGGGATTGAGCGTCAAGGTCGCGGCAGGCCTGCCAATGCCCCGGGCGCCGTCATGGTGGGCCGAGGATTCGATCACCATTCCGGACGTTCTCAAGCCATTGAGCGCGGTTGAAACTGTCGACCGCGCCAAACCGGTGATGTGCGCGATTTGCGAGGCAGAAAGCACGCCGCGCTCCCGCAGGCATCGCACGATCAGGCTCTCCGGTGATGCGGAGGGCTTGTCGATCAGCCAATTTCTAAGCGAAGGTTTGTTCATGATGAGCACAAAGGACGTTGACTGATAGCTCAAATATGTCATCTTGGAAAGAACGGAGATATTGCATCTCCCTCTGCGACGATCTCCACTTGCGTCCACAAGCGGTCGATACGAACCGTACATCACATATGGGAGTGAAACGATGGAATACCTGAGGACGGCCGTTGCGGCCGCTACGGCGTACAGCCTTGTTGCGGGAGCTGCGCTCGCAGAGCCCAAGACCAACCTGTTGCATCAATGGGCGACCGGATCGGACGCCCAGGCCATTGCCAAGCTCGGCGAGATGTTCACCGCCAAGGGTGGCACCTGGCAGCAGACCTCCATCGCAGGCCACACGGCCAACACGCTGGCGAAACTGCGCGCCGACGTGATCGCCGGCAACGCACCGCCAGCGGTGCAGCTCAAGGGACCCGAGATCGCCGAATGGAACGAGACCGGCATGACAGCCAATCTCGACGAACTGGCGACAGCGGAAAGTTGGGAGAAGGTCGTCGCACCCGAATTGCTGCCGGTGATGAAGCCGACCGGCAGCTGGGTGGCGGCGCCGATGAATATCCATCGCATCAACTGGTTGTGGGCATCGCCGAAGGTCATGCAGGAAGCAGGCGTCGTCGAGGTGCCGAAGACCTGGGCGGACTTCAACGCCACCTGCGACAAGGTCGTGGCATCAGGCAAAATCTGCATCTCGCACTCGACCGCCGACTGGACCGATTCGACGGTGTTCGAGGTGGTGGTCTACGGCATGGATCTCGATCTCTTCAAGAAGGCCTTCGTCGAGGGTGACGTCGAGGCGATGCGCAGCGACGGCATGGTCAAGGCCTTCGAACAGTTCCGCACCATGACGACGAAATATATGGACCCCGGCATGAACGGGCGCGACTGGGATAGCATGTCGCATCTGGTCGGCCGCGGCGAGGCCGCCTTCCACATCATGGGCGACTGGACGCTCGGCCTGCTCACGGCCGGCGGCTTCAAGCAGGGCACCGACTTTGTGTGCGCCCAGGCGCCGACTGACTGGGGCAATCCGGGCTTCATCCTGAATTCCGACTCGGTCGTGTTCTTCCAGCAGAAGGATCCGGACTACGTCGAGGGCCAGAAACTGCTCGCCAGCACCATCCTGTCGCCCGAGTTCCAGACGATTTTCAATCAGACCAAGGGCTCGATCCCGGCCCGTCTCGACGTCGATCTTTCGAACGGCTTCAATCCCTGCCAGCAGCTTTCCCAGAAGGACCTGCAGGCGTCGATCGATGGCGGCACGCTTGTCCGTTCGATGGCGCACAACATGACGATCCCGCAGAAGGTGCGCGGCGCGATCATGGATACCGTCACCGAATTTGTGGCGACGCCGGACATGACCGCGCAGGACGCAGCCAGCGCGATGGCCGATGCGGCCGAAGCGCAGATGTGAAGACGCTGCCGATGATGGCTTGTCGCGCGTCGCGCGGCCCCGACTTCGCCGGAGCAGAAGATGTCAACGCGTGACCTGACCGTACCGGTTGCGGCTACCGCAACCCCGTGGCGGCAGCGCCTGGGCACGATGGTGCCCATTCTGGTGCTGGTGCCGTCGCTTGCGGCGAGTTTCATCTACGTCTTCGTCTTCACGCTCTGGACGCTCTATCTCTCGCTCTCCAGTTCGTCGCTGATGCCGACCTATGGCTTCGTCGGTCTGGACAATTACGCTTCGCTCTGGGCGAACCGGCGCTGGAACATCGCCTACACCAACCTCTTTCTGTTCAGCGGCTTCTATATCGTCGGCTCGATGGCCATCGGACTGCTTCTGGCGATCCTGATCGACCAGCGCGTTCGCGGCGAGGCGGCCTGGCGCACGATCTTCCTCTATCCGCTGGCAGTCTCCTTCATCGTCACCGGCACAGTGTGGAGTTGGCTCTATAATCCCGTCGACGGCATCCAGGCTTTCGTGCGGGGGCTCGGCTGGACCGACTTCAGCTTCGCGCTGACGGCCAACCGCAACACCGCAATCTATGCGGTGATCATAACCGGTATCTGGCAGTCGTCCGGCTTCGCCATGGCGCTTTTCCTGGCTGGCCTGCGGTCGGTTGATCCGGATCTCATCAAAGCAGCGCAGATCGACGGTGCGTCGGTTTCCCGCACCTATCGGAAGGTCATCCTGCCGACGATCGCCCCGATTTTTCTGGCGGTGGCGGTCATTCAGATCCAGTTCGCCATCAAGACGTTCGACCTGGTGGCGGCGTTGACGCGGGGTGGGCCAGGTGTGTCGACCACCTTCCCGGCGATCTATGTCTATGACCTGATGTTCCAGCGCGGGCAGATCGGCGAGGGTGCCGCCGCGGCGATGATGATGCTCGCGGCCCTCGCGGTCGTGCTGGTGCCCTATTCCTTGTGGATCGTTTGGCGCAGGCGGGCGGAGGGCCGCAATGGCTGAAATTGCCGCCAACGCCCGGCATGATCCCGAAGCGGCCGCGGCTACGCGGCGATATTTCTGGGGTCGCTTCCTTGTCTATGCGGTGCTGATGCTTTTCGCCGTCATCTACCTTGCACCGCTGCTGGTCGTCGTCTTCAACTCGTTGCGGGAGCAGTCCGACATTGCCCGCAACGGCCTCATCTCGCTGCCGCGCAGCTTCCGCCTCGACGCGTGGGCACAGGCTTGGGGCACTTATTGCGTCAGCGGCACCTGCGAAGGCATGAAGCGCAATTTCTTCAATTCGCTCTGGATGACGATCCCCGCAACGCTCATTTCCACGCTCCTCGGCGCCATGAACGGCTATGTGCTGTCGAAATGGCGTTTCAAGGGCTCGGAAATTCTGTTCAATCTGATGCTGCTCGGCGTCTTCATGCCCGGCCAGATCTCGCTGATGCCGTGGGCGTTCCTGCTCGGCAAACTCGGCCTGACCAATTCGACCTACGGGCTGGTGTTGATTCATGTCGTCCAGGGCATCTCGTTCACCACCCTGTTCTGCCGCAACTTCTACGTCAGCATACCCGACGATCTTATCAAGGCGGCACGCATCGACGGCGCCGGCTTCTGGCGGATTTTTCGCAAGATCATCCTGCCGCTGTCGCCGCCGATTTTGATCGTCACCGTCATCTGGCAATTCACCGGTATCTGGAACGAGTATCTGTTCGGCGTCGTCTTCACTTCCGGCCAGCAGCAGCCGATTACGGCGGCATTGGTCGCGCTCACTGCCGGCGGCACGACCGCCCGTGCTTACGATGTGATGAGCGCAGCCGTGCTGATCGGCGCGCTGCCGCCGCTGCTGATCTACCTGTTCGGTGGAAAATACTTCGTCCGCGGCCTGACACAGGGCGCCATCAAATGAGGCATCGTCCATGTCCGCGCTGATGATCCGCGACCTTCACAAGAGCTATGGCGGGCTCGAGATTCTGGCCGGCATCAATCTCGAGGCGCGAACCGGTGAGTTCGTCGCCCTTGTCGGCCCCTCCGGATGCGGCAAATCAACCTTGCTCGCCATGATCGCCGGCCTGGAGACCGTCACCTCGGGCGAGATCTGGATCGGCGACCGGCTGGTCAACTCCGTGCAGCCCAAGGACCGCGACATAGCGATGGTGTTCCAGTCATACGCCCTTTATCCGACCATGACGGTGCGCCAGAACATCACCTTCGGCATGGAAAGCCGGGGCGTGCCGAAAGCGGAGCAGGCGGAAGCCGTAAAGCGGGTTGCCGCACTCCTGCAGATCGAGCGGCTGCTCAACCGCAAGCCTGGGCAATTGTCGGGTGGGCAGCGGCAGCGCGTTGCGATGGGACGCGCCCTGGTACGCGATCCAAAACTGTTTTTGTTCGACGAGCCGCTGTCCAATCTCGACGCCAAGCTGCGCGTCGACATGCGCACCGAAATCAAGAAGCTTCACCATCGCGTCGGCAAGACGACGGTGTACGTCACTCACGATCAGGTCGAGGCGATGACGCTCGCGTCCCGCATTGCGGTGATGAACCAGGGCTCGGTGCAGCAGTTCGACACGCCGAAGCGGATCTATGACGGGCCGACCAACATGTTCGTGGCCGGTTTCATGGGATCGCCGGCGATGAATTTCATCCCCGCCCGGCTTGCGGGATCGACTAGCATCTCGGTACGCGCCGCTGACGGCAGCGACGCCACTCTTGCCCTTGCCATGCCGCTGTCCGCCGGTGCGCCAAAGGACGTGGTGCTCGGTGTTCGGCCCGAACACATCTACCGCTTCACGACGGACCTGAAGTCGCGCAAACCTGCTGTGCAGCCCTTGCAGGCGCCGGTAGAACTGGTCGAACCGACCGGCGCCGAGACGCTTGCCGTCCTCAGGCTAGGCGACCTGGAGATCACCGGCCGTTTCGAGCCGGATGACGCTCCCGTCATGGGCGAGACGATAACGCTCGGCATCGACATGTCGCGCGCCTGTCTGTTCGATCCAGCAACCAAGGCGCTTCTGTGATCTGATGTCCGTGCAATTCGCGACTTACCCGAGCTTGACCGATCGCGTCGTGCTGATCTCCGGCGGCGCCTCCGGGATCGGCGCCGATATGGTCCGCGCCTTTGCTTCGAATGGCGCCCGCGTATGCTTTCTTGATGTGCAGGATGGGTCCGCGGAAGCGCTGGTGCGCGAGCTTGGTGGCGTCGCCAGGCAGGCCCCGGTGTACCTCCATTGCGATGTGACCGACGTTGATGCGCTGCAGGCATCGGTAGAAGACGTGCGCGCTAAGCTCGGTCCGGTCGCCGTACTGGTAAACAACGCTGCCGATGATCAGCGCCATCCCGTTGACGCGGTGACGGTCGAATATTGGGACCGCAGCTTCGACGTCAATCTCCGGCATCACTTCTTCGCTGCGCAGGCGGTGCATCCGCATATGAAGGAACTCGGCTTCGGCTCGATCATAAACTTCTCTTCCATCGCCTGGCGTTTCGGCGCGGACCAGATGGTGGCCTATGCCACCGCCAAGGGTGCCGTTGTGGCGCTGACGCGCGCACTGGCGCGGTCGTTTGGATCCGACAACATCCGCGTCAATGCAGTCGAACCCGGCGCCGTCATCACCGAGCGGCAGCGCCAGCTGTGGTTCAAGACCCAGGACGCAATCGACCAGACGGTGCAGCGGCAACTCATCCGCCGCGTCCTGCTGGGCGAGGAGATCGCGCGGACCGTGCTCTTCCTTGCCGCCGATGACAGCCGCATGATCACCAAGCAGTCCATCGCCGTCGATGCCGGTCTGCGCTGATGCGATCGCTTCCAAATCCTTCAACGGAACTGCCAAGCTGATGTTTCGTCTCGGCCTCAACCCATACGGACTGACCTACACTCTCGGCCTGCAGGGACGCGGTACGCCGCGGCACAATCCGGACGGGACCGGGCTGGAAGGCTTCATGGCGCTTGCGCAGGAACTGGGCGCACGCACGCTCGAGATCTACGAACCGTGGTTGACCGACTTGCCGGACCCCGAAATCGTCGACCTACGCAAGCGTCTGATCGCGCTCGACATCGTCCCGGTGGTCAGTGGCGGCCTTCTGGTGGCCGGTCCGTTGGACAGTGCATTTCGGGCGGCGCGCCTGCTCGAGGCGACAACGATCCGTATCGCACTGACCCCCGTCCTGTGCGGCGACCGCAACCTGTGGGGCCCGAAATGGAGCGAGTTCGACGCGACGATCCGCGCTGCCTTGACGGAATGGGGGCCGCGTGCGGCGGCTGAGGGCCGGGTGCTCGGCATCGAGAACCATCAGGACTTCGGCAGCGACGAACTGGTCGCGTTCTGCGAACTCGGTGGGCCGGGCGTCGGCATCACCTACGACACCGGCAACACCTTCCCTGTCGGCGAGGCGCCGCTTGCCTTCACGCGGCGCATCGCACCGCACGTCCGCCATGTCCACCTCAAGGACTATCGCGTGCAGTTCACCGATGAGGGCTATCGTCTGGTCCGCTGCGCGATCGGCGACGGCGCCGTGCCTTTCGCCGAACTGGCAGCCATCCTCGCCAAGCACCACGACACGCTGACGGCCGTGCTTGAGCCAGGCGCGCTGGAAGCCCGTCACGTTCGCTGTCTCACCGAGGACTGGTGGAACGGATATGCGCCGAAGACCGGGCGCGAGTTCGCCGCCTGCCTGAGTGCTGCGCGCGTAAACCGCCTTGCTGACGACGCCGACTACCGGACGCCGTGGGAGCGCGACGATGACGGCGCGCTGGTTTCGTATGAGCTCGACATGATCCGGCGCAGCGCCGCCAACATGAAGAAGTTCGATTTCATTGCAATGGAGAAATCAGCATGACTGCCCGAGAACTCAGCGGCCTGACCGCCTTCGTGACCGGCTCGGGACGCGGCCTTGGTCGCGTCATGGCCGAACGCCTGGCCGAACTTGGCGCAAACGTCGCGATCCACGATCTCGATTGGACCCGGCCATCGCAGTATGGCGAATTCGCGGACCTCGGCGAATCCACCAGGGGTTTGGAAAAGCATGGGACACGGGTAACCGCGGTTACGGGCAACATCGGTGACAGGCAAGCCGTTGCCGAAATGAAGAGGAAGATCGAAGCGGAGCTCGGCGATGTGCACGTTCTGGTCAACTGCGCCGGCGGCGATATCGGCGCCAAGGGGGTAAAGCCCAGTCCCAACAACGCGCTCGACATCGACTATGAAGACATCAAGGTGCTGACCGAGAACAATCTCATCGGCACGATGCTGGTCTGCCAGGCGTTCATCCCGCCCATGGTCAAACGCGGCTCAGGCTCGGTGATCAACATTGCCTCAGCGGCAGCGCATATCGGATGCTCGCCGGAGGTGGTCTACTCCACGCTCAAGGCGGCCGTCGTGCATTATACGCGTTGCCTCGCCAAGGAACTGATCGACGATGGCGTGCGCATCAATGCGGTGAGCCCCGGCGCCACCAAGACGGCACGGTTCCAGGCGAGCCGCGTCGTCGATCCGGAGCGCATGGATTCGAGCAAGAAATCGCTGAACCGCTATGCCGAGCCTGAAGAGATCGCCGAAGCGGTGGCCTTCCTCGCCGGTCCGCGCGCGCGTTTCATCAACGGGCAGGTCATTCGCGTCGATGGCGGCTTCACCATCTTCCCAGGTTGAATCGCGGCCGGCACGCGAACTGTCGGGCTGAGCGCACCCCAATGAGCAGGGCCGCGACGGCCCATTTGCCGACCTTACTTCGTTGATGAGTTGCGATGTGCTCGCAGAGCTCGGGAATCGACGGTGAAGTTTCGGCAACACGTCAATTCTCTTGGCGACACGCTGACGTTACAGCCCGCCTGTATGCACCCACGCAATGGCTCAGATTTGTCTGGGTCGGTCTACTCGGCGCCCTGAGAAGGCGAAGATTCCGGATCGAGGCGCTTGGGCCACCGTGCGCCTAGGCAGAGCGAAACGGTCCGGTCTATAAGCTCAGAGGCGCAACATTAGAGGTTGGGGGAACAGATGAGGGAAGAGAACGACATTGAGAAGTTGGTGCGCACGCTGCGTGCTCGAGCCCCTGACGACGCGGCTGAATTGCTAGCCCGAGAGTCTCCCGAGTTCATCCGCGACGCACTAAAGTTGTTACCGGATAGGCACGCCCGGAAGGTGGCGGAGCATTTTCCCTCGCAAAGGAGGCCCATCAAATCTCATACCGACGGCAAGGATTTCGCGATCCCCGAGGCCATCGTTGAGCTGATGGATCCGATCCCCGCCAGCGTTGCTGTCGGGACGACGGTAGCCGCCGCTGTCGAGGCCGTCAGGCGCGCGCAGGTGCCGACCGAGTTGACTTATCTCTACATCACGGACGAGGGCGATAGACTGGTTGGCCTAGTGGTCTTGCGCGATCTGATGCTGAGCGAGGCCGGCGCGACGGTGGATCAGATTATGCTGGCAAGTCCGTTTGCCCTTCACGTCGATATGCCTTTGAGCGAAGCCTGCAAGGCGGCGGTACGCCGTCACTACCCTGTCTATCCCGTGGTGGACGCGGAGAACCGGCTGCTCGGGCAGGTTCGCGGCTGGCGGCTGTTCGAGCAGCAAATCATCGAGATTTCTGCCCAGCCTGGCCAGATGGTGGGTGTCCAGAAGGAGGAGCGTTCTTTCACTCCGCTGTTTTCAGCCTTCTTGAAACGTCATCCGTGGCTGCAGCTCAACCTGCTGACGGCCTTCATAGCCGCTTTCGTGGTCGGCTCGTTCACAGGCACGATCGAGAAGATCGTCGCGTTGGCGGCGTTCCTCCCGGTGTTGGCCGGACAGAGCGGAAACACCGGCTGTCAGGCGCTGGCTATTACGCTGCGTGGCCTCGCCCTAGGGGATGTGGACAAACGACCGAAGCTGCACTTGGTTCTGAGGGAGGGAGCGCTCGGGATCGCCAACGGCCTGCTCGTCGGTCTGGTGGCGGCTGCGGCCATGTGGTTCTACGCTTCACGGCAGCCGGAGTCGGCATCCCAGGCGCCCATGCTGGCGCTTGTGATCCTGCTCGCCATGTCCGGATCGTGCCTCATGTCCGGGATCTCCGGCGTGCTGATCCCGTTGGGCCTGCGGCGGGTCGGCGCCGATCCGGCCGTGGCTTCCGCGATCTTCCTCACGACGGTGACCGATATTGTAGGCATGGGCCTGATGCTGGGACTGGCCACCATGCTCGTGCTGTAGGCACGCTCGACGGACGTGATCGCGGACGAGGACGTTGTTGCCTATGAAGTGACCTCGTCGGCGTTCAACAAGATAACAAAGGCTAAGCCGCACATCGCGCAGGCCGTCCTGAGAAGCATCGCCCGCCAGCTCTCCGAGCGCTTGCGCAACGCGGCGGAAGACCTTCGGATGAGCTCCATGTGACCCTGATGCGTCGTGCGGCGGCCAGATACGTGGAGAATCGCGCAAACAATATTGATCTTGTCGGCTGCGCAATCCACCGCTGATTATGATTTGGCTTAGTTGCCGTTTGTAGCGAATACTTGCTGGAAGCCAAGCAACGCTGAGAAGATGTTTGACCAACCAGCGTAGGCGAAATGCGAATGAACGCGATAGTTTGTTGCGCAGCTGCAACAGCTGCTGAAGACTCGGAGGTTTCCTGACAGTTCTGTCGCTTTTTTTCGTGCAGGCGTGCTAGATCCGCTGCACTAGTCGGGTTGGGGTGGGTTCTCGGCATGCATTCCTCGTTTTCAATGATCCTCGGCTTCGCCGCGGCGCTGCTTTGTACCGGCATATTGCCGGCCGGCGCACAAGGTCTCTATCCGGCCTATGACGATGCGTTTTCGGCCCGCATTGCCAATCCGACCGACAACGGAGCGCTAGCTCAATTCGTCACAGTTGCCGTCAACGCAGGGCAGTACGATCAGGCGATCTCGTCGATCGAGCAGTATCTCATCAAACATCCTCGCGATGCGCGCGCCCGGCTCTCGGCCAGCCGGTTGTATTATCATGTCGGCTCCTATGAATTGGCCCGGCGGCAGGCGCAGTACGGCCTCGAGGTCGGGGACCTGTCCGCGGATGAGCAGCAGGAAGCCGTTCGCCTGCTCGCCCGCATCGAGCGCGCGTTACGTGGCGTCACCTGGGAAATCGCTCTGACTGGCGGCATGTTCAGCGCATCCACCGATTTTGAGCCGGGCGGGGCCGAAGACGACCGCACCTTGGTCTCGCCCTATGGGCGGGCGGAAGGCTTTATCCGATGGGATCTCGGGACGCCAAGTGCTGATGCACTTGTCCTCTCGGGCTCGCTGGCAGCGACAGAGCGCTTTTTCACCAAAGACCTGTCGGTTCCCGGTGCCGAGGAGACTTTTATCCACGGGAACGCCGCGATTACCTTGGACAAGGGACTGCCCAACAGCGGGATCGATTCGCTACGGCTGCTATTTTCCGCGTTCGCCGTCACAGATCGCTTCGACAGCGACGTTCACGAGACCGGCGTCGGTCTAAGTGGGCGCTTCCTCGTGCGCCCCACCGTCGAGACGACGCTTTTTGCAGGTGCCGGCTACATCGATCTAAGCAGCTCGAAAGGCATCTTCGCCGATAGCAGGGTCTTCTATGAGGCAGGCGGCAGCTACCGCTTCCGCAATGGCCAGGCGCTCGGACTGCGCCTAGTCGGCTCGACTGACTTCGCCTCCGGAGCTGGCGAAATCGGCCGCAGCTACATGGGAGAGGTCCGCTACGGCGGCGTGGTGATGGAAGTACCGGACCTTTTCGCATGGTCTCACCAGGTCGCCGTCTCGGCCGGCCACAGCGACACTCCCGACTTGTCCGTCGGCATCGGCACGAACATCCAGAGCGACTTCTGGCGCATTGCCTCGGAAAGCGATTTTCAGCTCACTGAATGGCAGAAGGTCAGTGTCGATCTCGCCTATCGCGAAACCGACTTCGAGATCGCCAGCGGCGACCGAGATTCATTCGAATTGCTCGTGAGCTACACGTTGACACTCAACTGAAAGAGGCCGCGATGAGGACCCTGTATCGTCAGATAGCCACTTGTATCGCCTGCCTTGCCTTTGCGGCACCATCTGGCGCTGAAACGGTTGGGTCCATGACGGCCTACCAGACCAACATCATCCGCAATCACGGCGAGGCGATGAACGTCGGCGCTGGCGTCGAACTCGGCGACCAGCTGCGCAGCAATATCACCGGTCTCGGAATGCTCGTGTTCCGGGACGAGTCGAGCGCCAAGATTGGTCCGAACACCAGCCTGACGATCGATGAATTCGTCTACAATCCGGGGTCCCGATCAGGAAAGATCGACATCAGGATGAACAGCGGCCTGGCCCGTTTCTACGGCGGCCAGGTTTCGAAAGGCGGCGACATGCAAGTTGCGACGCCACACATGGTGCTCGGAGCCAGAGGTGGCATCATTGAGGTGCTTGTGATTGCTGGTCAGACCGTCGGCATACTGCGCGCCGGCCGCATGACCTGCATGATGAATGGTCGCAAGCTCGTGATCACAAACCCGGGCCACGCCTGCACGTCGGACAATGACAAACTGCTGACCGGCTACGGCGGTATCGACGCGTTCCCGATTTTGGACAGCATCGATCGAATAGCCGGCACCGGCCTGCCAGGCGAACCGGGTCCGGGGCTGAACGTAAGCGCGATTTGTGCGTCAGCACTCGGCAATTCGCTCAAAGCCTGCAAGTCCACCGACGGCGCATTGCCCGGCGTGGCCATGGAGTTCCCTGACAGCCCAACGCCCCCTGTAGGCAGCGGGGTGGATGATGAGGATGATGACTGCTTTCCCGACTGCCGGTAAGGCTGGCCGAGCGGCATGAGCCCCTCGCTTGATTGGCGGCGGGCTGCCAGGCGGAAAATACCTGGTCTTGCGGTCGTACTCTTGCTGCTCGCGTGCCATTTTGCTTTCGACGGGCCACTGTCGCGCCTGCGCGAGCGCACGTACGACCTCTACCAGTCCCTCGCCCCGCGCCAGGCGACGAGCAATCCTGTTGTCATTGTCTCGATAGACGACGCGAGCCTTAAGGCATATGGGCGATGGCCTTGGAACCGTGGCCTTTTGGCCGATCTGGTCGATGGTGTCGCCGAGTCCGGTGCCGCGGTGATCGGGCTTGCGCTGGTGCTGCCCGAGGCTGATATCTCTCCTGATGGCATCGCCGGAGACAAGCGCCTCGCCAGCGCACTGGCGAAAAATCGAACGGCGCTCGCCGTCAGCCTGGGCAACGAGGTGACGGTTTCAGACGCAGAGCCCAAAGCCGGCTGGTCGATCGTCGGGCAGGTACCCGAGACGCTTCCTGGCTTCACCGGTCTGACAGGCTCCCTTCCTGATTTCTCGAGCGCCGCTGCAGGCCTCGGCGTAATTCGCACTTTGCCCGATCCCGACGGCGTACTACGCCATGTGCCGCTGCTCTGGCTCCGAAATACGGCTCAAGGCGTGCAGCTCTGGCCGTCGTTCGCGCTCGAACTCCTGCGCCTCTACGCCGGAGAGAACGGCTACGTAGCCCGGATGAATGTCGCCGGGTTTGACGCGCTCAGGATGGCCGGGACCATTGTGCCACTTGAGCCGCAGGGCAGCATCCGCCTCTGGGAAACCGACACCAATACGCCGCGCATATCTGCCAGTAATATCCTTTCGGGTCGCGGCGATCCGCTGCTGCGGAACGCGATCGCCATTGTTGATCTGTCAGCCGTGGGATTGACGCAGTATCTGCCCACCCCGGCGCGTCCGGCGCGACCAGGCGTGGACATCCACGCTGATGCAATCGGCCAGATGCTTGCCGGGCGCTATCTTGTAGAGCCAACGCAAGCGCGTAGGCTGGAACGGCTGTGGTTGGTCCTCAGTGGCATCGTTTTCATCGGGCTTTCGGGAGTTCTCGCCCAGCGTGTCATGCTTGGCGACCTCGCTCTGGCGCTCCTGGCTGCCACGCCCTTCGCGTTCGGCGCTCTCGAATACAGCCTGCAGGGTAAGCTCTATGACCCACTGCAGCCGGCGCTTGCGACGATCCTCGTAGCTGGCTTCGAAGGCTATGCCCTCTACAGGCGCAGCGAGCAGCGCCGGTCCACTCTGGCCCGGCAGTTTTCGCAATTTCTGTCGCCCTCCGTGGTGCAACGCCTCGCAAATTCGGATACCGAAGCGATCCTGTCCGGAGAGAAGCGCGAGATCACAATCCTGCTGAGTGACATACGCGGCTTCACGGCGATGAGCGAGCAACTCGATGCCCAAGAAATCGGAAAGGTCGTCAATCACTTCCTCGGCCTTGCGACCGATGAGATCCTCAAGCGTGACGGGACCATCGATAAGTTCATGGGCGATGCCGTGCTAGCCTTCTGGAACGCGCCGCTTGATCAGCCAGATCATCGTGAGCGCGCGCTCGAAGCCGGGCTCGCCCTGATCGAACGGGTGAAGCGCGAAAACGCCGCGTTCACCGCGCGCGGGCACCCCCCTATCGAAATCGGCGTCGCCATCGAGACTGGCATCTGCTCCGTAGGGAATTTCGGCTCCGAACGGCGCTTCGATTACACCGCGATCGGCTCGCCGGTGAACCGCACGGCACGGCTCGAGTCAACGACCAAAAAGCTGAGCATCCCCCTGGTGCTTGGTCCCGGATTTGCGCAAGGAGCATCGATGCCGGTTGTCCAGGCGGGTGCCTTCGAACTCCAAGGCTTCAAGGGCGAGGTGCCGGTTTTCACCGTTCCGGAGATACATCCCTCGTCGCAATCTGCCGAGACAGTCGTGTGATGGCGCTAGTCGCGACGCCGAACCCGGATGTCGGTATTGGGCAACGCAAAATTCGGGCCGCTATTCAAATCCCGATCTCGATGCCAAACTGGCTGTGGCTAAGCGGACGCTGGACGATGCCAAGCGCGAGCTCTCGGAACTCAGCGAGATCGTCTTCAACGACGTCGCCCTGATCCCGATGCGCGCCGACCAGTATACGCTGGCCATGAAGGCCAAGACCTGACTGAGGAGTTTTAGACTTGACGAGCATCGCCACAGAGTCCGTTGCGGATCGCGGCCGCGCTACATACGATCTTGGCGCGACCGCCATCTTTGCTTCGAAATCAGACCCACGCTTCCACTATTGTCTGTATGTGCCGCCTGCGGTGGGGGAAGGCGCCAAAGTCGATCTGCTGGTCGCCGTCCATGGCACCGGCCGCACCTCGTTCCTGGGTTTTCGCGACGCGTTCGCCGAGTTCGGACGCTGGAACGACTGCGCTATCTTGTGCCCGCTGTTCCCAATCGGCGTTCTCGGCGATGACGCCCGCAGCGGGTACAAATACATGATCGAGGGCGATATCCGCTACGATCAGGTGTTGCTCGCCATAGTCGAGGAAGTCGTTGCAAAATATCGTCAGGACTGGACCCGCTTCGCCATGTTCGGATTTTCCGGCGGCGGACATTTCACCCATCGCTTCGCCATCCTCCATCCCGACAGGCTATGGGCGGCTTCGATCGGTGCGCCGGGCTCGGTGACCTTGCTCGATGCCGGGCGGGACTGGTGGGTGGGCATTCGTGACCTGCCGGAGAAGTTCGGCATCAGCTTCGACGCCGCGGCGCTGGCAAAAGTGCCTGTCCAGATGATCGTCGGCGATGCCGATCTGGAGACCTGGGAAATCACGCATGTCCAAGGCAGCAGCCATTGCATGCCAGGTGCGAACGATACCGGGCGAACGCGGCCGGAACGCCTCAGGACGTTGTGTCGATCGTTCGAGGAAGCGGGTGTGCGCGTGCGCTTCGATTTGCTGCCAGGCATATCCCACGAACGCGACGCGGTTCTCGATGCGGTCAAGGATTTCCTGGCCCACGCGCTCAAGGAGCGACGGAACGCATCAACAATGGCCAGGCCCCGCACCGACAAGCTTGCACAAGGATAGCCTGTTGCGGGCAGGCCTCAATCGTATTTGGCCACAAAGTTTCCGACGGCGGCGAGGCAATCGTGCTTCTCCTCGACATGCGGCATGTGGCTGGAATTCGGGAAGACAATGTCTTCGACGTTGGGAATATGATCGAGAAAGGGCTGGACGCAGGCCTCGGTCGCTTCGTCGTAAAATCCGCGGAACGCCAGGGTCGGCGCCTCGATCAGATGCAGGCGCTCGACGATGGTCCAGTTCCGCATGGTGCCGATTACGTGGAATTCATTGGGTCCGTTCATGGTGTGATAAACCGTCGGATCCGCGTCGATTGCCGCAAATGTTCGGGCGACCTCCCGCGGCGTCGGAAGGACACGGCAGACGTGGCGGTCATAGAAGGCTTTGGTTGCTGCAATATAATCCGGGTGATCGGTGGTCCCGGCCGCCTCGTGCCGGTCAAGCGCGTTCTGCACATCGGCCGGCAGCCCGGCGCGCAATTGCAGCGCGCCTTCCACCCATAGCGCCATCGAGGCCAGCGAATTGGCCAGGATCAATGCCTTGAGCCCGGCAGGGCGTCGCACAGCATGTTCGGCCGAGAGAATGCCGCCCCAGGACTGGCCGAGCAGGGCGTAACGCTCGGCAATGCCAATGTGAGCGAGCAGCGCATCGAGTTCGCCCAAAAAGAAATCGACGGTCCAGAAGTCGCCGCCCTTGTCGGGCAGATGGGTCGATTTGCCGTTGCCGATCTGATCATAGTGGATGACCGCCCGCCCGGTATCGGCAAGCTCCTTGAATGAATCGACATAGTCGTGGGTGCAGCCCGGCCCGCCGTGGGCGATGACCAATGGCAGCTTGCCCGAGTTGAGATCTCCGATCACGCGATACCAGGTGCGGTAGCCCCGGTAGTCGCTGAATCCTTCGGTGGTCGCATGTGCCGTCACAGTTCCAAGCTCCGCGTCATGGCGCGGCAGGAACCAAAGTGACGGATCCTCCCAAGCCTTGTTTGCGGCCGACGGTACTAAGCGGCCCGGCGCATTTACAGCTAGCACTATTTATAGGTTTGCCCTGGCGGGAGGAGCCCTCAGGCGGAGAGCCTCAATGCTCCGGCTCGAAACGGTCGCCTGGTTGCTTGCCATCATCCAGGCGGCGGATAAGGCGCGGTATTCTCGTTGGGGGTGGTTGCATGTGACGCTTCAACGCCACCCGATAGCCGATAGGTGCCGTCCGCTCAAGCGGGCGCGGCTGTGCCGAGCGCTGCGGTCAGGACATCAGCGAGGCCATGGCCGGCGCTGCCGTCCTCGTCGAGGCGCGGATTGTAGATGGTGACCTCGATCCCGACCGCCTTGCCGCTCGCCAGGATGATGCGGAGCGCCGCCGACAGCTCGTCCCACGACAGCCCGCCCGGTACGCGGAAATCGACCGCCGGCATGATCGCATCGTCGAGACAATCGGCGTCGAGATGGATGAAGAAGCCGTCGAGTTCCGCCCGCGTCAGGTGGCGAACGGCGGCCTGGGCGGCGGCTTCGACCCCAAGGCGGCGGATGGCGTGCAGATCGTAGGCCATGAGCTCGGCTGGCAAAGGCTGGCTGCCGTATTCGGCCTGGTCCTCGTGGTCTCGAAACGCGAAGGCGACAGCGTCCTCGGAGCGAACCAACGGGCGGCGGCCCTCCAGGTCGGTTAGCAGCGCCGGCCCGTAGCCGGTGACGAGGGCCAGTTCCATCGACGCGCCTTCGCCGTTGGGCTCGGCCTCGGGCTGGAAGAAGTCGGCGTGACCGTCGATGAAGAACAGGCCGTAGCGGCCGCGCCGGCGCAGCGCCAGCGTCGGACCCAGCAAGATCGTACAGTCGCCGCCCAGCACCACCGGGAATTCGCGGGCGTGCAGCACCTCCTCCACGGCGTCGGCGAGCTTGGGTGACCACGCCGCGATCGCCTTGGCGTTCAGCGTCAGGGTGGCAGGGTCGGGCTTCGGGTCCTTCGGCGGGACGGCCAGCCGCCCGGCGCGGCGCGCATGGATGCGTTCGGCGAGGCCCAGTTCCAGCAGCCGACCGGGCAAGGCTTCAACGCCGTCGGTCGCCAGACCCAGCGAGGACGGCGCTTCAAGGATGGCATAGCGGCTAGTCGGCATCGGATGCTCCAGCTATTGCGAGTGAGAACCGGGGTAACCCGGCGGTCTCCGCTGCTGAGCGCTGCGCGGCTGCCGGTTTGATGGCCCTATAAGCGACGCTTTTGCAGCCAAAAAAGCACCTCGCAGCCGGCGTAACTCACTACGTGGGCGAAACCGAGGAAATTTCAAGCCGCCGCCCAAATCCCCTGTTGAAGGCAAGATCGCAAGTGTTCCGACCGGTGGGAGACCGTTTTTGAGCGCATTCAGAGAGAAAATTGCGCGGCCGGATCAATGGATTGCCGTAGCTCAAAACGATCCAAAACGGGGTGCTCTTCTCAAATGCCCTCATCCCAATACGGTGCGCGCCCTATGCATCGAGCAAGGTGATCGACGAAGGCACGGACCTTCATCGACATGAGCCTGTTGCTGGGATAGACGGCATAAATCGTGCTGGCTGGAGGCTCCCAGGCATCCAGCACGCGGCGCAGTGCGCCGGTACGCAGAGGCTCCGCCACCGCCCATGTGGGCAATAGGGCGATGCCGATGCCGTCGAGCGCCGCAACGCGCAGCATCTCCGCATTATTGCTGCGAAAGCTGCCGCCCACGGCCACCCGCACCTCGCCAATTTTGCCGGCAAGGGGCCATTCATCGCCCCAAGGCAAAAGGCTGGTGCAGAGGCAGTTGTGCCTGGCAAGGTCGCCCGGCTCGCGCGGCGCTTCATGCTTTTCGAGATAGGCGGGCGCAGCACAGGCGACGAGTCGGGATGGCGCGAGCTTGCGCACAACAAGCGGCGAATCCTCGAGCGCGCCGATACGGATCGCCAGATCCAGCCCCTCATCGACCAGGCTCACATGCGCCGGGCTCAAGGCAATGTCGACGGAAAGCTCCGGATAGCGCCTCAGGAACTCCGGGACGGCCGGCGCCACATGCATCCAGCCGAAGCTGTCGGGCGCCGAAATGCGAAGCGTGCCGCGCGGTTCGCGCTGCAGCGCGCTCGCCTCTTGTTCCGCCGCTTCAGCCTCGGCGAGAATCCGCGCGCAGTGGCGGTAGTAGGCTGCACCCGCTTCGGTCATCGAGAGCCGTCGCGTGGTGCGGTTGAGGAGGCGAATGCCCAGGCGCTGTTCGAGCCGCTGGACATGGGCGCTGACCGCCGATTTGGAGATTCCAAGCCGGTGAGCCGCAGCCGAGAAACTGCCGCTGTCTACGACGCGAGCGAACGCCGCGATGCCATCGAGCGGGTCCATCACCGGATTGTCCTGAAATCCGGACGGCATGTCCATACAATTCCGGCTAATTGACGGGCGAGAACGGCCTATCTCTTTGGTGAGAGACCCGAACCATGAAGGAGATCGACGATGGATGCCAAAGCTGCAGCGGCCGAAGCGTTCGTTCGCGAGCCGGCGGCCGGCTCGACGCTCAACGTTCTGGGCATCACCCATATCAACAAAGCCACCGGCGCCGAGACCGCCGGGTCCTTCTCGCTTTGGGAGTCGGTGGTTCCGCCGGGCGCGGGAACGCCACCGCACACCCATGCCCGTGAGGATGAAGCCTTCTATGTGCTTAGCGGCGAACTCGTCATCGAATTCGAGGGCGACTCCGCGCCCCATCGCGTTGCGCCCGGCGGCTTCTTCTTCGGCGCACGCGGCCGGCGCCATGCCGTCCGCAATGTCGCCGACAAGCCGGCTCGCGTGCTCGTCTTCTGCGCGCCGAGTTGCGGCCTTGATCAGATATTCGCGGAGTTGGACGCCGCGACCGCCGCCGGCATGCCGGAGATGGCAAAGGTCGTGGCCATCGCCGCCAAATACGGCGTCACCATCGAGGCGCCGGCTGCCTGAGATTCGTTCCAGACCGCCAGCGCGTCTGTCAGGCTGGAAACAGAAATGCGGCGGCGGGATCGAAAAAAATCTGCTGTCCGCGCGAGGCGACGCCTTCATGTGCTTGCGCCATGTCGGATGTCGGCCTGACGTCGATCTCCTGGCCGGCGGCGGTGCGCGCGATGACGCGCCGCCGCTCGCCAAAGAAAGCGGTGTCGATGAACTCGACCGCAAGCCCGGCAGTGGCCGGGCCGGGTCGCAGCCGGAACGCTTCCGGCCGCACCATCAGCCTGGTCTTCTGGCCATGGCTGAAGTCCTGATCGATCCTGACGCCCGAGACGACCGAGCCATCGGCCAGGCGGATCGTGGCGGAGCCGTTGACGGTTTCAAGATGCTCGGCCGGCAGGAAATTGGAATTTCCGATGAAGCTGGCCACGAATTCGCTCTGAGGTCTCAGATAGAGGTCCTCACCGGTGCCGATCTGCTCGATGCGCCCGTCCCGAAACAGCGCGATGCGATCCGAAAGATGCAGCGCCTCGTCCTGATCGTGGGTGACGTAAAGAATCGTTACGCCGGTTTCGCGGTGGATGCGCCGTATCTCGGCCTGGATTTCCTCGCGCAGCTTCTTGTCGAGCGCCGAAAGCGGCTCGTCCATCAGAAGGATCGGCGGATCGTAGGCCAGCGCCCGGGCAAGCGCCACGCGCTGCTGCTGTCCGCCGGAAAGCGCGCCAGGATATCGGCCGCCGAAACTCTCGAGCCGCACCAGCGACAGCATCTCGGCGACTTTTCGTTTCAGCTCGGCGTCCGGCCGACGGCGCACGCGCAACGGAAAGGCAACGTTCTCGGCGACGGTGAGATGCTGGAACAGCGTGTAGCGCTGGAACACCATGCCGATATTGCGCTTGTGCGACGGCACCGACAGCAGCGACCTGCCTTCGAGAAGAACCTCGCCGGATGTCGGATGCTGAAAGCCGGCGATCGCGTAGAGCGTTGTCGATTTGCCAGAACCGGAAGGGCCGAGAAAGGTCAGGAACTCGCCCTTGGGTATATCGATCGTGACATCGTGAACGGCGACGAAGCTGCCGAACGCCTTGCGCAGGGCGCGAATGGAGAGGAACGGTTCGGTCATTTCGACAATTTCCGCCGAATGAGTGCGGTTACGATCATCAGGCTCAGCGTCAGAAGAACGAGAAGGCTGGAGGCCGCAGCGATGACCGGGCTAAGATCCTGGCGCAGGCTGCCCCAGATCTTGACCGGCAAGGTCTGCAAGGTGGGGCTTGCCATGAAGATCGCGACCACCACCTCGTCCCATGAGGCGAGAAAGGCGAAGATCGCCGCCGAGAAGATCCCGATCTTGATCGCCGGCAAGGTGACCCGGAGTTTTGCTTCGAATGGGCTTGCGCCGCAGACGATCGCCGCATCCTCGATGGATTTGTCGAACCCTTCGAGTGCCGCGGTGATGGGAATGATGGCGAAGGGCAGTGCCAGGACTGTGTGTGCGATGACGAAGCCTGCCGTGGTGCCGCCGAACCCGATCCGCAGGAAGAATGCATAGATGGCGATGGCGAAGACGACGACCGGCAGCACCATTGGCGTCAGCAGCAGGCCGCGAAGCGTGTTGCGCCCGCGAAACTGTCCCCTGACCAGGGCGAAAGAAGCCAGCAGCCCGATGACGACGGCAAGAATCGCGACCATGGTGGCAATGCGCGCGCTGGTCAGCGCCGCTTCGAGCCAGGCCGGATCGGCGAAAAGCTCCTCATACCATTTCAGCGTCCAGCCGGGCGGCGGAAAAGCCAGCCACCGCGACGATCCGAACGACAAAAGCACGATGAAGACCACCGGCAGCAGCAGAAATGCGGCAACCAGGCCGGTGAAACCCAGAAGTGCTGCGCGCAGCCAGCCCAACCGGTCGTAGTCGAGCAGCATCTCAGATGCCTCCTGTCATGCGCTTGGCGCCGACGAGGCGCAGTTGCAGCGCATAGAGCGCCATGGTCACCAAAAGCAGGATGAAAGCCGCCGCGCTTCCGAGCCCCCAGTTGAGCAAAGACTGGATCATCTGGGCGATCATTGCGGCGAGCATCATGTTGGAGGTGCCGCCGAGCAGCGTCGGCGTCACGAAATAACCGAGCGACATGACGAAAACCATCAGGCCGCCTGCAGCGATTCCGGGGAGCGATAATGGCAGCAGGATGCGGCGGAAAGCCTCGAAGGGGCTTGCACCGCACAGGGCGGCGGCGCGCAGCGTCATCGGATCGATGGCGCGCAGGGTTCCGACCAGTGGCAGTATCATGAAGGGCAGCATGATGTAGACCATGCCGATGGTGACGCCGGTCAGGTTGTTGATCAGCGGCAGCGGCTCGCTGATCAGGCCGATATCCATCAGCGTCCGATTGATGACGCCGGTGCGTTGAAGCAGCACCATCCAGGCATAGGTGCGGGTGAGCAGATTGGTCCACATCGACAGGATGATGATGCCGAAGATGATCGAGCCGAGGGCAGGCGGCATGATCGCCAGCATCCAGGCGACCGGAAACGCCACGATGACGGTGACGGCGGTGACGACGGTGGCGACCAGAAAGGTGTTGAAGAAGACCCGTGCATAGGTGCCGTCGCCAAACAGGATGGCGTAGTTCTGCAGGCCCGGCACGGGTTCGGTTACACTGCGCAACAGCAACGCAACAACCGGCACCACGAAGAACAGGGTGATGAGGGTCAGCGCCGGCAAGGCGCCGCCGACGCCATCTGGCCTTCGGAGGATTGGCTGTCGATGAAGCAAATTGCCCGACATGGCGATGATCCCGGCAGCTCAGGCGGGACGCCTAGCGACGCCCCGCCGGTTCATGGGTGAGGTCGGCGGCTATTTGGCCTGCCAGGCGTACCAGCGCTCCGCGATCTTATCGCGGTTTTCAGCCCAGTAGTTCATGTCGAGGTTGATCTGCCCGTCGACATAGGCGTCCGGCAGCGACTTGACGACATCGGCCGGCATTTCGGCCTTGGCTGCCGTGTTGATGGGGGCGTAGCCGCTTGCTTCAGCAAACATGGCCTGGCTTTTCGGGCTTGTCGCAGCGGCCAGGAATTTCATGGCGCTCGCCTTGTTCTTCGAACCCTTGGGGATGACGAGTACGTCAGCGGCAGTCATGTTCTGTTTCCAGGATGCGCCGACATCGGCGCCGTCCTGCTGGAGGGCGAAGACACGCCCGTTCCAGAGCTGCCCGAAGGCCGCCTCACCGGAGGCGATCAGCTGCTGCGACTGCGCGCCGCTGTCCCACCAGACGATTTCCGACTTGATCGTGTCGAGTTTCTTGAACGCCCGGTCGAGGTCGAGCGGATAGAGCTTGTCTGCCGGCACGCCGTCGGCCAGCAGCGCAATCTCGATGACGCCCGGCGCCGACCATTTGTAAAAAGTGCGTTTGCCGGGAAATTTCGTCAGGTCGAACATGTCGGCCCAACCCGCCGGTTCGCCCGACACCGCCCCTTTGTTCCAGGCAAGAACGAAGGAGTAGTAGAAGCTGCCGACCGCATGCTCGGTGGTGAAGCGAGGATCGAGATCGGCTTTCGGCACGACGTTGAAATCGATCGGCTCGAGCAGGCCGTCCTTGGCCGCTTTGATGGCGAAATCCATTTCGACATCGACGACATCCCAGGCGACGCTGCCGCCTTCCACCATGGCCTTCAGCTTGCCGTAGTCGGTCGGGCCGTCCTGCAGGACCTTGATGCCGGAACTGGCTTCGAACGGAGCAGCCCAGGATTTGGTCTGCGCCTCCTGGGTGGTCCCGCCCCAGCTGGTGAACACCATCTCATCGGCGTGTGCGGCAGTGGCTGCCAGGAGTCCGGCCAAAATGCCGGTCAAAATCAGTTTCATGTCATTCTCCTCTGTTGGTTGTCTGGTTTCTTGTTTTTATGAAATTGCGCGATTGGCACTGCCCTCATCGCATGACGAACGGGTCCGGGATCGGCTCGTCGGATATCCGTATCCAGACGGATTTCGAACGCGTGTAATCGCGGATGGCGTCGAGCCCGCCCTCACGGCCGAGCCCCGACTGACCGTAGCCGCCGAACGGCACGAGCGGCGAAACCGCGCGGTATGTGTTGACCCAGACGACGCCGGCATGGATGTCGCGCGCCATGCGGTGCGCCTTGGCGAGATTGGTGGTGAACACGCCCGAGGCGAGGCCGAACGGCGTGTCGTTGGCAAGCGCCAGGGCTTCGGCTTCCGTGTCGAAGGTGAGAACGCTGAGCACCGGACCGAACAATTCCTCGCGCACGCAGGGCAGCGCTGGATCCTCGGCATCGATGATGGTCGGTGCGTAGTAGAAGCCATGCGGATGCTCGTCGGGCCTTTTTCCGCCGGTGACCAGCGTCCCGCCATTGGCAAGGCTTTCGGCAACGATCGTCTCGATCCATTCCCGTTGGCGTGGCGTTGCCAATGGCCCCATTTCTGTGGCCGGATCCTGCGGATCGCCGATTCTGATGGCCTCGGCTTTGTGCTTCAGCATGTCCAGGAACTCGGCCTTTATCGAACGCTCGACAAGCAGCCGCGAGCCGGCGACGCAGCTTTGTCCAGACGCTGCGAAAATCCCGGCCACCACCGCGTTGGCCGCACTGTCCAGGTCTGCGTCGGCGAAAACCACAACCGGGCTTTTCCCGCCCAGCTCCAGCGTCGTGTAGGCGAGATTTTCCGCCGTGTTGCGGACGATCGCGCGAGCGGTCGAAGGTCCGCCGGTGAAGGCGACGCGTGAAACCAGCGGATGACTGGTCAGGCGTCGGCCGCAATCGTGCCCGAACCCGGTCAGTATGTTGACGCTTCCGGCGGGAAATCCGGCCTCATGAACGAGTTCGGCGAAGGCCAGCAGCGGCGCTGGACCGTCCTCCGAGGCTTTCAGGACGACCGTGCAGCCGGCGGCCAGTGCCGGGCCGAGCTTGACGGCCGAAAGGAAAAGCTGCGAGTTCCACGGCACGACGGCAGCGACGACGCCGATCGGCTCGCGCCGGATGGTGACGTCCATATCGGCCTTGTCGATGGGCACATGCGAGCCTTCATGTTTGTCGGCAAGCCCGCCATAGTAGCGATAGTAGTCGCCGACATAGGCGATCTGGGCGCGGGTCTCGCGGATGATCTTGCCGGTGTCGCGCGTTTCCAGTTCGGCCAGGCGGCCGGCATTGGCGACGATCAGGTCGCCGAGGCGCACCAGCAGCTTGCCGCGCGCCGTCGCCGTCAGCGAGGCCCACGCGGCCGAGTGCAGCGTCCGGTGCGCCGCCTCGACGGCGCGGTCGACATCGGCCTCGGTTGCGGCGGGCATCGTCGCCCAGGGCGCTCCCGTGGACGGATCGATGCTTTCGAAGGTGGCGGTCGGCGTATCGAACGCCCCATCTATGAAATTGCTGAAAGCCACAAGGGTCATTGCCGGCCCCCATGCCCGAAGGCCGGCATCACCTTGTCGACGAACAGCTGCAGCGACTTCTTCTTGCGCTCGTGCGGCAGGCCGCTGTCGATCCAGATCGAATACTGGTCATAGCCGAGCGCCTCATATGTCTTCAGCCGGGCGATCACCTCTTCGGCTTCGCCGATGACCAGGTTCTGCCGGATTTTATTCGGCGCATATTGCGGCATGGCTGCGATCTCGTCGTCCGCGAGCGCTTCCAATATGCCTTGGCGAACCGGCTTCTTGTTCTGGAACCAGGCGCCGAACTGGCAGTAGAACAGCGACAGGTCCTTGGTCAGCTGCTCCGCATCGGCGGCGTCTTCGGCAACGAATGTGTGCATCAGCAGCATGATTTCGGGGCGGGCCATGGCCGGATGCGCCGTGCACGCCGCGTTGAAGCGCTCCATCAGGCTGGTTACCTCGTCGTCGCCGGAGGCGAGCGGCGTCACCTGGACGTTGCAGCCGTTGGACACGGCGAAGTCGTGCGAGTTCGGATCGCGCGCCGCCACCCAGATCGGCGGGTGCGGCTTTTGCACCGGCTTGGGCGACGATGTGGTCGAGGGAAACGACCAGAATTCGCCGGACATCTCGAAATCGCCTTCCCAGAGGCCCTTGATGGCCGGGATGATCTCACGCATGCGCTGGCCCGCGCCCCAGGCGTCGAGCCCAGGGAACAGGCGTTGGTACTCGTAGCTATAGGCGCCGCGGGCGATGCCGATGTCGAGCCGGCCGCCGGTGACGACATCGGTCATGGCTGCCTCGCCGGCGAGCTTGATCGGATGCCAGAACGGCGCGATTACGGTTCCTGTGCCGAGCCGGATGCGCTTCGTCCTGGCGCCGAGATAGGCGATGTTGATGAACGGGTTTGGCGAGATGGTGAACTCCATGCCGTGGTGTTCGCCGATCCAGGCCGTCTCGAAGCCTGCCGCCTCGGCCATCACGACCAGTTCCTCAAGCTCATCGATGAGGTCGGCATGCGGCTTTGCCGGGTCCGAGCGTTCCATATGGACGAAGAGCGAGAACTTCATATCTGTTGACCCGGACTGGAAGTGTTCATGGCTGCCGGCTTGGCGAGCGGACGGACTTCACCTTCGACCGCGTTGCCGACATAGACGCCAAACGCATCCTCCCGACATTCGCGAACATAGCGGGCGAGCATCGAGCGCACAGCAGCGTCGGCGATGTTCAGCCCGGCAATCCTGTCGATGTCGACGAGCCGGACCTGGTGATCGCTGGAGTGGGGCGCGTCTACCGTGCCGCGGTAGTAGACATGCGTTCGCGACGGGCTTGCTGCGTCGTCCCAGACCGCAAACAGGAATCCGAGATGAGCCTCGATGGCTTTCGCGGCGAGGCGTCCCCTGAGGCTTCGCGTGTCGCCGGGTGGCCCGAGCCCTCGGCCCGCCGGCAGTTCGAAAAAGCCGTCGGCGGTTTCGAAAAACAGCACGCGGCCTTCATCTTCGAGGATGGCGCCGACCTCCATGTCGGGCGGCGCGGCCGCCAGTGCTTCCTGGCTGAGGCCGGGCGAGACATAGGCGCCACGGCAATAGCCGAGGGGCTGCGATGAATTGTGGGAGAATTCGCGAACGCGGCCGATGAGGATCGAATGGTCGCCGGCGTCGACCAATTGCTCCATGTCACAGTCAAACGTAGCCACCGATCCAGCGAGCAGCGGGCTGCCGGTCGGGCCGAAGCGCCACTCGACAGCCGAGAACTTGTCCTGCGATTTCGAAGCGAAGACGCCGGATGCGGCTCGCTGCTCCTCCGAGAGCACGTTGACGGCAAAGCACTTCGAGGTCGAAAACACCGGATGACCCAGCGCCTTCTTGGCGATGCAGACCAGCACAAGCGGCGGATCGAGCGAAACGGATGTAAACGAATTGGCGGTGAAGCCTCGAGGTTCTCCTTCCGGCCCGATCGCGGTGACGATGGTAACGCCGGTCAGGAAGGAACCGAGCGCCCGCCTGAATTCGCCCGCGTCGAAGGCTGTGTCCATTGCCGGTCGCGCCGATGTGCTTGCGCCGTCGTTGCTCTCGAGAAAATCGGCAATGCGCCGCGTGACCACGTCAGGCGAGGCTATGGCCATCATGTGTCGCTCGCCCTCCAGAACGACACAGCGACCGCGTGACGCGAGGCGGGCCATCGCTGCCGACATCGCAGGTGACGAATTCCTGTCCTGCGAGCCGGTCATGAACAGGGCCGGCACCGCAAGACCGGAAAGACGATCGCCATGTGCCGCATCGGCATGGGCGAAAAGTCGATAGGTGCGCGCATAGCCGTCGGAGTTGACGCTTTGCAGTGCCGCGCGCGTCGTCCTTGCCGCCTCGGCCAGGCTGTCGGGGACGGGGTTGCCGAACCAGCGCGCGATGGTTGCGTCCGTCCCCGACGGGTTTTCCGCGCCATTCAATTCGGCGGCGCGCTCGCGCACTGCCTGCGCAAGCTCCGCCGGGCGGCGAAAGACCGCATTGAGCGAGACGAGGCTGCGGACCCGTTCGGATGCATTGAGAGCGATTTCCTGCCCGACCAAAGCCCCCATTGAATGGCCAACGATCGAGGCGGCATCCAGGCCAAGGTGATCGAGAAGCCGGATTGCCTGTCCGGCATAATCGGCAAGGCTGGCATCCTCGGGCGGCAGCGGCGACCGGCCGTGTCCCAGGATGTCGATTGCGATCACATCCCATCTGTTTTTCATCAGCTCGATCTGGGGTGCCCAGATCGCCGCGTTCATGCCGACGCCGTGGATGAGGAGGACCGGCGCGCCGGATCCGGCACGGATGAAGCCGGTGCCGTCAGGCGCCGTTCCGCGATGCCAGCCACGGTCCGTCAGATCAGCCATGCAGGTCGCCGACCTCCTTGAGATCCTGGTAGCGGTCGCCGATGCGATGATGCGGTCGTCCGCCGATCGAGGCGCCAAGCGCCACCACCAATTCGTCTGGCGCCGGCGCGTCGCCGATCTGGAAATGCACCGTCAGGTAGTGCGAACGCCGGCCTTCATCGTTCTTGTCCATGAGCGGGATCATGATCGGCGTGTTCGGACCGCCGCGCAGGTTGGTGAAGGCAAGATAGGTCTTGGCGCCGACGGCACGCCGATAATGGTTGCCGAAATGCAGCGTGTGGATGAGCGCCGAGGCATGCTCGATCTCGCCTGATGTGCCGCAGATTGCGGCCTTGCCGTAGCCTTCGATCGCTTCGCCGGATCCCGCAACTGCGAGGATTTCACGGGTCAGCATCTCCCCCAGAACCGGCGCATAGGCGCGGATCTCGGGAGAAAGGTCCTCGGTGAAACCGCGCCCGGCCCAAGGATTGTCGAGCACCGCCGCCACGCCGATCAGGCGCAGCGGCCGGGGGGCCGCCTTGCCGCCTTCAATCAGCGTGTTCTCCACATAGGTGACGATCTTTCGGATGGCCGGCTTCATCGAATCCTCGGTGTCGGGTCGGCTGAGGCATTCGGAAAAGTTCCGCTTCTGCCTGGCCGTCTTATGGTATACCATACTATTGAAGACCAAATCCCTTGTCAACGGATTGCCGAATCTGTTTCTTGCGGATGCTGGGAGTAGATGAACTGGCCGACGACACACTGAGGATCGAACGATCCGCCAAGACGCTGAGAACGCTGGCGCTGGAGCGCATGCGCGACGCGATCATGGGGTTTCACTTCCAGCCTGGCGAACGGCTGGTCGAGCGCCCGCTTTGTGATCAGCTCGGCGTCAGTCGTTCGGTGGTGCGCGAAGTTCTGCGGCAGTTGGAGACTGAGGGCCTTGTCCAGATGATACCTGGCCACGGACCCGCCGTGGCCCGGCCGGATCTCAGTCGCACCGACGAGATTTATGAGCTGCGTGCTCTGATGGAGGGCATCGCGGCGCGCGCCTGCGCGCTGACGGCGACGGAGGACCAGATCACTGCGCTTGAGCGCGCATTGGATGTGCTGCTCAAGGCGTGGGCCTCAGCCAATCCGATCGAGGTGATGCGGGCGACGACAAAATTCTACGAAGTGCTTTTCGATGCCGCCGACAAGCGCATCGCCTGGGAGATCGTCCAGGGTCTGAACGTCCGCATCAACCAGCTGCGTTCCATGACCATCGCTTCGGTGGATCGCCGCGACGCCGCAATTGCCGAAATGACCGACATTATGAACGCGATCAAGTCGCGCAACGGCGATGCCGCCGAAGCCGCGGCCCGGCGGCATGTGGAGCAGGCCTGGCGAATTGCGCAACAGACCCTTCGCAACAGCTGAAGCAGAATGGACGGAGCCCTTTTCCGCGTCGGCATGATAAACCAGCAGCCGCGGCAGAAACCGCCAGAGCTGATCGCGTATGCCGAATCGCTCGAGGTCGAGAACGCCAGCGTGATGCGCAAGCAGGAGCTGAACATTACGGAATCGTCCGTCGCCCTCGCAGAGGGCAGTGCTTTCGTCACAATTTCAGGGGCAATATTGTACGGCTTGGTCGTTCTGGGCGCTGTCATGGCGCTGCGCGAACGGCGGCTGCAATGAGAAGGGATACACGATGAGCAAAGGGGCGCCGACATCGGCGGATGATTTTCTGACCGGGCTGAAGGGGCAGCGCGTGCTGGTGACGGCAGGCGCCGGCGGCATCGGCCTGGCCATTGCAGAAACGCTGTCGCGGCTCGGCGCGCGCATCGTCGTTTGCGACGTCTCCGACGAGGCGCTGGCCGCCGCTCCGGACAGGATCGCCCTGGTCGCCGCGGTCAAGGCCGATGTCTCGCGCGACGACGACGTCGACCGGCTGTTCGAGACGGTGAAGGAAAAGCTCGGCGGCCTCGACGCGCTGATCAACAATGCCGGCATCGCCGGGCCGACCGGCGGCGTCGACGAAATCGATCCGGCGGAGTGGCGGCGCTGCATCGACATCTGCCTGACCGGCCAGTTCCTCTGCGCCAGGCGTGCCGTGCCGCTGATCAAGGCGGCGGGCGGCGGCTCGATCGTCTCGATGTCGTCCGCCGCCGGCCGCCATGGCTACGCTTTCCGCACCCCCTATTCGGCGGCCAAGTTCGGCGTCATCGGTTTCACGCAAAGCCTTGCCAAGGAACTCGGGCCGCACGGCATAAGGGTCAACGCCATCCTGCCCGGCATCATCGAGGGACCACGCATCGACAAGGTTATCGCCGACCGGGCCAGACAGCTCGGTGTGTCGAACGAGGAGATGACGGAGCGCTATCTCCACAACGTCTCGCTGCGCCGCATGACCAGCCCCTATGACGTCGCCGCGATGGTCGCTTTCCTGTTGTCCGATGCGGCGATCAACATCTCCGGCCAGTCGCTCGGCGTCGACGGTAATGTCGAAACCCTTTGAGGAGCCCGACCATGGTGAAAGTAGCGATTGTCGGCAGCGGGTTCATCGGGCGGGCCTGGGCGATCAGTTTTGCCCGCGCCGGCCACGATGTGCGGATGTGGGACCAGTCGCCGGCCGCGACCGAAGGTGCGCACGATTACATCGCCGGCGTGCTCGGCGACCTCGCTGCGAATGATCTGCTGCGGGGGCAGGCAATCGACGTCGTGCTTGGTTGCATTGCCGTCGTTGCGGAGCTCGAAGAAGCGCTGGCCGATGCGGTCCATATCCAGGAGAACACGCCCGAAAACCTCGACGTGAAGCGCGAGGTGTTCTCGCAGATCGATGCAATGGCCGGTCCGCAAGCGGTGATCGCCAGTTCCACCTCAGCGTTGCTGCCGTCGAAATTCACCGACCATCTGCAAGGGCGGCACCGCTGCCTGGTCGTGCATCCGATCAATCCGCCCTACCTCATCCCGGCCGCGGAAGTCGTGCCGGCGCCATGGACGTCTTCCGAAACGGTCGAAAGGACCCGCGCCTTCCTCGTCGATGCGGGCCACGCGCCGCTGGTGATGAAGCACGAGCTCGACGGCTTCATCATGAACCGCCTGCAGGGCGCGCTGCTGGAGGAGGCTTTTCGACTTGTCGCCGACGGCTATGCCAGCGTCGAGGATGTCGATATCGGCATTCGCGACGGGCTGGCGCTGCGCTGGTCGTTCATGGGTCCGTTCGAAACGATCGACCTTAATGCGCCGGGCGGTGTACGCGACTATGTCGAGCGCTATCAATCGATCTATGCCAACATTTTTCCGCAGATGCTGCGCCGCGTCGACTGGGCCGGCGAAGTCATCGAGACGGTGGAGGCCGACCGCCGCAAGCGGCTGCCGCGGGAAGAACTCGGCGAACGGCAGGTTTGGCGCGACCGCCGGCTGATGGCGCTGGCCGCGCACAAGAAAAAATCGGATCAGGAGTTTGGAAGATGACGGAAACAAGCCGCAAGCCCGGTGCTACGCAGACCAGGGGCAAAATTATCATCACCTGTGCGGTGACAGGGGCGATCCATACACCGACCATGTCGCCCTATCTGCCGATCACGCCGGACCAGATCGCGTCCGAGGCGATCGCGGCGGCGGAGGCAGGTGCGGCGATCCTGCACCTGCATGCCCGCGACCCCGAGACCGGCAAGCCCGACCAGACGCCGGCGGCCTTCGCCCGCTTCCTGCCGCGCATCAAGCAGGCCACCAATGCCGCCATCAACATCACCACCGGCGGCAGTCCCTACATGAAGGTCGAGGAACGCGTGCGCCCGGCCGCCGAGTTCAAGCCAGAGGTCGCCTCGCTCAACATGGGCTCGATCAATTTCGGGCTCTATCACCTCGTCGACAAATACGAGACTTTCAAGTTCGACTGGGAAAAGCCGCATCTGGAAGCGACGCGTGACCTGGTCTTCCGCAACTCGTTCAAGGACATCGAATACATCCTTGCGACCTGCTACGACAACGGCACGTGCTTCGAGTTCGAGTGCTACGACATCGCCCATCTCTACAATCTCTCCCACTTCGCCGATCGCGGGCTGGTCAAGCCGCCGTTCTTCGTGCAGTCGGTGTTCGGTCTGCTTGGCGGCATCGGCACCCATCCCGAAGATGTCGCCCATATGAAGCGCACCGCCGACCGGCTGTTCGGCGACCAGTTCCGCTGGTCGGTGCTCGGTGCCGGCGCCAGCCAGTTGCGCATCGCCGCGCAGTCGGCAGCCCTTGGCGGCAACATCCGCGTCGGGCTCGAAGACAGTCTGTGGGCCGGCAAGGGTAAGCTAGCCAAATCGAACGCCGAGCAGGTGGTGCTTGCCCGCAAGATCATCGAGGGGCTTGGCATGGAAGTGGCGACGCCCGACGAGGCGCGCGAGATCCTGTCACTGAAGGGCGGCGACAAGGTCGCGTTCTGAGGCGGCTCGCCTATCGCCGCACGGTGCCAACAGAGGAGGACGGCATGAAGATCGAAGTCGTGGTGGTCGTTACCGCGCCTCCCCGGCGATGGCGTCCTGCGCGGCAGGCTGTTCGCGATAACCGGCCTTGGCATCAAGGGCGTGGCGGAACCACGCTTCGCCGGATGACGGCAGCTGCAAAAGAGGATAGAGGCGAATAAGGAAAATGAGCGCGCGCTCGATTTCAGATATGGACCCGATGCTTTTCGGCGATCTCGTCCATCGATGGTGGCCACCTCGTTTCATCGCTGGGAGTTTGTCCATGAATTTCGACATTCCCGCCCGCACCGAAGATTACCGCGTCCGCATTGCCGACTTCGTCGAGCGTGAGATCCTGCCGCTCGAGGCCGACAAGACGTCCTATGACGCACATGGAAATATCGCCTTGCCGCTGCTGGAGACGCTTCGCGCCAAGGCGCGTATGGCGGGCCTGTGGTGCCTGCAGCTCAAGCCCGAAACCGGCGGCGCCGGTCTCGGCAAGATGGATATTGCGGTTTGCTATGAGGAGATGAACCGGTCGATCTTCGGGCCCGTGGTGTTCAATTCGGCAGCGCCCGACGATGGCAACATGATGGTGCTGGAGGCGCTCGGCACGCTGGCGCAGAAGGAAAAATGGCTGAAGCCGATCGTCGAGGGCCAGGTACGCTCGGCCTTTGCCATGACCGAACCGCATCCCGGCGGCGGCTCGGACCCTTCGATGATCATGACGCGTGCTGAGCGGCGCGGCGACAAATTTGTGGTGACCGGCCGCAAATGGTTCATCACCGGCGCGGAGGAGGCCAGCCATTTCATTCTGATCGCGCGAACCTCGGACGACCCGCGCCATGGTCTGTCGGCCCTGATGTTCCACAAGGACCAGCCGGGCTGGCGCATCATGCGCCGTATCGAGATCATGGGCCCGGAGGAGCATGGCGGGCATTGCGAGCTGGAATTTGACGGGCTGGAAATCCCTGTCGAAGACATGCTGGCCGGCGAGGGTAGGGGCATGAAGGTGACGCAGGTGCGGCTCGGCCCGGCGCGGCTAACCCACTGCATGCGCTGGCTCGGATTGTCCAAACGCTGCGTCGAGATCGCGCGCGCCTACGCTGCCGAGCGCCATGGTTTTGGCCAGCGCCTCGCCGACCGCGAAAGCGTCCAGCTGAAGCTCGGCGACCTTGCCATGCGCATCGAGATCGGCCGCATCCTGGTGATGAAGGCTGCGTGGGAGCTGGACCGCGGCGGCTTTGCCCGCAAGGACGTGTCGATGGCCAAGGTCCAGGTCGCCAATGTGCTGCATGACGCGGCCGATGTGGCGATCCAGATCAACGGCGCGCGGGGCTATTCCAAGGACACGGTGCTCGAATGGATCTACCGCTATGCGCGCCAGGCGCGGTTGGTCGACGGCGCCGATGAGGTCCACAAGATGGTGCTGAACCGTTTCCTCAACGACGAGGAGAGGGGCTTCTGGCGCTGGACCGTCGAAGGCGAGGCATAGCGGACGCGGGGTGGCATCTCAGGAGGAAAAGATGCCGTTGAATGCGGATTTCGATCCTGCTGCATTGAAGGGCTTTCTCGCGAACCGCTTCGGCGATGCCGCAATGACGCTCGAGCGGATCGGCGGCGGGCAGTCCAACCCGACCTACTTCGTCGACTATGGTGCGCATCGCATGGTGCTGCGCAAGAAACCGGCCGGGCCGATCCTGCGCGGGGCGCATGCCGTCGACCGCGAGTTCCGCGTGCTTGAAGCGCTCGCAGCGACCAACGTGCCGGTGCCGCGGCCGGTGCTCTTTCACGCCGGCGCCGAGCCGCTCGGCACGTCGTTCTACCTGATGGAGCGGCTGGATGGTCGCGTCTTCCACGACTGTTCGCTGCCTGGCCTTGTCCCCGCGGAGCGACGCGCCATCTATTTCGGCATGGCCGAAGCGATGGCGAAATTGCATGCTGTCCGTCCCGACGCGGTCGGCCTCGGCGACTACGGCCGGCCCGGCAACTATTTCGAGCGCCAGATTGGCCGCTGGACCCGGCAGCTCAGGGAATCGCCGAGTGACAGAATTCCGCCACTCGAAGCAGTCGCCGACTGGTTGCCGCAGCATCTGCCCGCGGATGATGGACGCGTGTCGATCGCCCATGGCGACTTCCGCCTCGGAAATCTGCTGTTCCATCCCGGCAAGCCGGAGGTGATCGGCATTCTCGATTGGGAGCTGTCGACGATCGGCCATCCGCTCGCCGATCTCGGCTTTTGTTTGATGACCTGGCATTCGACCCCGGACGAATATGGCGGCATCCTCGGCCTCGATCATGCCGCCCTCGGTATCCCCAGCCAGCGCGAATTCCTCGATCATTATTTCGCGCATGCCGTGCCCACTGCGCCCTTGCAACGCTTCCATCTGGTTTTTTCGCTGTTCCGTTTCGCGGTGATTTTCGTCGGCATCGCCGACCGGGCGCGGGCAGGCAGCGCGGCGTCGGCCGATGCTGCCAGCAAGTCGCCGCTCGCCGGTCGCTTTGCCGCACGTGCTCAAGAGATCATCCAAGGGGCAAGACCGTGGAGCGGCTCCTGACGGGAGCATTCGCGCCTGGTCCTTTCCCCGCGGCGTCAGCAATCCAGTCTGAGAGGCTTTGCGAAAAACTTCGCGGCACGATGAGTTCGCACGCGGTATCGCCGGTGCGCAGGAACAGCACGGGCACATGGTGCAAGGATGTCAGCACGGCGCGGCCCGAAGCGGCCGCCGGCGCGCACCAGTCGACGGCGATGCATTTGGGGAGGACCCGCGCGACGCCGGCCCCGGCCATGCTGAAACGCACGCGACCTTCGCCGAGAGAGACCGAACAGCCGAGATCCGGTTCGACGGCAAGCGAAGGTGCTTGCGCGCCGTCGTCGAAAGCCAGCCACAAGCGGCGAGGCGCGACGCGGATGACGAGGAAACCTTTGTGACGGACCGTCTCTCCGACCGAGGCGGGAAGTTTCATGCCGAGCGATGCTGAAAGGTTCGATTCGAATTGCCCCAGCGTGCCGTCCCAGCCCTCGATCTGGATGAGTGGGCAATCGACCACGGACAGGCTGAAATCCGGGCTAGCCATGCAGTCGTTCCCCCTGCGGATCGAGGAATACCGGCGAGACGATTCGGGCACGGACCGTTTCGGCCTTCATCGGATAGACGGCCACGACCTCGCTTCCTTCGCTGGCGACATCGCCGGAAAGCAGGGCCAGCCCGATATAGTGGCCGCGTTCGGGGCTGAAGGTGACGGAAGTCACGCGGCCGCGCCCGTGGCCGTAAGGTTTCTCGCCCGGCAGAAACAGGATGGCGCCACCGCGAAGGCGTTTTCCCTCCTCGATGCATTCCAGTCCGACCAGGCGCTGGCGGTCGGGCGCCTGGAAGGCGGGGCGCCGTCGCAGCACGTCGCCGACGAAGCCGGTACGCTTGCCCGCCATGCGGCCGAGGCCAAGATCGTCGAGCGTCGTGCGCCCATCGATTTCAGGTCCGGCAACATGGCCCTTTTCGACGCGCAGCGCGCCGAGCGCCTCGACGCCGTAAGGTTTCAGGTCGAGCGGCCTGCCTGCTTCGAGCAGCCGGCTCCAAAACTGTTCACCGGCAGTTGCGCCGACATAGATTTCGTAGGCGCGCTCGCCGGAATAACTGAGGCGCAGGATGCGGAGCGCACGACCCTGCCATTCGCTTTCGAGCAATCCCATATGCGCTAGTGCCGCGTCGGAAACATCGAGAGCGGGAAATGCCGCAGCAAGAATTGCACGGCTGTTCGGTCCGGCAACCGACATCGCCGCCCATTCATCGCTCACCGAGGTCACGGCTACGCGCAAATCCGGCCAGGCCATATCGAGCAGGAATTCAAGACGCGACAGCACGTCGGCGGCCTTGGCGGTCGAGGTGGTCATGAAGAACCGGTTCTCGGCCAGTCGCGTCGTGGTGCCGTCGTCGAAGACGATGCCGTCGTCGCGCAGCATGACGCCGTAGCGCGCACGGCCAACCGGCAGTTTGGCAAAGCCGTTGGCGTAGATGCGATCGAGGAAAATCGCGGCATCCGGGCCCTGGACGTCGATCTTGCCGAGGGTGGAGATGTCCATCATGCCTGCGGCCTGGCGCACACTCCGCATTTCGGCGACATAGGCTTCGTTCACGGCGAGCCCGGATTGCCTGTAGAAATAGGGCCGCATCCAGAGCCCGACCTCCAGCATCTCGGCGCCGTTCGCCATGTGCCAGTCGTGCATCGGCGTGCGGCGGATCGGCTTGAAATGATGGCCGATGGCGCGTCCGGCAAGCGCACCGATGGCGACCGGCGTATAGGGCGGTCGAAAGGTCGTGGCGCCGGTCTCGGGGATGGTTGCATTGCGTAAGGCCGCCATCGCGGCAAGCGCTGCAAAGTTGCTGGTCTTGCCCTGGTCGGTGCCCATGCCGAGCGTGGTGTAGCGCTTCAGGTGCTCGACCGATTGATAGCCCTCGCGATAGGCGAGTTCGATATCCCTGGTCGTCACGTCCATCTGGAAATCAACGAAGGCCTTTCCACGTCCGACGGCCAGGGCCTCGCGAAGCGGGGCCGCGGCGGTCTCGCCGAGATCGAGTTTCGATGGAGCAGGCACCGGCGCCGACTTGCCGCAGAATGATGCTGCCGCGGTGCCGGTGCGATGACCGTCCTCGACGGCATCGGCGGTCGAATAAATTCCCATCATCGAGCCGGCGCCGAACCGGTCCGCCGCAAACGCGCCCGGCACAAAGCCGCCGATGTCGTCGCGATATTGAGGTTTGACGCCAAGATGCGAGGTGAGATGCACGGTCGGCGACCAGCCGCCGGACACGCAGACCAGGTCGCAGGCGGCCTCGGACTGGCCGTCCGGTCCGCTGAGCGTTGCACGCCTGACGGCATGGCCGCCGTTAAGGTCGACGATGCGCGTTGCGGCCCGCACCAGCACGCCGAGCCGTCCGGCTTCTGCGGCAAGCGCTGTGGGCGGCGCTGCGCGAACATCGGCAACCGTCACCTCTGCGCCGGCATCGGCAAGGTCGAAGGCGGTGCGCCAAGCGCCGTCATTGCTGGTGGCGACGACTATTTTCTTGCCGGGCAGGACGGCGAAACGGTTGAGGTAGGTCCGGGCGGCCGACGCAAGCATCACGCCGGGTCGGTCGTTGTTCGAGAATACCATTGGTCGCTCGATGGCGCCGGTGGCGAAAACGATCGAGCGGGCGCGAAGCATGGTCAATGTCTGCAGCACTTCGCCGGCCGGCCGCGGATTGGCTGGGTCGCGTTGCCCGACCAGTCCGATGACATTGCCGTCATAGATGCCGAAGGCGGTCGTCCGCTTCATCAGGGCGACGGTTTTGAAGCCGTCCAGCTCGGCCTCGGCCTGTCTCAGCCATGCGGCCGCAGCGCTGTCGGAAGCTTCCGCCAGAAGCTGGCCGCCGAGCAGGAAATCCTGTTCGATCAGCGCCACCTGCGCGCCGGCCGCTGCGGCAGCACGCGCCGCCGACAATCCCGCTGGGCCGCCGCCGATGATTGCGACATCGGCAAAGGCTTGACTGATGTCGTAGCGATCGGGATCAGGGTCGGTGCCGGCTCTGCCAAGCCCGGCCGCCTTGCGGATAAAATGCTCGTAGCACATCCAGGCGCGGTGCGTCGGACCCATGAAGGTCTTGTAGTAGAAGCCGGCCGAAAGGAACGGCGCCAGCAGGCCGTTGACGCTTTGCACGTCAAAGGCAAGCGATGGCCAGCGGTTCTGGCTTTCCGCGATTAGGCCGTCTTCGAGCTCCAGTGTCGTCGCCGGCAGGTTCGGCTGGCGCCTGCCTGCGGTTGCGAGCGTGACCAGCGCATTCGGTTCCTCGGGTCCGGCGGAAAAAATGCCGCGCGGACGATGATACTTGAAGCTGCGCCCGACCAGGGTGACGCCGTTGGCGAGCAGCGCGGAGGCAAGCGTGTCGCCGCGATATCCAGCCAGTTCGCGGCCGTCGAAGGTAAACTCGACCGGCTGCTCGCGGTCGATACGGCCCCCCATCGACAACCGCTTGTGGTTCGAACTCATGCCGGCGATTTCCTGGCGGGTGATTTCCTGGCCGACAATTTCCTGGCCAGCTCGACCGATGCAATGGCGTGGTTGCGCGTGTCGCGTTCGACCACCAGCCATTGGCGGCAGCCGGTCACGTGCTGCCAGAACTCGCGGTGCAGGCCCGCCGGATTTGTCCTGACATAGACGTAACGGTACCAGGCCTCGGGATCGGGATCGTCGTGCGCCGGACGCGTGACGGAAGCGTCGCCGCTGTAGCGGAACTCGTCATGGTCGCGCGGACCGCAGCAGGGGCATTCGATGCGCAGCATTGTCTTGCGCCTCCTATTGCAGCCAGGCTGAGGGGCCGGCGCCGGCCTCGTCGAGCGTGTAGCCGGTGCGGAAACGATCGGGCCCGTAGGCTGCGATCAACGGATGCGGCTTGCCGGTGGCGATCGTGTGGGCGAAGCACCAGCCGGAAGCCGGCGTCGCCTTGAAGCCGCCATAGCACCAGCCGCCGTTGAGATAGAGGCCCTCGATCGGTGTCGGGCAGATGATCGGGCTGGCATCGGGCGTCATGTCCATGACGCCGCCCCAATGGCGCAGCAGTCGAATGCGCGAAATGCACGGCATCAGAGCGATCGCCGCCTCCGCCACTTCGCGCACGACGCCCAGATTGCCGCGCTGGGCGTAGGAATTGTAGCCGTCGAGATTGCCGCCGAAGACCAGCCCGCCCTTGTCCGACTGGCTGACGTAGAAATGATCGGCGCCATAGGCGACGACATGGTCTACCAACGGCTTCAGCGGCTCGGTGACGAAGGCCTGCAGGACGTGGCTTTCGATCGGCAGTTCCAGGCCGGCCTTGCCGCCGAGCACGGATGTATGACCGGCAACAGCGAGGCCGACCTTGCCGGCGCCGATCCCGCCTTTCGTCGTTTCGACGCCGACGATCCTGTCGCCGTCGCGGAGGAAGCCTGTCACCTCGCAGTTCTGGATAATGTCGACGCCATGGCCGTCGGCGGCGCGCGCATAGCCCCAGGCGACGGCGTCGTGGCGGGCCGTGCCCGCCCGGCCCTGGAAGATAGCGCCATGGATCGGAAAGCGGGCCGTATCGGAAAAATCGAGATAGGGCACGAGACGGCGCACCTCGTCGCGGTCGAGGATGTCGGCATCGATGCCGTTCAGCCGCATGATGTTGGCGCGGTGGCTGAAGCCGTCGAGCTGGTCGGCGGAATGCGCGGTGACGAGCTGGCCGCGCTGCGAGAACATGACATTGAAGTTCAGCGCCCGCGACATGTTCTCCCAGAGTTTCATCGAGAATTCGTAGAACTGGGTGTTGCCGTCGAGCAGGTAGTTGGAGCGGATGACGGTGGTGTTGCGGCCGACATTGCCGCCGCCGACATAGCCCTTTTCGAGCACCGCGACGTTGCGGATGCCGTGGTTCTCGGCGAGGTAGAAGGCGGTAGCGAGGCCGTGTCCACCGCCGCCGATGACGATCACGTCGTAGGACGGTTTTGGCTCCGCTGCCCGCCAGGCGCGCTGCCAATTCTTCTGGCCAGACAGCGCGTTGCGGAAAATCGAAAATGCCGAGTAGCGCGCCATGCCTGCGGCCTATCGAACGATCGGGCCGGCCGGCGTGCGGGTAAGCACTTCGGCGCCCGCATCGGTCAGAAGCACGGTGTTGGAGACGAAGTCATCGCCGCGACCGGTGCCCATCAGCCACGACAGGATGTGGAAGCTCATCCCGGTCTCGATTTCGAGATCGGAATCGCGCCTCAAGCCGGTCACCGAATTGCCGCCGGTCCATGATGGCGGCTGGCCGGCGCCGACCAGATAGCCGCAGTGATGGCGGCGATAGTGGGAAAGACCGGCCTCGTCGGCGACGGTCTGCCAGGCGGCGTAGACGTCGCGCGCCCTGGCGCCGGGCCTGAGTGCCTCGACGACGGCATCGAACGCCCTGGCGGTCACCTCCGCCATCGCGGCGTCTTCGTCGCTGATATGGCCGATGCGAACGAGCCGGCCGAGCGGCGCGTGATAGCGCGAGATGCAGCCGGACAGTTCGACGAACACCGGCTCGCCCTTGCGGTAGATCCCGTCGCCCCAGGTCGTGTGCTCCTCGCCCAGGCGGGCGGCTGGGCGGATGAACGGGCCGAAGCCCGGAGCATGACCGCCGGCGCGGATCATTGCTGACACGCATTGGGCCGCGACCTCCTGTTCGGAGGCGCCGTCCGAGATCGCTGCGATCGCGGCGCCGGCGGCGGCGTCGGTCACTTGTGCCGCCTGACGCATCAGCGCCTGTTCCTCGGCGCTCTTCACCCGCCGCATCTTGTCGACCAGCCCGGAAACATCGCTCCATCTGGCACCGGCCTGCGTCTGCAGGGCGACGGCAAGCCCATGGCTGAGGCCGGCCGTCCAGTATTCGACGCCGATCCGCTTGCCGGACAGGCTGAGCTCCGCAAGCACCCGCGCGGCAAGGTCGGCCGCCGTTTCGCTGTCGGAATGGCCGCGGAATTCCGCTGCCGTCACCTGTTTCTCGATCGTCACCTTTTCCATCGAGCGGGTGACCAGGACAGGTTTCCCTTCGAGCGGCACGATCAGCAGGTGTGGGGCGAAATATCCCCAGTGATCGAGCCCGGTGAGGTAGAAGACGTTCTCCGGCGAAGCAAAGACCGCCGCGTCGAGCTCGCGCTCGGCCAGCGCCGTGCGGACCCTGACAAGGCGGTCGGCGATTTCGGCCTCGGAAAACGGATTACGGTCCATCAGGCGTCCTCGTGCTTGTTACCGGTTTCGTTGCCGGCATGATCTTTCGTCAGTGACCGGCTTCCAGTCCCCATGCTCAGTCGATGACGATGAGTTCGCGCGCCAGGTCGCAGAGGCGTTCGCCCCCGCGATCCGTGACGACGAAGGATTCCGAGATGGCGATGCCGAAATCGTCGAGCCAAACGCCGGCCATGAAATGGAAGCACATCCCGGACTGCATCTCGGTGGTGTCGCCGGGACGAAGACTTGCGGTGCGTTCGCCCCAATCGGGCGGGTAGGCGAGCCCGACCGGATAGCCGACGCGGCTCTCCTTCTTCAGCCCGTTCTTCCTCAACACTGCCTGCCAGGCGGCTTCCACCTCTTCGGCGGTGTAGCCGGGGCGCGCCTTCTCAAGGCCGGCGTCGACGCCCTCGACAATCGCCTCGGCCATGTCGACGAGGGCTTGCAGCGGCTTGCCGAAATGCACGGTCCGCGTCAGCGCCGCATGATAGCGCCGCCGCACCCCGGCGATCTCCAGAATGGCGAGGCCGCTGTCCGGCAGCGGCGCGTCGGACCAGGTCAGATGCGGCGTGCTGGTGCCCTCGCCGACGGGCATCAGCGGACAGATCGCGGCATAGTCGCCGCCCGCTCCGGGCACGCCCATGATCTGTGCCTGATAGATTTCCGCAATGACATGGTTCTGCGGCACGCCGGGCCGCATTTTTTCGATGCCGCGTTTCATGGCGTGCGTGCAGATCGCACCGGCCTCGCGGATCAGCGCCAGCTCGGCTTCGGATTTGACCAGCCGCGCCCAGTTGACGAGATCGTGGTTGTTGGCGAAGTGCGCGTCAGGCAGCCCGCTGACGAGATGGGCATGGCAGCGCGCGGTGTAATAATGCGCGTCCATCTCAACGCCGATGCGGGCGTTTCCCCAGCCACGCGACCGGATCAGCTGGGCGAGTTCGTCATAGGGGTGTTCGACGGGCTGCTGCACCAGCCGTTCCGAGAACGGCACGATGTTCTTCTCCGGCAGGCCGGTGGTCAGGCGTGCGCTCCTGGCGTCCTGCGCCCTGCCGAACCAGATCGGCCGGTTTTCCCTTAGATGGACGAGCACGCATTGCGGAACATAGAACGACCATCCGTCATAGCCGGTCAGCCAGCACATATTAGCTGGGTCCTGACAGATGATGAGGTCGAAGCCGGCCTTCTCCATGCGTGACTTCACGCCGGCCAGGCGCTGCGCATACTCCGCTTGCGTGAAAGTCCCGAAACCGCTCGCGCTCGCCACCGAAATCCCACCTGCCGGTACGCTGGTTTTTTCTTAAATTGTGCACAACTGGCAATAATGTGTGGTCTGACTACGAATTATTGCCAGATTTATGTGGTTTTTATATCTTAGCTTGCACAATGTCTAGGGCAGTTGTATACGTCTTGACAGACAGGTGTCGACCTCGAAGAAGGCCGCGCCCGGGAATATCAGTCAGTTGTTCAATGGGAGAAAAGCATGTTCAAATCATCGATATCGCGCCGGATGGTCGTGAAAGCCGCCGCCTGCCTCGCGCTTGCCGCGACATCATTCACGGCGCTGCCCGCTTATGCGGAAACCACCCTCGAACAGGCCAAGAAGGACGGCTATATCCGCGTCGGCTTTGCCAACGAGGCGCCGTTCGGTTACGCCACGCCTGACGGCAAGCTGACCGGCGAAGCGCCGGAAGTTGCCAAGGCGGTACTCGCCAAGATGGGTATCGCGCAGGTTGACGGCGTGCTGACCGAGTTCGGCTCGCTTATCCCAGGTCTCAAGGCCGGCCGCTTCGATATCATCGCCGCCGGCATGTTCATCAATCCGAAGCGCTGCGCCGAGATCAATTTCTCCGAGCCGTCCTACGGCATCGGTCAGGCCATGCTGGTGGCAAAAGGCAATCCGAAGGGCGTGAAGGACTTTTCCAGCATCAAGGAAAACCCGGATCTCAAGCTCGCCGTGATGGCCGGCGCCGTCGAGGGCGGCTATGCCAAGGACGCTGGTGTCGCCGCCGGGCAGATCGTTGCCTTGCCCGACCAGTCCAGTCTGGTCGCCGCCGTCCAGTCGGGCCGTGCCGACGCTGCCGCGCTAACCGCTCTTTCGATCGCCGACATGGCCAAGAAGGCCGACGGCGTCGAATCGACCAAGCCGTTCGGCGAGGTTGCCGGCAAGTCGGTGAAAGGCCATGGCGGCTTCGGCTTCCGCAAGGAAGATACCGACCTGCAGGAGGCGTTCAACGCCGAGCTGAAGACGTTCCTCGGTTCGCCGGAGCACATCGCGCTGGTCGAGCCGCTCGGCTTCGGCAAGGACTACCTGCCCAACAAGACCACCGCGGAGCTTTGCGCGGGCAAATAGGTTCCCAACTGCTGGCGGCGCGAAAGCGCCGCCCCTTTTTCCTGGGGGAATCCGCATGGGAATCCGTACGCTCGTTGCCATGCTGGTCGTCGCGCTTGTCGTGATCGGTGCCTTGGCAACGCAGGAATCTTACAAAGTGTTTATGCCGGGGCTGCTGCAAGGCGCGGTCCTGACGATCGAGATCGCTATCCTCGGCAGCCTGCTGGCAATCGTCATGGGCGTGCTGGCGGCGCTGGCAAGGATGTATGGCCCGGCGCCGCTCAAATTGCTGGCCACGGTCTATGTCGAGATCTTCCGCGGCACCTCGGCACTGGTGCAATTGTTTTGGCTGTTTTTCGTGCTGCCGCAATTCGGTGTCACGCTCAACGCATTTCTGGTTGCTGTCCTGGCGCTCGGCCTGAACGTTGGTGCTTACGGATCGGAAGTCGTGCGCGGCGCGATCCAGTCCGTCGCCCGCGGACAGTGGGAGGCGTCTACCGCATTGAACATGAGCCGCCCCCAGATGCTGCGCCGGATCATCCTGCCGCAGGCTTTCGTCGCCATGATCCCGCCTTGGGGCAATCTGTTCATCGAGCTTTTGAAATCGACAGCGCTGGTCTCGCTGATCACGCTCTCGGACCTCGCCTTCAAGGCGCAGCAAATGAACCAGAACACGTTCAAGACCATTCCGATCTTCACCCTCGTCCTGCTGATGTACCTGGCAATGTCGCTGGTCGTGACCATCGGCATGCGGCTTCTCGAAAGGCGGGCTTCGCTCGGATTGGCGCGGGGAAGGCAGCATGATCTGGGACTGGGCATTTGCTTTTGAAATCCTGCCGGTGCTCGCCAGCGCTGCCATCGTTTCCATCGAGGCGACGCTGATCGGGTTTGCGCTTGCCGCCTCGCTTGGCCTGGTGCTGGCGGTGGTCCGCATCGCCGTGCCGTGGACCAGCTGGACGATTTCGGTGCTGGTCGAACTGATCCGGTCGACCCCGTTGCTGATCCAGATATTCTTTCTCTATTTCGTCTTTCCGAAATTCGGTGTCGTGCTCGACGCCTTCACCGCCGGGGTGCTTGCCATCGGTATCCACTACGCTGCCTATTGTTCCGAGGTCTATCGCGCCGGTTTCGACAACATCCATCGCGGCCAGTGGGAAGCCTCGGTCGCACTCAATCTGTCAGCCTGGACGACGTTCCGCGACATCATCATTCCGCAGGCGATCCCGCCGATCGTTCCGGCGCTCGGCAACTATCTGGTTGCCTTGTTCAAGGAGACGCCATTGCTTTCCGCAATCGCCGTGCTGGAGCTGATGCAGACCGCCAAGATCATCGGCTCCGAAACCTTCCGCTACACTGAGCCGATGACGCTGGTCGGCCTGTTCTTCCTTGCCATGAGCCTGGTTTCTGCCGCGCTCATTCGCTCCCTCGAAGGCTTGCTCAACCGGAGGACCATGCGATGACGGAACAACCGATGGTCCGCTTCGACAATGTTTCGAAACGCTACGGCGCGCTGACCGTTCTCGACGGGCTCAATCTGGACATAGCACGCGGCGAGAAGGTTTCTATCATCGGGCCGTCCGGCTCCGGCAAGACCACGGTGCTGCGCATGCTGATGACGCTGGAGACGATCAATGACGGCGTCATCTGGGTCGAAGGCGAGCCGCTCACCCACATGGAGAGGAACGGCAAGCTTGTTCCCGCCGATCTCGCGCACATCCGCAAGATCCGCGCCAAGATCGGCATGGTGTTCCAGTCGTTCAACCTGTTCCCGCACATGACGGCGATGCAGAACTGCATCGAGGCGCCCATAACCGTGCTCGGCATGAAGCGGGCCGATGCCGAGGCGCGGGCGGCCGAGCTGCTCGACATGGTCGGCCTGTCGGAGAAGAAGGACCACTATCCCTCGCAGCTTTCCGGCGGCCAGCAGCAGCGTGTCGCCATCGCCCGCGCTTGCGCCATGCGGCCCAAGATCATGCTGTTCGACGAGGTGACCTCGGCACTCGACCCCGAACTCGTCGGCGAGGTGCTTGAAGTCATCCGAAAACTCGGCAGGGAACATGACCTCACCATGCTGATGGTCACCCACCAGATGGGATTTGCCAAGGAATTCTCCGATCGCGTCTGCTTTTTCCATGCCGGCAAGATCTGCGAGCAGGGGCCGCCAAACGAGTTGTTCGGCGCCCCCAAGAACGAGCGGACGCGGCAGTTCCTGCACGCTGTCCTGGAGGCTGGATGACGCTTGAGACGACTGCCACGCCCCTGGCCGTGCCCGCCGCACCGCCGCGCCCGCTCTCGGCGCGGGAGCGGTTCGAGCGTATCTACCGGATACTGCGCGACCGCATCTGCCTGCTCGACTATGCGCCCGGCAGCCATCTCTCCGAGGAAGAGCTTGCCCAGGAATTCCAGATCAGCCGCACGCCGGTTCGCCGTGTCCTGGCGCGCCTCGAATCCGAGGGTCTGGTTCAATCCGTCCATGGCGTCGGCACGATCGTCACCGACGTCGACATCGAGGAATTGCAGCAGGTCTATCACTTGCGCCTGGAGCTGGCGCTCCTCGTCGGCAAGCTTTCGCCGATCCCGCGCACGGCGGACGACCTCGACCGGATAAGGGCACTCATCGCGCGCTGCGATTCCGATGTGCTCAATCCCGACCAGCGCGCTTTCCTGCGCCTCAACATGGATTTTTTCTACGAGCTCACCGCGATGACCGGCAACCAGCCGCTGCGCGAGATCAGCGAGCGCCTGTATTTTCAGGTCGCGCGCGTCGTCCTGAAGATGATGCCGCAGTTGGGCCTGGTCGAGGAGTTCACTGCGTTCCGCCGCGAAATGGAAGAGGTGCTTGCCGCCGCCGAGATCGGCGACTGGGAGTCGATCGGGCACATCAGGCGAGCCCATATCTCGATGAGCTTTCGCCGCATGATGCGTCATGCAGGCGAGGTCAACCTATCCGGCGGAACTCTGTAATTCACGTTTGACCTGGCGCACGCCCGGGTCACGACCGGTGGGCACCGCTTCGTCGGCCGGCGACCAGCTTCAGCCAGGGCGCAAAATGGAAGGCGCTCATCAGCAAGTACATCATCGCCATTTCGTTCAGCGGCGACGCATCTTGCGCCGCGCAGATCATGTCGGCATCACCGGTAACGGCCGTCAGCAGCGCCATGATTGCGAAGGTGGGCGCGGCCGCCAGCGATAGCCAGTCGGCCGCGCCACGGGCGGCGACATTGTCGGTTGGGAAATCGGCAGATCCGCTGCCTTCGGGCGGCATCTTCTGGTCGGGGTGGAGTGTCATCGAGACGTCATCCCTTTTCGACACGGCGCGCTGGTTGTTGGTGCTGAGATAGATTAGGACCGGACATCGAAAGGTGAGAGTGACAAGTGTGACGGGATTCCGATGGACTCGCTGATCACCGCTGCGGCGCGCGCCCTTGCGACGGGTGATCCTCTTGGCGCTTTGAAGCGGGTCGCCCTGCGTGAGGATGCGCCCGCGCTTGCGCTGCGCGGCATCGCGATGGCGCAGCTCGGCGATCTCGTTCGAGCAAAGGCTCTTCTCAAAAGTGCTGCGCGCGCCTTCGGTCCGAGAGAGGCGGTGGCACGCGCGAGGTGCGTCGTCGCCGAAGCCGAGATCGCGCTCGTCTCGCGCGACCTCGGCTGGCCGGCGAAGGCACTCGACGCCGCGCGGTCGACGCTTGAAAAACACGGCGACCACGTCAATGCCGCGCATGCGCGCAATCTCGAAGCTCGGCGCCTGCTCCTGATCGGACGCCTCGATGAGGCGGAGGGCAGGCTGGCTGGCTTCGACCCGACAACGCTCCCACCCGCGTCGAGGGCCGCCCACGAGCTGGTGATTGCGGGGATCGCGATACGCCGCCTCCGCACCAAGGCGGCGCGCGCTGCGATCGGGCGGGCCGAGCACGCGGCGGGCCAGGCGGACATTCCAGCGCTGACGGCCGAGGTTGAAGGCGCATCCCTGGTGATGAACACGCCCGCGGCGCGCCTGATCGCGCGCGGGGTTGAGCGCCCGCTCCTGCTCGAGGAGGTCGAAGCGCTGCTGGCGTCGGGGGCACTCGTCGTCGACGCCTGCCGCAATATCGTGCGGGACGCCGGCATGATCGTCTCGCTGGCGACGCGCCCGGTCCTGTTCGCGCTTGCGCGTGCGCTGGGCGAAGCCTGGCCCGCAGACGTGCCGCGGAGCACGCTCGTCGCACGCGCCTTCGGCGGCAAGCACGCCGATGAATCGCATCGCGCCCGGTTGCGGGTCGAAGTCGGTCGGCTTCGGGTGGAGTTGCGGTCACTGGCGGATGTGAGCGCGACCAAGCGAGGCTTTGCGCTTAAGCCGCGCCGCCCACGCGATGTCGTGGTGCTGGCGCCGCCCGCCGACGAGCCGCATGCAGCGGTGCTCGCCTTCCTCGCCGACGGCGAGTCGTGGTCGAGCTCGGCGCTCGCAATTGCGCTCGGAGCCAGCTCGCGCACCGTGCAGCGCTCGCTCGAGCAGCTTGCGGCAGCAGGCAAGGTGCAGTCGTTCGGCCGCGGGCGAGCGCGCCGTTGGATGACCCCGCCCGTACCGGGATTCCCGACAATCTTGTTACTCCCCGGCTCACTGTCGGGTCACTAGTGTCGTGGACAAGCCAACAGATCTGAGGTGGAGGAGAAGCATGAAACGATCTGCAGCCGAAGTCCTCCGCGAATATGGACCCTTTCCGGGTGTCGACCAGGTGGCTGGGGTTACGTTCGACGGTCAGCACGTCTGGTTTGCGTCAGGAGACAGACTGAACGCCCTGGACCCTGCGAGCGGCAAGGTGGTGCGCGCGATCGATGTCGCCGCGCACGCAGGAACGGCCTTCGACGGCCAGCACCTGTTCCAGATCGCCGAAGATCGCATTCAGAAGATCGATCCCAACACTGGCCGCGTGCTCGCCACGATTCCGGCGCCAGGTGGCGGCGGCGACTCCGGGCTCGCCTGGGCCGAAGGCTCACTTTGGGTGGGGCAGAATCGCGGTCGCAAAATCCATCAGATCGACCCCCAGACAGGGGCAGTTCTTCGCACAATCGATTCCAACCGTATCGTCACAGGGGTCAGCTGGATCGACGGCGAACTCTGGCACGGCACCTGGGAAGGTGACGAGAGCGACGTCAGGCGGATAGATCCTGAAACCGGAAAGGTCCTGGAGAAGCTTGATATGCCGCCTGGAACAGGCGTGTCGGGGCTCGAGTCCGATGGTGGCGATCAGTTCTTTTGCGGCGGTGGAAACAGCGGCAAGGTGAGGGCCATCCGCCGACCCAGGCGAGGCTCCGAAACCCCGGTCGACCCGACGAGCAAGTAACCGAAGCGGCTGGCGGGCAAGTTTTCCGCTTTGACGAACCGTCCGCCGGGAGCGGCCATCAATGCGGCGGACCGGATCGCTGGAGCCCTTAAGCGCTGTTGGGCTTGTCGCGACGCGCGACGATGTAGATGTGGTCGGCAGCCAGGACCACATCGCCATGCTGGTTGATCACCTCGCAGCGCTCGATGACGCGACCCGACTCTGGCCGCTTTGGGTCGTCTTGCTTGGCCGAGATGGTGGTGCGGGTCTTGATCGTATCGCCGATGAACACCGGCTTTATGAAGCGCAACCTGTCATAGCCATAGGAGAACGCGACCGGGTTGATGACGCTTGCTGTCAGTCCGACGCCGACCGAGAAGACCAGCGTGCCATGCGCGATGCGCTGGCCGAACGGCGTCGTCTTCATGAACTCGGCGTCCATGTGGTGGGGAAAGAAATCGCCGGTATGGCCGGCATGCACGACGAAGTCGGTCTCGGTGATGGTGCGTCCGCTGGTCATGCGCGACGAGCCGATCTGGTAATCCTCGAAATAGATCGTCTGCTCCATGTCAGGGCCTCGCCGCGATCGGTGTTGCCGGCGCCGCGCTCGATTGGTAGGCGGCCTCGACCAGCGCCATGGTGCTCCAGGCGTCCTCGACGGAACTGACAAGTTCGGCGTCTTCCCCGCAAGCGTAGCGCTGGACATTGGCCATGCGACCGACGAAGGCGTCCGGAAACCATTCGCCGACGAGTGGCACCGTGACCCAGCCGGAGCCGCCCTTCGGATAGATTTCAAGAATGTCAGGCTCGCCGCGCGGATAGTCGAGATTGAGGCCGAGTTTGAGATAGGCGGCGCCCTCGGTGCCGCAGATGCGGAACTCGCAGGCCTGGTGTTTTCGGCCAAATTTATGATCATGATTGATCGACAGCGCACAGCGCACTGTGTCGCCATAGTCGAGGATCGCGCTGGTGCGGGTTTGCGCAACCTTGTGACCGGGATGACCGAGCGTCCTGGCGTGAACGCCCCTGGGGTCGCCGAGCAATTGCCGGATCAGGTCGAGATAATGGATCGAGTGCATGGCGATCTCGACGCGCGGCGCCTTCAGCAGGAACTCCCAGAGCTGCCAGGGTGTCGCCAGCGCCAGCCACGCGTCGAAGTCGACCACGTCGCCCAGCCAGCCCCTGGCGATCGCACCCTTCAGCGCCAGCATCATCGGCGCGAAGCAGAGCTGGAAATTCACCGCCGCCTTCAGCTTCTTGGCGCGGCAGATTTCGAGGATCTCGCTCGCCTCGGTGAGGTCGCTGCCCATCGGCTTCTGGATCAGCGCTACGGCGCCGTCGGGCAACGCCCTGAGCACGCCGGCATGATGAGCCGGCGGCGTCGTCAGGTCGAAGATGACGCCGTCGATTGACGTACCCTCCTCGATCGACCGGTAAGCGGTGACGCCCCAGTTGGCCGCGAGTTTTTCCGCCTTGGCGTGGTCGGGATCAAAAAGCCCGGCGACCGGAAAGCCGGCTTTCCGATAGGCCGGGAAATGCGCGTCGCCAACGATCGAGCCGGCGCCGAAAATCACGATCGGCCGCGGCTTCGATGGCTTCGCCCAGGACTGGGAGAGCCAGGCTGGGTCGAATACGCCATCAGTCATGCTGGAAGACTTCGTCCATCGATGCCCACCATTCGCCCTCCTTGCGGGTCGGCAGCGGCTCCTGGCAAGGCATGCACAGCGCCCACCATTCCTGCGTCTTGGGATCGGCGGCCATCTTCGCCATGTCGGCGGCATAGTCGGTGCCGTGGTACTCGAAAGTGCTGAACAAGAGGTGCTCCGGCTCCTTGAGATAGATCGAATAGTTCCTGATGTTGCAGGCGGAAATCATCGCCAGCACTTCAGGCCAGACGGCAGCGTGAAGCCGCACATATTCGGTGACCTTTTCCGGCTTGAGGCCGAGCACCATTGCCATCCGCTGCATGTCCGGCTCCTGTTTCACTATCGTCGTTATGAATGCCGCGATGCGTTGCGTTGCACCGGCGGTGATCTGCCCACTATTTACATACAAACAAATAATTTACACAATCACCAAGCCGATGGTCCTTTCGGATGCTGACCACGGGGAGTGACTATGGCGGAGGACGAGGACGATGACCGCTATCGCGCGCCTGCGCTCGACAAGGGTCTCGACATCCTGGAGCTTCTGGCCGGCGTCGATGGCGGCCTGACCCAGGCGGAAATCGCCAAAAAGCTCGACCGCAGCCCCAACGAGTTCTACCGCATGCTGGACCGGCTGGTGCGGCGCGGCTACGTCACGCGGCCGGATGGCGACCGTTACTCGCTGACGCTCAAGCTGTTTGGCCTGGCGCATCTGCACGCGCCGGTGCGGCGGCTGGTTTCCTATGCGACGCCACTGATGCGGGAACTTGCCGAAACCTCGCAGCAGGCAAACCAGCTTGTCGTCTTCGACCGTGGCTCTGCGGTGGTGATCGCCCAGCAGGAGGCGCCGGACTATTGGGGCATTTCGATTCGCGTTGGCGCCCATGTCAGCCTGTTCGACACCGGCTCCGGGCATGTGCTGCTGGCGTTCCGCTCGCCCGAAGAGCGGCAGATGATGATCTGCGAACATCTGCGCAGCACCGACAAGCCGCCTCAATCGCCGGAATTCTTCGCTCGTCTCGACCAGATTCGTGAACGCGGCTATGAGATGATGGCCTCAATGCAGACCGCCGGTGTGTTCAACCTGTCGGCACCCGTGCTTGGCTCGGACGGTAGGGCGATCGCCGCGCTGTCGATCCCCTACGTAACTCTGGTCAACGCACCCAGGGCGCCCGATATCACCGGGACGATAGAACTGTTGCTGGCCGCGACTGAAAAGCTATCGCAACTGGCGGGTGCCGTGGCCAGGCAGACGAAATAGAGTCTTGTTTGAACGAAGAATTTCCCCCTGAGATGATCTAGGGCGTGAGATGATCGGGAAGTGCAGAGGAGCGCCGTTATGATCTTCGATACCCATCTGCATCTGATCGACCAGTCGGCGCTGCGCTATCCCTGGCTCTCCGGCGTGCCGGCGCTAAACCGCGATTTCTCCTACGACGAATATGCAGTCCAGGCCCGCCGCGCCGGCATAGAGGGCGCATTGCACATGGAGGTCGATGTCGATCCGGCCGATATCGAGGCTGAGACCAGTCACGTAAAGGCGCTGTCACACCAGAACGACAGCTTGCTGCGCGGGGCAATAGCCTCCTGCCGTCCGGAAGAGCCGGGCTTTGCCGCCTATCTCGAGCGCCAGCGTGCCGATCCTTTCGTCAAGGGTTTTCGCCGTGTGCTCCACGTCGTGCCGGACGAGCTTTCGGAAGGCGTGCTGTTTCGCGAAAACATCAAGCGGCTTGCCGGCACCAAACTGACCTTTGACCTCGTCGTCCTGCCGCATCAGATCCCCAAGGCGATTGCGCTTGCCGACCTCGCGCCGGACGTGCAGTTCGTGCTCGACCATTGCGGCGTGCCCGACATCAAGGGCAGCAGTGAGCATCCCTGGCGCGAGCATATGGCGGAGATCGCGCGGCGGCCGAACGTCGTCGGCAAAATTTCCGGTGTGGTCGCCTATGCGGACGCTGGATCCTGGACTGTCGAAACGCTGCGTTCCTATGTCGAGCACACCATCCAATGCTTTGGCTGGGACCGGGTCGTGTGGGGCAGCGACTGGCCGGTCTGCACGCTAGGCGGCGGGCTTGCGACCTGGATTGCGGCGACGCATGCGCTGCTTGCCGGAGCAAGCATCGATGAACGGCAAAAGCTGCTCTCCGCCAATGCGAAGCGGCTTTGGCGTTTGTAGAGAAGTTAGCGAACTCTGCCTCAGCTCGGCGCCGGGCGCCGGAAACTCTCCAGAAACAGCCGATTAAGATCGGCGACGACGCGGCCCGCATCGTGCTTTTCGGTCAGGCCGAGATTGATGCGATCGGACGCCGCCTGCTGGAAGGCCATGTAGCCATCGTGGCGTGGCCTGACCCAGGCACCCTCGAGCGTGGCGCGGGTGTCCATGTAGAAATTGCCGGCGGCTGCATTGACGGCTGCATCGTCCCAGGCTGCGGCATGGCCGGGCTGGCCGCCGGCCAACGCATAGGGGCCACGCTGCACCTCGCCGCTGGCGATCCAGTAAGCGAAGTCGATGGCCTCTTGCGTGGCCTTCGAAAAGGCCGACACGGCAATGCCGGTTCCGCCGAGCGCCGACCCGACTACACCGGTGTCGCCGGCAGGCGGAATGTCGGCGAAGGCAAGGCGGCTGCTGCGGAATCCGGCGATGGCATAGGAGACATAGCCGTAGATCAGCGGCGCACAGGCGATCCGCGTGCCGGAGCTGGCCATTTCCTCCAGGACGTCGATCGGGTCCATGCCAAGGCAGGCCGGCGCCGCGATCTCGCGCATCATCTCGAAAACGCGGCTGCCGATGTCAGGGTTTACGTGGTCGCCAGGCTCTTCGACGGCGGGCCGGCCGAGATTGCCGGCAAGCGTGTAGAACATCATCAGCGAATGCGGCGGCCTCAGCGGCAGCAGCACGCGGCCTTGCCGCGCCAGATCGAGCACCTTGGCCCAGTTCGCCGGCGCGGCGGAAAGCATGTCAGGCCGCCACGCCTGCACCTGGGCGGCCGTGTCGATCGGAAACGCCCACTGCCGGCCTTGCCAGTTGTAGCTCGGATAGGACTGGCCGACGCTGCCCGCCGCCAGAGCGGCGCGCTCCGCTTCGCGGCCAGCGACATCGAGCGGCGCCAAACAAGTCTCGGCGGTGATCTGGCCGACATGCGGATGATCGATGACGATCAAATCGTAGGCGCGGGCCAGGTCCCCGACCGCAAACGATTCGAAGTCCTGCAGCGAGCGCTTGTCCCATTCGATAGTAACGCCGGTCTGCCGCTTCCACAGTCCCGAACAGGCGACCATCGGGTCGTAGCCGCGCGGATGGCTCCAGGTCATGCCTTTGAGCGTCACGTCGCTCACAGCCCGAACTCCTCGCGGATCTTTGCGCTGTGCTCGCCGATGCGCGGCGCCGCCCGCTCGACCTTGGCGCGGACGCCATCGACCCTCAGCGGCGAACGCGTGGTGAGGATCGAGACGTCATCCTCGCGCGTCACTGTCTGCAGCATGTCGAGCACCTGAAAGCCTTCGCTGGCCATCATTTCCGGCCAGGTCAGCACCCTGGCGCACCAGATGTCGGCGGGCTCGAGGATGGCAAGCCATTCGTCGACGGTTTTCGTCGCGATTGTTTGCGCAATGATCGCCTTGATCTCGTCGCGGGCGGTGAACCACGTCGACGGCTGATCGCGATAGGGCGCAAGCTGTTCGAGTTCCAAAAGGTCGGCCAGCTTCGGGATCGGCGTCATCGCGATCGCCAGATAGCCGTCCTTGGCCGGATAGACGCCGTAAGGCGCCGACAGATAGGCATGGGCGCTGCGCAAGTCCGATCGCCGCGGCAGGCGGCGGCCGTCATTGAGATGCGTGGTCAGCACCTCGAACTGGAAATCGACCAGCGCTTCGAGCAGGCTGGTCTCGACATGGCTGCCGTTGCCGGTCACGCCGCGTCGCACCAGTGCGGCAAGGATGCCTTGCGCGGCGGCGGCGCCCGCCAGCATGTCGGCAATCGCCAGGCCGAACGGCACCGGTCCCTGGTCCTCGTCGCCGTTCAGCCACATCACGCCGGAACGCGCCTGCGCCAGCAGATCCTGGCCGGGCCGCTTGACCCAGGGACCTTCCTCGCCATAGCCGCTGATCGAGGCATAGACCAGGCGCGGATTGATCTTGCGCACCGCCTCGTAGTCGAGACCCAGGCGCTCGATGACGCCGGGGCGGAAATTCTGGATCAGCACGTCGGCCTTGGCCAGCAGGCCGCGCAGCGACGCCAGATCCGCCGCGTCCTTGAGGTCGATGGCAAAGCTTTCCTTGGCCCGGTTGATGGCGTGGAAGATGGTGGAATCGCCGCCGATCTCGGTGTCACTGAGATAGAGCCGGCGCGACAGGTCACCGCCATCCGGTCGCTCGATCTTGATGACGCGGGCTCCGAGGTCGAGCAGCCGCAGCGAGCAGTAGGGCCCTGACAGGAACTGGCTCATGTCGACGACGACGAGCCCGGTCAGCGGCAATTCGGCAATGGCAGCCATCGCCTATTTCTCAGTCTTGCCGGCGAAATCGGCCGGAATCCGGCACTTCACCGTCTGCAGGTGCTCGCAATAAAGCACGAGTTCTCCTTCACCCTTGAAGACTTCATAGCTGGCGCGGATCAGCCCCATCGCCTTGTACTGGGTTTCGTGTCGAGATTGGATTGCACGATCGGTCCCGCGTTCGATCTTCTCTAGTGAATAGTATTTTCACATATGGGATTGCGTTTCAAGCGTGAACAGGCGAAATTTGCCGCTCCGCTGCGGCTGGGTGCCGGCGGAACAAGGGGGATTTCGATGCAGGACGCCTGTCTGGTCTTCGTCGGCAGCCTCAACCGCGAGGCGCCTTATTTTCAGGGCGCGCGCGGCGTTGGGCTCTGCGTCTACAGTTTCGACGAAGAGACGCTGGAGACGAGGAAACTGGCCGAGACGGGAGACGTCGACAATCCGACCTTCCTGTCGGTGACGCTGGACGGCTCCCATGTCTATGCCAATTCCGAAGTGTTCACCTGGCGCGAAGGCGTGGTCTCGGCCTACCGCTTCGACAGGCAAACCGGCACGCTTTCCTACATCAACAAGCAGCCGACGCTTGGCAGCATCACGGCGCACAATAACCTCACGCGCGACGGGACGAAGCTGCTGGTCGCCAATTATGGCATGGGCGAAGGCGGCCCCGATCGCTCAGTCGTGGTTTACGGACTGCACGACGATGGCGGCCTGACTGCGCCGTTGTCTAGCGTCGCCCATCGCGGAACTGGTCCCGACGCAGTTCGTCAGGAACGTCCCCATGCCCACAGCGTCACCGAGACGATTGCCGGTGGCGTGGCGATCGTCGCGGATCTCGGCATCGATCGGCTTGTCTCGTACCGCATCGGGCCCGACGGCGGCCTGACCAGACTGGCGGAGTCGGCGCTTGCGCCCGGCGCTGGGCCACGTCACGTGGCGCTGCATCCGGGCGGGCGCTTCGTGTTCGTTATGAACGAACTGGATTCGACGGTCGTCTCGCTTGCGCTGGACGAAGCGTCAGGCAGGCTCACCGAGATCGACGGTAAGCCGGCCGTGCCGGCCGCGGCGCGCGACGGCAATCATTGCGCCGACATCCAGATATCGCCCGACGGCCGCTTCCTCTATGGCTCCAACCGCGGGCATGACAGTGTCGCCGTGTTTTCTGTCGACCAGCAGACAGGCACGCTTGCGCTGGTCGACCATGCGCCATGTGGGGGCGCTACGCCGCGCAATCTGGCACTGACGCCCTCAGGTCGCCATCTCTTCTCGGCCAACCAGAACGCCGACCGCATCTCGATTCTTGCACGCGACGCGGCCACGGGGCGGCTGGCCGACACCGGGCGGTTTATCGAAATCGGCACGCCAATGTGCGTGAAGATCGTGCGTTGAAAGCCTTGGTCTCCCTTCCAGCAGCGAGGGCGTGCACGGTCCTGTGATTTCGGCTGAGCCATCAGCGTGGTAGCTTCCAGTCGTTCCGCTGCGGAGTCGTCATGCGTACCAAGCTGCTAGAAATCACCCTTGCTATGCTGCTGCTGGTTAGCGGCCCTTCAGCCGGCCACGCGCAAGTGGCCGAGCGGACGTCGCCTTCGGGCGGCGTTCTGTCGCTGCTCCCGCCGCCCCAGGTCTCAGATCATTCGATCGTGATCGCGGGGCGCACACTCAACTATCAGGCAAGGGCCGGCACGCTGTCGTTGCTATCCGGCAATGGCGACGTCACCGCGGAAATCTTTCATGTCGCCTACACGCTGCGTCCCGAGCCAAGCCGGGAACCTGATCCCCGGCGCCCGATCACTTTCGTATTCAACGGTGGTCCCGGAGCAGCTTCCGCCTATCTGCATCTTGGCGCGCTCGGTCCACGGGTGATGGCGACAGCGGCCGATGGAGGTTTTCTCCCACCGCCGCAGAGGCTTTTGGACAACTCGAACACCTGGCTCGACATGACCGACCTGGTCTTTGTCGACCCCGTCGGAACCGGTTACAGCCGCGAAGCACCCGGCACCGAAGCACGCAGCTTCTGGGGCGTCAATCAGGACGCCGCCGCGATGGGCGCCTTCATCCGGCTCTATCTGGCACAGGCGGGCCGCACAGCGTCGCCGGTGTTTCTTGCCGGCGAAAGCTATGGCGGGTTTCGGGCGGCACTGCTTGCCAAGACGCTTCAGGAAGATATCGGCGTCAGTCCTCGCGGCATCGTGCTCATCTCGCCAGCGCTCGAATTCACACTGGTGCGGCCCGACGAGTTCCAGCCGCTTCACTGGGCGCTTGAGCTGCCGTCGCTGGCGGCGGTGCGCCTGCGCAGCGAAAGCGTCACCGGTTCCGAGCTGCAGGAGCGGTTGGCCGATGTCGAACGCTATGCGCTTGGCGACTATCTCGTCGCGCTTGCCAGCGGACTCGAACAGGGCGGGCGTCTGGCGAGCCCGCGCGTTGCCGAAATCACCGGCCTGCCGCTCGAACTCGTCAAACGAAACTTTGCACGCGTTTCCACCGCACTCTTCGCCAAGGAGTTTGCGCGGGCAAGGGGCAATGTTCTCAGCGTCTATGACGGCACGATCGAAACGGCAGACGTTGCCCCGGAAAGTCCAAGGCCCAGCGGTCCTGATCCGGTGCTCGACCGAAGCGTGCCCGCGCTCACTTCCGCCTTTGTCAGCTATGTCAGGGAGGAACTGAAATTCCGCACCGATCTGAGCTATCGGCTTCTCAACCGTGAAATAAGCGGCAATTGGGATTACGGGACGAGCCCGACGCGTCAGGGCTATGCCGGCGTGATGGATGACCTTCAACAGGCGCGCGCGCTAAATCCCGGCCTCGGTGTTTTGATCGTCAACGGCTACACCGACCTGGTGACACCCTATATGGCGTCACGCTACCTTGTCGGCCAGGTTCCTTCGCTGCCCGGCGCAAAGCCCATCCGCGTCGAGCTGCTGGAAGGCGGCCACATGATGTATTTCAGGCCGGAGAGCCGGCGCACGCTGAGAGAGGCCGCGTCCGAGCTTTACCAAACGCCGAAATGAAACGGTTGAAGCGGGTAGTACAAGAGACAAATCCGCTTCGTCGCATGAGCGGCGGATGACGCAACATGAACCGGCGAGGCGAACAAGTCGATGACATCTCAGCCTGCAGAACTGACCTGGCTCAACCCGCCACCGCATCATGCTTTCGGCGACAGCACCGTGCATGTGCGGACCGGCAAGGAGACCGATTTCTGGCGCGAGACTTTTTATGACTTCTGGCGTGACAATGGCCACTTCCTCTACCGGCAGGTCGAGGGCGATTTCAGCGCCGAGGTCACCGTCAAGGGCGACTACAAGGCGCTCTACGACCAGGCCGGTTTGATGGTCCGGCTGAGCGAGACGCACTGGGTCAAGGCCGGCATCGAGTTCACCGACGGGCTCGCCTATTTTTCCGTCGTCGTCACCAATGATGCCTCCGACTGGTCGTTGGTCAGCATCCCGGCCGGTCCGGACGGCGTCAGGATCCGGCTGACCCGCCATGCCGAGACAATCCGCGTTCAGTATCTCGATGCCTCCGACCATCGCTGGAAGCCGGTGCGGCTCGCCTACTTCCCGCCCTCGAAAACAGTCGATGTCGGCATGATGTGCTGTTCGCCGCAACGTGAAGGTTTCGAAGTCACATTCAGCGATTTTTCAGTCGGCCCGGCGATCTCGAGGGAACTCCATGACTGACGCGTCTGTCAGCGGATCGGGGCGCCGCTTTCACAGCGGTATCGTTCCGACAGCCGAATTGCGCGGTCGAAGAAGCTACCGGGCATTCACCTCATCCCGGTCGAACTTGAAATCGCCGGGAAGGCGGCCGCGGAAGGCGCGAAGCCGCTTCAGCAATTCCTCGCGCGCAGGTTTGCGCGCGACTACTGCAGGAATACGGATAGCGAGGCTGTTGCCTCACTGGCGACCTTCATCAGACTCTCCGATGTATATGCGCTATGGTAGGAGCCTTGCGCAGGCGGCCGACCTCCTGGCCGGCCGATCCAGAAGCATCCGTCAGCCCGGATGCTTGAAAGTTTCGCCAAACCAGTTCCGCCACTTGGGCTCGCCCTCGGCGGCGCGCTGTTCGGCGTCGTCGCCATAAAGATACAGGGCCATGCTGGCGTTTGCGCTGCCATCGATATCATAGGTTCCGACCAGGGCAATGCCGGGAGCAGGTGCAGTCAGGCGCAGCGCGATGAAGCGCTGCTTGTCGTCCTGCCGCACGCGTTCGACTATGCCGGATAGTCTCTCCGGCTGCTGCGGGCCATTCCGCTGCTCGCCGACATTTGCGCCGGCCAGACCGAGCGTCTCGGTAAGCCGTCTCCAAATCGAGAGCTGGTCGGCCTTCGTGCTGGCCATCACGCTGAAGCTGGCGGCGTTTTCGCCGGCGAAATGCGAAAGGTAAATGCGCAGCACCTCGAAAAAGCCGGGCCAGCCGCTCTCGAATCCTTCCAACTGATCATCCCAATCGTCGGTCGAGGCAAACAGCGAATGGACCATGCGGACAACGCAACGATCACCCGACCGGCTGGTCACGGTGATCTCCGTTGCGACAGGCGGCGCGCCTTCGCTCCAGTCGCGTTCGACATAGCCGAAACGGAACGGCGGCTCCCAAATCGTCACTTCGCCGGTGGACGCGCCATTGGGACCGAAGTCGAAATGAAGCCTGCCGCCGACATGGTCGTCGATCGTGGTTTTTGTGAACCAGGCAGTGTTGCCGGGACCCGTCGCAATGGCCCGCCACACCTGCTCGGGTGTGCCGGGCGTGATGAACTCCATCTCGACCCAACGCTTTCCGGTTTCATCTTTCTTGATCGGCATGGGAACTCCTTTCAGGGTTTAGCGTCCTCACGGTCGGGGCCGGGTGCGGTACGACGCCACTACGAGCCGATGCGGCCGCCCGCCAAAGCTCAAGCATACTCATTTTCGTATTGACAAAATATTTTGTCAAGACGGGGCGCTGATGGCTGAAAGCGGCTATGGCGCGTCGTCGCCGGGTCGTGTGATCTGAGCGTTCGCAATCAAGCCGAATTCATGAAGAGATGGCGAACCTGAGACCGCAGAACTTTTAATGCAATGACATTGCAGCGCCTGGGCGTGAGTGTGCCATGGAACAGCCGTTCGGACGTCATTTGCCTGCCGGCCGCCAAACGCAGCGCTGACTTTCCGCCAATGGCATCGAGATTGGATCGAGCGTTGCTTTGATCGCAACAACCTGCGTGTCACCGTAAAAGCCTGATCCAAGCCTGAGGCAGGAGGAAGTTGATCATGGCCAGGATTGTACCCGTGCTCGATCTCAACCGGCTCGAACAGGGCGCATCGGAGCGTCGGACCTTTCTGTTCGATCTGCGCACGGCGGCCCGCGATGTCGGCTTCTTCTATCTCAGCGGCCACGGAATTTCGGGTGTGGAGATCGATGAGGTGCTCGACGCCTCGCGCCGGTTCTTTGCCTTGCCGGAAGCCGACAAGCTGGCCATCGAAATGGTCAGGTCCCCGCAATTCCGCGGCTACACGCGCACCGGTGGCGAACTGACCAGGGGCAAGGCCGATTGGCGCGAACAGCTCGACATCGGCGTCGAGCGCCGACCCGTCCCGCAAGGACTCCGCGTTCCCGCCTGGACGCGGCTGCAAGGGCCGAACCAATGGCCTTCGGCCCTGCCGCAACTCAAACCGGCACTGCTGGCATGGCAGACCAGGGCGACGGCGGTGGCAGTCCGCCTGCTGAAGGCCTTCGCGCTGTCGCTCGACCAGGCCGAGGATGCTTTCGATCCGATCTATTGCGGTGAGCCCAACCATCGCATGAAGATCGTGCGCTATCCCGGGCGCGACACAACCGGCGGCGACCAGGGCGTCGGCGCACACAAGGACGGCGGTTTCCTGACGCTCCTGCTTCAGGACGACAACAAGGGGCTACAGGTCGAATATGACGGAAGCTGGGTGAATGTGGATCCGATCCCCGGCACGCTGATGGTCAACATCGGCGAACTCCTCGAACTGGCATCGAACGGCTATCTCAGGGCAACGGTTCACCGGGTCGTGACGCCGCCGGCCGGTGTCGAGCGGATTTCCGTTCCGTTCTTCTTCAGCGCCCGGCTCGACGCAACGATCCCGCTGCTCACCCTGCCTGAAGAACTGGCTGCCGAGGCGCGCGGACCGGCGAGCGATCCGGACAATCCGCTGTTTCGCGACGTCGGCACCAATGTGCTGAAAAGTCGCCTGCGCTCGCATCCCGACGTGGCGCGCCGGCACTATGCCGATCTGCCAGAGACAAGGGTTGAGACAAGGGCGTCACCCGTCTGAACAGGTCGGAGCACATAGAACAGGAATTTTCGTCGTCGCCCCGGCTTTTGGAATTTTGTTCGTCGCCAATGCGCCCAAACAGGCTCAAACAGGGCAACACCGTTCGGCGGTTTCCTCCCATTCCGCTGGACGGCGTTCCCCTCTGAAGGTTGTAACCTTCTTTTGGCCGGGCCGTATTCGAGCCCGGCCATTTTTCCGCTCCATTGGCGAAGGCGTCAGGGCGATTCTTCAGGAAGCGTCGCGTCAAAGCAATTCGCGAGACGCGTTAAGTTCCTGCTTTTGTGCATGTCGTTATCCCAAACCGCTGCGCACCCTCGAGTCAGGCTCGAGGGCATGCTTTTGGGCGACATGCATCAGCCTCCCGCCAACGACAATCCGCGGGCGCGTTCGCACAGCAGGGCAAGCAATTCGCTGCGCCGCGCTTCCGCTGTGTCGACTGGCAACACGAAGCAAAGGGTCTTGCTGACGGCGCCGTGGCCATCGCGGATGGGCGCGGCCATGCACCACGTGAAGCGGTCGGCGAGGGCGGTGGTCTCGCTGAAACCTTGCTGGCGGGCGAGAGCGACATCGCTGAAGAATTCGGCCGGCGCAATGATGCGGTCGTCGGGAAGCTTGTAGTCGCCAGGCGGGATGAAGTCCTTCACTTCTTGCTCGCTCATATGGCCGAGCAGGAGCCGCCCGGACGCCGTCCACGGGATCGGCACCTCGACCCCGACATCGCTTGAAATCCGGAACGGGCCGGAAGAATCACGGCAATCGAGAACGATGTATTTGTTCCCGCGCAGGCCGCACAACTGCACGGTCTCGCCTGTCTCCGCGGCCATCCTGTCCAGCGTCTCTATGATGCGCCGATAGTGGGCGTTGTGATGCGAATAGGCCCAGCCGAACAGATGCATGGCCCGACCGAAATAGACGTAGCCTTCCGTCCCGACGTTTTCGAGCATTTCGGCTTCGAGCAGGCTGTTGACGATTTCGTAGGTGGTCGAACGCGGTGCGCTGATCATCTTGGCGATGTCGCCGACGCGCATCGGCGCGCGGTGCCGCACAAGCGCTTCCAGCAGCACGATCACGCGGTCGATGCCACGGCGGCGTTCGCCATTGCGCGGCCCGGCGCCGGCTTCCGTTTCGATCAGACCAGTGGCGCCATCGCTCATGTCGGCCGCATCCCCAAAAAAATCAATTCGGCCCTCGTCTCAAGACGCTTGAAAGATGTCAAGGCTCAGTCTAGCATCCCATTTGTCCGATATACAGACACATTGTCTGAAATATCAGACAATAATGAGCCTGGCGCAGACAGTTCTGACGAGAAAACGGGCGGTTTCCGGATGCGGCAACCGGAGGGTTTTCTCGTCCCGATCCCGCACGTCCGGCATAACCTCAGAAGGGAACAATCATGACGAAATCATCGTTTTTCGCATCCGCCAGTGCCCTTTGCCTCGGTCTCCTGCTGAGCTTCGGCGCCGATTCGCAGGCCAATGCCGCCGCCAAATGCATCAAGGGCGACCGCAAGGCGCCGTACACGATCGGCTGGGCCAACATCTATTCCGTGCCGACCTGGATGAAACAGACACAGGGCACCATCGAAGCCGAAGTCGAGACGCTGAAGAAGCAGGGGCTGGTCGACAAGCTTGTCGTGACCACGCCCAGGGCGACGCCAACGTCCAGATCCAGCAGATCCAGTCGATGATCGATTCCGACGTCGACGCCATCATCCTGATTGCCGGCTCGTCGACCGCGCCGGCGCGTGTGCTGGCGGACGCCTGCGCCAAGGGCATCGCCATCATCAACTTCGACAGCCTCGTCGACACCGACCAGGTCACAGCCAAGGTCAACACCGATTCCGCGCAGTGGGGCGATCAGGCGGCCAAGTTCCTGATCGACTCCATCGGCGGCAAGGGCAAGATTCTCGTCCTCAACGGCCCGGCCGGCGTTTCGGTCAGCGACGATCGGCGCAAAGGCGCTGACGCGGCGCTCAAGGCCCATCCTGAGGTGACGGTCCTTGCCGAGACGAATACACCCTATAATGTCGCGCCTGCACAGGAAGCCGTCACCAGCCTGCTGTTCGCCAAATCCGAGATCGATGGAATTCTGTCGCTCGGCGGCGCCTTGTCTGCGGGCGCGGTACTCGCCCTCGACAAACAGGGCCGCGAACAAGTGCCGATCACCGGCGAGAACGCCCGTCAGTTCCTCGAGCTCTGGAAGGAAAAGGGCCTCAAGAGCTGGGCGACCATGCAGCCGAACTGGCTCGGCGCCTTTGCCACCTACACCGCCGTCCAGGCGCTGGAGGGCAAGGATGTGCCGGCTTTCGTCAAGATCCCGCTGCCGGTGATCGACAATTCCAACATCGATCAGTACCTCGCCCGGGCGGCCGATTTTCCGGCTGACGGCTACATCTATTCGCCCTACGACGAGGAATTGTTCAAGAAGCTTCTGGCTGAACAATAAGCCTGGAAGGTCGCAGAAATTGGTGGCCACGGCTCCGCTTCTTGCCGCGCGGGGGGTGTCGAAATCCTTCTTCGGCAACCCTGTCTTGCGCGACGTTTCCATCGCTCTCCAGCCAGGCCGCGTGCATGCGCTGCTCGGCGAGAACGGCGCCGGAAAGTCGACGCTGATCAACCTGTTGTCCGGTGCCTTGCGCCCTGACGGCGGGGCGATCGAGGTCGATGGTCGCCCAGTGTCGCGCATGACCCCCGCCTATGCCCAACAGGCCGGCATCGCCGTCGTCCAGCAGGAACTCAGCCTGACGGCCAGCCTCTCCATCGCCGAGAACATCGGCCTTGGCGCCTATCCGCGCCGGTTCGGCTTGCTCGACTATCCCGAACTCGCCGTGCGGGCCAGGGCAGCATGCGATCTTGTCGGGCTTCACGAACCGCTCTCGATACCAGTCGGACATTTGTCGCTAGGCCGCCGGCAGATGGTGGAGATAGCCAAGGCGCTTTACCGCCGGCCGCGCGTTCTCATTCTCGACGAACCCACTTCGTCGCTTTCGGCAACCGAAACGAAAGTCCTGACGGACTTGCTGGAGAGGCTGCGCGGCGAGGGTATCGCTATTCTCTACATTTCGCACAGGCTGAACGAAGTCATGGCGCTGTGCCAGCATGTCACCGTCCTGAAGGACGGTACCTGCACGGCGGATCGCAGCCTGGAAGGAACCGACGCCGGCGGGCTGGTACGGCTGATGGTCGGCCGCGACCCCGGCGACCTTTTTCCACAGTGGCAGGCTTCGGCATCGGCTGCCAACGCCATCTCGGTTCGCAATTTTTCGGCCGGCCTGATGCGCGACGTCGATCTCGACGTCAGGACGGGCGAGGTGCTCGGCATTGGAGGCCTGGTCGGGCAAGGGCAGGAAGATTTGCTGCTTGGCCTTTACGGCGCCATTCCGGCCAGGACGGCATCCGCGACCGTCAACGGTGCTTCGGGTCTGCCCAGCGGTGTGCCGAAAGCCAACGCGCTTGGCCTCGCCTATGTCCCGGCCGACCGCAAGCGCGAAGGCCTGCACCTGATCCATTCGATCATCACCAACATGATGCTGCCCGCTTTCGCAAGACTGCCGGCGCTGAAGCTGCGCAGCCGCCGTGCCGAACGCGAGACGGCAAGAGGTCTCGCTGCCCAGCTTGGCATCAAGGGCGACCTCGACCGGCCGGCGCAGGCCCTCTCGGGCGGCAACCAGCAGAAGGTGGCGCTGGCGAAATGGATGCCGCACCACCCGCTTGCGCTTCTCCTCAACGACCCGACACGTGGCGTCGATGTCGAGACCAAGCGCGAAATCTACATGATGCTTCGCAACTTCGCCGCCGCCGGCAAGGCGGTCGTGCTGCTCAGCTCCGACACACCCGAACTGGTGCACCTTTGCGACCGCGTCGCGGTAGTCCGGGATGGCCACATCGTTGCCGTGCTCGAGCGCGGCGTATTGAGCGAGGAAGCGATCGTTTCCGCCGCGATGGGCGCCGAACAGCGGAAGGTGGCGGCATGAGCATGGTGGCATCGCCAAGGCAAGCCGGCGCTCTCTACTGGCCGGTTCAGCTGCGCCGCAATGTCGGTGTGCGCGGCCTATTCGCCGTGGTCATGGCGTTCCTCGTCGCCTACGGCTTCCTGTTTCCCGGCCTGTTGACCGCTTCCGGCTTCGCCAAATTCACCCAGAGCTGGTTTCCGCTGGCGCTGGTCGCCATGGCCCAGGCGATCCTCATGCTTACCGGCGGCATCAGCCTGGCCATCGGCGCAATGGTCAGCCTCGGCGCGGTGATCGCCGCGACGACGATGACTGGACCGCTTGGCGTAGCCGGCGGTGCCGCTGCGGTGGCGCTGACCGGCATCGGCATCGGTGGCGCGACCGGGTTCATCGTCGTAAAACTTCGCTTGCCTTCTATCGTGGTGACGCTCGCCGGCTCCTTCGTCATCGGCGGTGCTGCGCTGCTCATCCTGCCGCGACCCGGCGGCGCCATTCCGGAGTGGCTATCGGAACTGCTTGCCGGCAACACGCCCGCGGCTTTCGTGCTGATGGTGCTCATCGTCCTTCTGTGGAAACTCTATCTCGCCACACCGCTTGGCTTGAGCCTTTATGCCGCCGGCGAGAATCCGGTCGGCGCCTATCGCTCCGGCGTGCCGGTCGATGGTGCGCGGGTAGCGGCTTACGCGATCAGCGGTCTGCTTTGTACAGGCGCCGGTCTGTTCGTCGCCGCGCAAACAGGTTCGGGCGATCCGGTCATCGGCACGGCCTTCACGCTGAATTCCATCGCCGCCGCCGTGCTCGGCGGCATCGGCTTCCTCGGCGGTCAAGGCACGATGCGCGGCGCGCTTGCCGGTAGCCTGCTGCTCAGCCTGATGATCAGTGTCATGTTCTTCCTCGGCTTCACGCCGGTCGCCCAATATGTCGCGCAGGGCCTCATCATCATCGGGGCGGTCGCCGTCCCGCAATTCCGCAAGGTGCAGCAATGACAGCATGGAAAGAGACCGTGAGCGGCAGGCGCGCCCTGACGATCCTGCGCAGCCGGCCCTTTCTCACCCTGGCCATCGTCGCCGCGGTGTGGATCGCGGCGAGCTTCGTCTCGCGCGGCTTCGGCGCCTATGGCCACTTGCGCTATCTGGTCGAACTGGCCGCGGTCATTGGCCTGGTCGCAGCGGGGCAGACCTTTGTGGTCATCGCTGGCGGCATCGACCTTTCCGTCGCGGCGATCGTCACGGTGAGCGCCGTCAGCCTGCCGCTGCTGTCGTGGCAGGCGGATCCGACCGGGCTCACCGCCGTCCTTGCCGTCCTTGCGCTGACGACGGCAATCGGTCTGGTGAACGGGCTGGGCGTGGCGCTGTTGCGCGTTCATCCTATGATCATGACCCTGGCCATGGCGACATTCCTGCAGGGCCTGCTGATCATCATCGCCGGCGGCAGTGCCGTGACCGCCGAAAACCCGCTGGTGCGCTGGCTCGGCAATGCGCGGCCGGCCGGTATACCCGCTGGCGTGCTTTTGTGGGTGGCCGTCTCCGTGATCGTTCTGATCGCAATGCATGCCACATCCTTCGGCGCTCGGCTCTTCGCGATGGGCGCCAACCCGCTCGCCGCGACACTCTCCGGCGTTCCCGTCGCTTCGACCACCATGGTGGTTTACGGCATCAGCGGGTTCACTTCCGGGCTTGCGGGCGTGCTGGTGCTCGGCATGAACGGACAAGGCTATGTCGGGATCGGCGATCCCTATCTGCTCGCCTCGATTGCCGCCGTCGTGCTCGGCGGCACCTCGATCCTCGGCGGGCTCGGCACCTATGCCGGCACCATCCCCGGCGCCGTCCTGCTGGTCACGATCACGGCTCTGATCACCGTCGTCAACGCATCGCCCGGCTGGCGCAGCATCCTGTTCGGTTCGCTGATCCTGGGGCTGCTGCTTCTCTCAGGCCGGGAGCAGGCCCGCCGATGACATATCGTCCAGCCGGTAGATGCGCCTCGCATTGCCGAAGAACAACGCCGTCTGCTCGTCTGCGGAAAGCTCCCCGGCAATGGCCTTGAAGCTGTCATATACCCCATCGAACGACGCGTGCAGACCGGCCACCGGGAAGTCACTGCCGAACATCGCGCGATGCGTGCCGAAGCAGTCGATGCAATGCATCACAACCGGCTTCAGGCTGTCGAGCGTCCAATCATGATCGTAGGCGACCAGATCGGACATCTTGATCGCGACGTTGTCGCGCTCCGACAAAAGCCGAAGCGTTTCGCGCCACGCCCGCATACCGTCGGCGTCACGGTCGATCGGGCTGCCGCAGTGGTTGAGGACAAAGGGCTGGTTCGGATAGGCGGCTGCGAGCCGCGCGGCATCAGCGAGCTGGCGCGGAAACACCATGAGATCGAAGACCAGCCGATGGCCGGCAAGCAGGGACAGGCCGGCGCGCCAGGCCGGATCGTTCATGATACCGTCACGGGCCGCGAAACGGCGGGCAGGATCTGGATCCCAGCTCAGTATGTCGCGCACGCCGACGACACGTTCGAATGCCGCCTGCGCCTCGACCAGCGCCGGGGCTTGGCGGTTCGCCAGCGGAACGTGAACGACGTAGCGGGCCGCCACGCCCTGCGACTTGCCGAGCGTTTCAAGCCACCGCGTTTCGCCGACGCAGTCGTCCCCGGCCCAACCGGCTTCGACATGAACTGTGGCGACGACATTGTGCCGGCTGGCGTCGCGCAAATAATCCTCAGGAAGATAGTTTCGCCGCAACATGCCAAGCTCGCCCAGGCCGCCGCGCTCGCCAGCCGTTGTGGCGAGCCAGGGATGGCGGCCGAGGCCGAGATCCCAAAGATGATGGTGGGCATCGATGATCGGTCCGGAGTAAGGCTTTGACACGCATCTCTCTCATGCTGTGGCCGGCATCGGAAATCGATCCGGGCTTCATCCTGCGAAGGCGAAAGGACTAGCATCGGATGACCGAAAACTCACCCGTGCCGGCGCTCGCGACTCGTGAAAATTTCCTGCTCGACGATCGCATCCGCGGCGTGCCGCCCGGCACCTTCGGGCTGGACAGCAGACTTGTCACATCTCAGCGCTGGCATCCGGCTGATGGGCGCATGTCGTTGCCGGTGCTGACCCTCGACGAGGAGGCCTTCGTCGCCAATCGTGACCTGTTTCTGCGCTACGCGCGCGAACAGGGCGCCATGATCGCGCCGCATGCCAAGACCCCGATGGCGCCCGACCTTGCCCGATCGTTGGTTGAGGCCGGAGCATGGGGCACGACCGTCGCCGATGTCAGACAAGCTGCGGTGATGCTCAGGGCCGGCCTCACACGGCTGATCGTCGCCAACGAGGTTGGTGGATCAGGCGGTGCGAACCGGCTCGCGGCGCTGGTTGGCGCCTGGCCAGGCGTCGAGCTCTTCGTCTTCGCCGACTCTATCGCCGCCGCGCATGCGCTCGCCGAAGCTTGGCGGGGCAATGCGAAGCTGCCGCCATTGCGCGTGCTCGTCGAACTCGGTGCTGGGAGGGCAGGCGCGCGGACTACCGGTGAGGCCGAGGCGATCGCCGATGCAGTTGATGCCGCCGGCGGACGGCTGCTGATTGCCGGCGTTGCGACCTACGAAGGTGCCGCGGCGCAACCCGACCCCGGCCGCACCGAGGAGGTGATCTCGGCTCTGCTGGCGATGACCGCCGACATGTTCCTGCGGCTGCGCGCCCGCGTCGGCGGCGACGTGCCGCTGATCGTCACGGCCGGCGGCTCGGTGTTCTTCGACAAAGTGGTCGCCGCGCTTTCGCCCGCCGTTTCCGGGAACGGCAATGCGACGCTGGTATTGCGCAGCGGCGCCATCTTCTTCCACGACCATGGTGTCTATGATAGCTCGCTTGGCGCACTTGACGCCCGCAACGGCTTTGCGGTCGGCGGCGTCAGCGTTTCCGCACGAAATTCGTTTCGTCCGGCTGTGCGCCTGTGGGCCGAGGTGCTGTCGCGGCCGGAGCCCGGCCTGGCGATTTGCGGCATGGGCATGCGCGACGTGTCGTTCGATCAGGGCTTTCCGGTGGTGCTCGCGGTCTTCCGGACCGGCAAGCCGCTGGCGGAAGCGCGCGCCGAGGTCTTCAAGCTGAACGACCAGCACGTCTTCCTGACAATCGCGCCGAGCGACGACATTGCGGTTGGCGACATCATTGAGTTCGGCATCTCGCATCCCTGCACCTGCCTCGATCGCCATCGCATAATCTTCGGCGTCGACGCGGCCGGGCATGTCCGCCACGCCTTTCCCACCTACTTCGGCTGACCGGATCTTGCGGCGGCCCCAAGAGAACCTCGAAAGGATCCAATATGATCAAGTATTTCCAGTCCGGCTCCCGCATGTCGCAGGCGGTCGTCTATGGTGGCCTCGTCCACATCGCAGGCCAGGTCGCCGACAATCGCAAGGCCGGCATCGAAGGCCAGACCAGCGATGTACTCTCAAAGATCGAGGCGCTTTTGGTCGAGGCCGGCAGCAGCAAGTCGAAGCTTGTGGCGGTCAATATCTTCCTGCCGCAGATCGGCGACTTCGACGCCATGAACAGCATCTACGATGCCTGGGTGGATCCCCAACGCCTGCCGGCGCGGGCCTGCGTCGAGGCGCGTCTCGCCGATCCCGACCTCCGCATTGAGGTCACGGCGATCGCCGCCAGCTGAGTCTCCGCCATGCACACCGGCCTCACCCATACGCTCGACTTCGACCGGGACGGCAAGACATCAGGCCATCTCAGTTTGCCCTTCTCGACAGACCGTTCGCCTTATTTCCAGGTCAAGGTTCCGATCTGCCTCATACGCAACGGTGAACGGCCGTCGCTGCTTCTGATGGCCGGCAATCACGGTGACGAATATGAGGGCGAGCTGTCGCTGGCAAAGCTGATCCGCCGGCTCGATCCCAAGCAGATCAAGGGCCGCGTCACCATCCTGCCGATGTCGAACGCACCGGCGGTCATGGCCGCCAAACGCTGTTCGCCGCTCGATGGCGGCAATCTCAACCGAGCCTTTCCAGGCGATCCGTTGGGCACACCGACAAGCCGGCTTGCCAGTTTCCTCGAGACGGAACTGTTCCCTCGCCACGACGTCGTCTTTGACATCCATTCGGGGGGCACCTCGATGGAACATCTGCCTACAGCACTCGTCGAGCGCAATACCGATCCCGATCGCCACAGGCGCGGGGTGGAGCTGATGCGGACGCTCGGCATGCCGTATGGCTTCGTGGCAGACAATGGTCAGGCCTCGCCGACTTCGATGGGCGCAGCCCGCCGGGCTGGTGCCATTGGCATCAGCGGCGAATTCGGCGGCGGCGGCACCGCCACAGTCGATACGATGGCGATTACCGCTCGCGCTATCGACAATCTGATGGTCGCCGTCGGCGTGGTCGAGGCGCCGGTTCTTTCGCCGGGACCAAAGCCTTCAGCGCCGACGCGATTGCTCGCGCTTTCCCGGCACGGTCAGGGCCTCTACGCCACCCGCCGCGGCTGGTTCGAACCCGCCGTCAGGCTCGGCGACGGCGTGAGCGCCGGACAATTGGCCGGCTGGTATCACGACCTCGAACGGCTCGATCTTGCCGAGGAAGCCCTGCATTTCGCCGAAGGCGGTATCGTACTTTCGCGCCGGCTGCACACGATGTGCGAGGCAGGAGATTGCCTTTTGCAGGTCGCCGAACCGGTGGAAGGCTAACAGGGAACCAACTGGCGTTGCTCACGCGGCATTGCAGGAAACTGAGGATATTTCATGCAGCTTTCGATGTGGACCTATCCCTGGGACGTCCAGGATCTGGGCTTGGAGACGGTCGAACGCGATCTCGTCGAGCGCGCAGGGCTCAACATGATCAGTCTCGCGACCTCCTATCATGCCGGTCGCTTCCTGCAGCCGCGCAGCCCGCGCTGCAAAGCCTATTTCCCGGAGGACGGCACGATCTACTTCAAGCCAACCGCCGCGCGATGGGCCGATCTCGTGATCCAGCCCAAGGTGGCGGACGTAGTCACGGAAGGTGGCGACGTTCTGGCCGAACTCGTTCAACGGCGCGAGGCAGGCGGACTCCGAGTGTCGTGCTGGACGGTCTGCCTGCACAACACCCGCCTCGGCATGCTTTATCCGCAAGCCGTCACCCGCAACGCCTTCGGCGACCCCAATTATTACAATCTTTGTCCGTCACATCCGGATGCACGCGCTTATGTCCGTGCGCTGGCCGCGGATATCACCCATACTTACAAGCCGGACAGGATCGAACTTGAAAGCCCGTCCTTCATGGGCTTCGCCCACGAATATCATCACGAGAAGGACGGTGTCGGGCTGACGCCGGAAGACGACTTTCTTCTGTCGCTGTGCTTCTGTCCGTCCTGCCTCGCCCGCGCCGCTGCTGCCGGCATCGAAGGCCAGGCGGCGCGTGAGCTCGTCAAGCAGTGGATTGCCGAAGCGTGCGAGCGCGCGGTGCCTGAACGGCGCTTTCCCGAATTTCCCGCAAGTGGCCTAGACGCCTTTCTGCCCTGGCCGCAACTCCACGCCTATCTGTTGTGGCGGTTCGAGCCGGTGACCAGCCTTGTCGCCGAGCTGCGCGAGGTCGCCGATCCGGGGACACGTGTTCTCATCATCGACCTGAAAGACGGCTGGCTCGGCGGCTGCGATCTGGCAGCGCTCGGCAAGGTCTGCGACGGGGCGATCCTGTGTGCCTACGACATGCAGGCCGGCGACGTGACGAGCCTGATGGCGGCTGGCCGCACCGCGCTCGGGGCAGAGAAATTCCTCGGCGCCGGCTACCGGCTCTTTTATCCGGAAATGGCAGGCCCTGAAATTCTCGCCGCCAAGGTGAAGCCAGCGCTGGCGCCGGACGTCGACGGTATCAATTTTTACAATTACGGCCTTGTCCCCGCAGCACGACTCGATTGGGTGCGTGCAGCACGACCTGGCTGAACAAAACGATCCGTGTGCCGCAGTCGAAAGCGCGTCGCGGCCGAATGGACTCATGCGAGGCGCTTTAAGTCATTGTTATGCGTGACAGCGCTGTCCTGCCTCGCGACCTGTCATTTCCCTCGGCTCCATCACCTCGTGCTATCCAGGCGGGGCTGACGCGCAGCGAGCGAATGGACGCGATCGCCGGCCTCGTTCTGATACTGGCAGCCCTTAGCAAACACCCTGCTCGGAGCTTGAGGGGTGGCTGCCAGACCGACGATAGCCCGGTGTTACGCCAGACAGCGCAAAACACGTCGTCAGCGCGTGTGCCGCACAAGATAGGGTTCGACCAGGGCGCGTATTTCGGCAGCGGGCGCCGCTTCGCCGGCAGCACGCAGCGCCCGTTCGTAGCGTGCATAGTCGTCGACCGCGGCTTCGAAATCACCGCGCGACAGCCGCTCCCTGATCAGCGCCCTGCAGACGGGTCCGGCATCCGGATAGAGGTCCAACGCCCTCAGATAGGTCGAGCGCGCTTCCTGGACGTTGCCGGTTGTCTCCAGCCGCTGGCCGATTCGCAATCCAAGATCGATCAGATCGCGACGCACTTTTTCAGCGGCGGCGAGCGACCAGAAGCTGGCTCGCTCGTGCAGAAACAGCGGACCGGGGAATGCGAGGAACAGCGCTTCCGCTTCGGGTCGCAGCCCGGCCGCCTCGCCATTGGCTGTCGTCACGGATTTGAGCCGTCCATCCCAGTCGGCGAGGTCGACCCAGACCTTGTCCGACGCGAGGCGAAGCTTGCCTTCGCGCTGGACGATGAGGTCGATTCGCCCGAGCAGCTTGCGCAGCCGATGCAGCGCCTGCTCGCACGCCGCCCGCGCCTGATCGCCGTCGAGATCTGGCCACAGCCAGTCCTGAAGGGTCTCCAGCGAGCAGGTGTTGTCTTTCGAGATCGCCAGTACCCGCAGGATGTCGAGAGCCTTCGTCGGCGGCTTGGCGCCGAGATTAACAGGGTTACCATCGAGTTCGATCCGAAAGCCTCCGAGGACGTGGACCTTGAGCGGCCATGGCCAGGCCGTGGGCCGCCGTTGCGGTGCGTCCAATCGGCGTTCCCGGATAAGCGACCGGCAAAGCTTGGGCTCGATGCCGCGCTCAAGCGCATCGCCAAGCAGCTCGGCGAGCAATTCCGGAACGTTGAGAAGCACCATTGGCCAGGCGATGTCGCGCAGCGCCTCCATAAAGAGCTTCAGCCGATCGCCGTAGCGTGGACCCTGGTCCCACAGGCTCTCCAGCGCGGCCGCTGCAAGAACGCATATCTGGGTTCGCTTGCGGGCGCCGCCGTCCAGCCGCGGCAGCAGCTCGCTGAGTAGCGCGGCGGCTTCGCGCGGCTTCCTGTCGGCGAGCAGCACCTGGAACTTCGTGATGCAGTGGGCCCAGCGCTCGACCATCGGCTCGTTGGCGGCCTCGCTCGCCGCCATGAAGCGCTCGCAATCCTCATAGGCGGCCGCGAAATCGCCTTGCCTGGCATGAAGCGCGGCATAGCAATTGGCGACGATGGCGACCTGTGTGCTGAAACGACTGTCGGCGATCTCGGCGAGGCGCTCGACCACCTGGTCGAGCTCGGCAAAGTCGTTTCGGAACTTCATCTGCATCTGAAGATGATACAGGCCACCGAACTCCACACCCTTGAGCGACTCGCTCTCACCGATCGCGATCGCCTCCCGCAACGCCGCTTCGGCCGACGGGTAGGGAAAACCCCGTCTCTTATACGGGAAGTAGCGGCCGCTCTTGGCACCAAACTCGACCAGCCACATGCCGAGGACCCAAGGCAGCACCTCCTTGTCGGTCAAATCCTCGACAACGCTGTCGACGGCCTTGGTGAACAGATCGGCCCGCATGACCGATACCGAATGCTCGATCAGCGTTTCGCTGGCAAGCAGCCGTAAGCCGCTTGGGTCGTGCTCGGGATTTCGGGTCAGCCGCTCCAGCAGTTCCGTTTCCAGCGCCTGCCCGGCCGGGCTGTTGCGGTAGTAGTCGTCGCCGAAGTTCAACGCCCGCACCATGCCGATGCGCACCAGCATCGCTTCCTCGGAAGGCAGTTCCGGCAGGCCGCGCTCGATGATTTCGAACGCCCGGCGGGTCCAGGCCGAAAGACCCTCATAGGTGCGCCAACTGTCCGTCTTGACCAGAACCGCGCGCGACACCGTAAGACAAAGCCCGCGCTGATCGTCGGCCTCGCCAAAGGCATGCCATGCCTTCGACAGCCAGTGCTCTGCCGCGGCGTCGTTCGGCATGTGGGCCACGCCCAGCCAATAGAAATGCCAGCCATTCATGAACGCTTCCGGCAACCGGCCCACCCATTCGGTGAAGGTCGTTCGATGTCCCTGCGCCAGCACGGCCTCCGCCCGGCTCAGCATGAGCCCGCTCGCCTGGTCCCAGTCCTCTGCCTGCAAGGCGAGGTGTATGGCTTCGTCATATAGACCGGCGTCGGCGAGCACCTTTGCCGCCCTTTGTTTGAGCGACTTCTGCTCTTCTGCCGTCACACGCTGTGCGAAGCGTCGGTCGAGGAAGTCCCGCAAGAGGTCGTGCAGGTGGAAAACGCCGCGGCTGTTTTCCGTTCGCGTGACCAGCAATTGCCGCTGGTAGAGCCTGTCGAGCAGCTTGCCCGCTTCGCCCGACCCGATCATCACGTCCGCCAGTTCGGTGCTGATCTCGGGCAGCAGATTGAGTTTCAGCAGCATGTCCTGGTCGGCGGCGGGAAGGGAAAGGAAGAAATGGCGGCCGAGAACGTCCGACAGCGCGTTCTGCCCGCCGGCTGCTGCCCCGCTCGTTTCGTCAGGTCCGACCGCCGAGCCGTGATCGGCGAGGAGAACCAGCCCGATCGCCCAGCCGCGCGCCGCTTCGACATCGACTGGAAGGGCGCCGTCCTTCGAACGCAGCTTGACGAAATCGCGTGCTTCCGATGTCGAGAATTCGAGCGCCGATCGATCGATGACGGCCACTTGGCCCTTGAGGACGAGGTCGCCCAGTTCGTCGTGGGGCAGCGTGCGCGAGACGCAGATGCAGCGGACCGTGTCAGGAAGTTCACGGAACATCACGGAAAGCACCGCCCGGAATTCGGGCGTGTCGGCGTCGTGCAAGTCGTCGAGGACCAGAATGGTGCCGGGCTTCAACCGCGCAAAATACGCTCTGAAGAAGCGCCTGGCGAACTCCTTCGGCTGCTCGACATATTCGACCCCAAAGACCGGCAAGTTTCCAACTGCGGGTGAGGCGAGTGACTGCGCCAGATATTGAAAGAAGCGCGCGATATCCTGGTCGCCCTCGTCGATGCGGAACCACACATGCGGTGCCTCGACGCTTTCGAGGTAGTCGATGACCGCCGTCGTCTTGCCGTAGCCGGCCGGCGCGGCCACCCAGCATACGCTCGAACGCGATTTCAGGCCGATCGCTTCGAGAACGCGGTTCCGCCTCAATATCCTGGCGCTGCGCGGCGCCGCCAGCTTGGCGATCCTGCCTGTGCCCGAGAGCGGGCGCCTCGCATCGGCGTCAATGGCGTCTGGGGCGGTCATCGGGCTCCCGCTCAACCAATCATCGAGCGTCAGGTCGTGCCATGATGACCGTCCCGCAGCCCAGATTGACCTTAGGGTAGCGCAATCGTGCGACAATTCGTAGGGGCTTCGCAGATGAAGCGGCAACGGCCAAGTGCAAGCGTCGACTGGATGCCTGCGCGACCTCGAAATCAGGCAGCAGACGCGGCCGAATTGCGAGCGGCAATGAGCAACCGGTGAATCCCGCATTCCATCTTCGACAGTCCGCTCCAGCGGCCCGCGCGCGGATCGTCCGCACCGCCGCACGCGGATCGCTTACGGCGTTCGGCGTGCTGGCTCGCCGTACCAACTGCAAGCCGAGCATCCTGCTACGATTTGAGCGCACGCTGACGTTGCCGGTGCGAACGGCCGGTCGTTCAATCAGCCGGGACCCTTTCCTGTCGCTCTCCGCTGGCTTTTGCGATGAAGCTGCGCCAACCGCCATAGGCCGAAATGTCGATCGCTCGTGACAACCCGGCGGTTTCGACCAGGAAGCCCTTGGCCGATGTCCCGTCATCGAGCTCGATCGTGCCGATGCCAAGCGGCGGCGGGATCGCGGCCACGAAGCGTCCGAACGCGTCTGGTGAAAGCCGCCAAACCTCGACATCGATCGACGTCCCTTCGCCATCGGCAACACGCACGAGCCCCGGCTTCGGCACGGACTGGCCCGCGAGCGCATAAAGCTGATAGGAAGCAACCGTCCTGGCGGCTCTGCTCAATCGCGCGCCAAGCGCGCAGAGTTGGCCGTTGAGCGGCATTCCCGACAAATGCGCGCCGACAACCACGAGCTCGATCAGGTCGTCAGTAGGGTCGAAGCTTTTGGCGGTGAAGACAGGCATCGCCCAGCCTGTCGCGCCAAGGCCGAGACCGCTCGCCGCATGCAACTCGCTGGCCAGCGTCGCCGTCAGTGCATCCTTGCCGGCAGCGGCAAGCAAGGTAACGCTCATCGGCAGATCGTCGTCGCGCTTCCCGGTCGGCACGGCGATGCCGCACATGTCGAGCAGATTGACGAAGTTGGTGTAGGTGCCGAGCCGGCTGTTGGTGACGATCGGATCGGCCAAAACAGTCTCCAGCGAATAGTGCGTCGGCGCCGTCGGCAAGCAGAAAAGGTCGACCGAGGCGATGACAGGCGCGAGCCTGGCCTTGTGGGCCTGCAGCGCATAGAGGCCTTTGAAAGCATCCGCCGCGGAAAGCTTTCGCGCGCCGCCGATGATTGTGCGCGTCACCGGGTGCATGGCTGCTTCGTTCACGTCCATGAAATCCGCAATCGCCGCATAGCGCTCGGCTACCCAGGCGCCTTCGTAGAGCAGGTTGGCGGTAGCGTAGAAATCGCCGAAGGGAATTTCGATCAGTCTGCAGCCGAGCTGTTCCAGCGTCCGCAGCGCCGTTTCGAATCCAGCCTGCATGGCCACGTCGCCAAAAAATTCCCGGTCCGCTTTTGCGGGAACCCCGACGGTCAACACGGGTGGACGCGGACCAAGCGGCGGCGCCGCGATAGCGCGCGAATAAGGATCGACGTCATCTTTGGCCGCCGCGGCCCTGAAGACGCTGTAGGCGTCATCGACGGTGAGCGCGAAGACGGAGACGCAATCGAGCGTGCGGCAGGCCGGCACCACGCCGGTGGCCGACAGCGCGCCGACGGTCGGCTTCAGCCCGACGATGTTGTTGAGGCCGGCGGGAATGCGGCCGGATCCTGCGGTATCGGTGCCGAGCGCGAAAGAAAGAATGCCGTGCGCCGTCGCCACGGCCGAGCCGCACGAGGAACCGCCCGGCACCAGTTTCGGATCGATCGCGTTTCGGGGGACCGGATAAGGTGTGCGCACGCCGACGAGGCCGGTGGCGAATTGGTCGAGATTGGTTTTTCCGACGACCAGCGCGCCGGCCGCCCTCAGACGCGCGACGACGGTGGCGTCTTTCGCCGGCAAGTAGGCATATTCGGTGCAGCCAGCCGTGGTCGGCATGCCGGCAACATCGATGTTGTCCTTGACCGCGAACGGTACGCCCCACAGCGGCTTTGCCACGGGATCGAATCCGCCGAGTGCGTCGGCCTCGGCGAGCATTTCGGCCTTGCTCGCCAGATGGATGAAGATGCCTGGATCGTCCGCTTTCGCTATGCGCTGAAACACGGTTTCAATAATGGTAGCGGCCGACATGCCGGAGGCATAGGCCGCGTGCAGGCTGCCGATATCGAAGCGGATGTCGCTCATTTCGTCTCGTCCAGAATGACCACGGGCAGATTCCACTGGATCAGTACGACGCAGCCGTGTTTCGTCCACACCGAATGCTCGGTCCCGACCGGGTTCAGGATCACGCTTCCGGGAAGATAGTCGCCAGTCTCGTCGCTCTGGGTGCCTTCCAGCACAACGATGGTTTCCAGTGCGACATGACGATGGCGCGGCACGCCGGCGCCGGGCCGATAGTTCAGGATCGCGACGGAAGGTTCGGCCGGTCCGCCCTTGAGCAGCCAATGCACCGTGATGCCGTCGCGAAAATGCTCGAATGCCAGATCACGCCAGCCCCCATGGTTGAGAGCCGGGTATGCAATGTTAGGCATCGGCAATTCCTTTGAGCACCTGGTCCGTCATCGCCGTCCAGCCGACGATCGCGCCCTGCGCCCTGATCATGGCCAGCGCGGCCGCCTTGAATTCCGGAAAATAGCTTTCCGTCGCATCCTCCGCCAGCAGGCATTCGTAGCCGCGGTCGTTGGCTTCGCGCATCGTCGTCTGCACGCAGACTTCCGTCGTGACTCCGGCGAAGACGAGCTGCTGCACGCCCAGCCGCTTCAGGTCCTCGCCGAACCTGGTAGCGTAGAACGCGCCCTTGCCGGGTTTTTCGATGACGATTTCGCCAGGCAGCGGGGCCACCTCGTCGAGGATCGCCGTTCCCGGCTCGCCGACGACCAGCACGCGGCCCATCGGGCCGGCATCGCCAATGCGTATCGGCGGATTGCCGCGATTGCGCTTGGCCGGCGGCAGGTCCGAAAGGTCTGACCTGTGGCACTCCATCGTGTGGATCACCGGCAGGCCGGCGGCGCGAAATCCCTCGATCAGCCTTTTTACCGTCGGCACGATCGCCACCACCCGGCTGACGTCGTTGCCGAGGCTGGCCCCGAAGCCGCCCGGCTCGGCGAAATCGCGCTGCATGTCGATGACGACCAGCGCCATCGCCTCAGGCTTGAAGGCAAACGGAAACGGCAGCGCGTCGATCTCCGCCATCAGTGATGTCCCGCCATGTGCTCGCCGATCGTCTGCACACTCGCCTGTGCGATCGGCGTCTCATAGACCAGCGCGCCGTCGGACATGACGAAGATGCGGTCCGAGAGCTCCAGCAATTCGTCGAGGTCCTCCGACATCAACAGCACCGCGGCGCCGGCGTTGCGCGCCTTCATGATGCGCGCGCGGATTTCGGCGACGGCGGAGAAGTCGAGGCCGAAGCAGGGGTTCGAAATAATCAGCAGATCGACCTCGCCGGTCAGTTCGCGGGCGAGCACAGCGCGCTGGATGTTGCCGCCGGAGAGTGACGAAATCGGCGAGGCGAGCGAGGCTGTCTTGACCTTGAACTGCTCGACCAGCCGCGTCGCATAGTCCCTGATGGCGCTCATCCGGATCCAGCTTATCGGCTTGCCGGCCTCGTTCAGGTCGAAGGTCCGGAATGCCATGTTTTCCGCCACCGTCATCCTCGGCGCGCAGGCATTGCGCAACGGTTCCTCCGGGATGAAGCGCACATTGAGCGTGCGGGCCTCGGCGCGGCTGGCGCCGTAGGGCGTTCCCTTCACCAGAACGTCGCCGGCATCACGCGTACGCTGCCCGGCAAGGACTTCTAGAAATTCCTTCTGGCCGTTGCCGGAAATGCCGGCGACACCGACGATCTCGCCGGACTTCACATCGAGCTCGCCGATATTGATGGTTTTCAGGCCGGTGCGGTCGGGCGCCTTCAGTGCCTTCACCGTCAGGATTTGCCTGGCGCCGACCGGCACCGGAGCGCGGCTGTCGAGCGCGGCGATCGGCTGGTCACCGATCATCATCGCCGCCATCTGCTTGTGAGACAGCTCCGATACTTTCCCCGTTCCTGTCAGTCTGCCCTTGCGCAACACCGTGATGTCGTCGGCAAACGCCGTCACCTCGTGGAACTTGTGCGAGATCATCAGCACGGTGAGGTCGCCCGCCTTGGTCATGCCGCGCACAAGGCCCAGCACTTCCTGCGCCTCGCCGGGGGTTAGCACCGACGTCGGCTCGTCCAGCACCAGAAAACTGCGGCCGAGATAAAGCTGCTTGATGATTTCGAGCTTCTGTTTCTCGCCGGCGGCGAGTTCGGCCACCTTGACGTCGAGTGGCAGCTTGAACGGCATCCGCTGCATGAATTGGGCAAGTGCGGCGCGTTCCTTGCGCCAGTCGATAATCCCTGGCACCTTCTCGCGGGAAATGACCAGGTTTTCCGCACCCGTGAGCGACGGGACGAGGGTAAAATGCTGGTAGACCATGCCGAGGCCGAGCGCCGAGGCGTCCTTCGGACTGGCGATCCCGACCTCGCGGCCGTCGACCAGAATTTCGCCGGCGGTCGGGTGATAAAAGCCCATGATGCATTTGACCAGCGTCGACTTGCCCGCGCCGTTTTCGCCAAGCAGCGCATGAAACGATCCCGCCGGCACCTTGATGGAGACGTCGTCCAGCGCGGTGAAGGCGCCGAAACGCATGCTCATGCCGATCGTCTCGACGCCAACCGCTCTTTTGCCGCGATCACTCATGATCGAACCTCATGGCAACTGGGCGACGAAGGACGCCGAATTGGACACCGCGCCGAACACGCCGCCTTGCATCTTGATCATCTTGATCGCAGCGAGATGGTTGCCGTAGTCGGTCGCCCCGCAGCAATCCTCCAGCATCACGCATTCGAAGCCGCGGTCGTTGGCTTCGCGCATCGTCGTGTGCACGCAGACGTCGGTGGTGATGCCGGTCAGCACGATGTTTTCGATGCCGCGCCGGTTGAGGATCAGCTCCAGGTCGGTGGCGCAGAACGAGCCCTTTCCCGGCTTGTCGATGATCGGTTCGCCTTCGGCCGGATAGAGGTCGGGGATGATGTCCCAGCCCGGCTCGCCGCGCACCAGGATGCGCCCGCAGGGTCCGGGGTCGCCGATGCCGGCATTGATGCGGCGCGAGCGCCAGCGCTTGTTGGCCGGCAGGTCGGCGAGATCGGGCCGGTGGCCCTCTCGCGTATGAATGATGGTGTAGCCCTTCGCCCGCATGGCAGACAGCACCGATCTGATCGGTTCGATCGGCGCCCGCACCAGCGAGAGATCGTAGCCCATATGATCGACATAGCCGCCCGGCCCACAGAAATCGGTCTGCATGTCGATGATGATCAGCGCCGTGTTGTCGGGCCGAAGCTCGCCATTGTAGGGCCATGGATAGGGATCGGCATCGATGTAGCGCTGCGTGACCTCGGCTCTGGCGTTCATTGAGAAAAACTCCAGTCTGGAAACGTCATTTGGTGATCGACAGTTCGCCCGGCGCGCCGGCCAGCGAACGGCTCGGCGACGAGGTGGCGATCATGATGACGAGGGTGAGAATGTAGGGTGCGGCGTAGAACAGATAGTAGCCTTGCGTGACGCCGACCGATTGCAGCGCCGGCCCCAGCGCGCCGGCCCCGCCGAACAGCAGCGCGGCGGCAAAGCAGCCGAGTGGGTTCCAGCGCGCGAAGATGACCAGCGCCACTGCCATCAGCCCCTGGCCCGACGAAATGCCTTCGGTCCAGCTGCCGGGGTAATAGAGCGACAGATAAGCGCCACCGATTCCGGCCAGCGCGCCACCGATGCCGGTGGCGATGAGGCGCACCGTATTCGGGTTGAGGCCCATGGCGCGCGCGGCGTCGGAACTGTCGCCAACCACGCGCAGGATCAGGCCGGCCCGGGTGTTGCGGAAAGCCCACCACAGGAACACGGCAAGTGCTGCACCGATCAGGAACAGCACATTGACGTTGAGCGCCGCCTGCACCTGCGGAACATCGGACCAGCCGCCAAACGGGATGGCCGGCAGGTCGGGCGCCGAGGGCTGGATGAACGGTTTGCCGAAGAAGAAGGCGAGACCCGAGCCGAACAGCATCAGCGCAATGCCGATGGCGATGTCGTTAACGCCACGGAATCTGCAGATCCAGCCGTGGAACAGGCCGAAACAAAGACCGGCGGCTGCGGCGGCCAGCAGACCGAACCATGGTGAGCCGGTCATCACCGCGACGGCATAGGCGGTCATCGCGCCGAACACCAGTGTGCCTTCGAGACCGAGATTGATGCGCCCCGAGCGTTCGGTGATGGCTTCGCCCAGCGACACGAAGATGAAGGGCGTCGACACCCGGATGGCGCCGCCGAGCATGGCGAGCGGAACGCCCCAGAGGCCGATCTCGCTTGCGTCCATCAGGCAGTTCCCTTCAGGAGATCGGGCCTTTTCAAGAGATCGCCCCTCTGCCAGAGGTCGGGATTGAAAGCCTTGAAGCGGCCGTAGAAGGTTTCGCTGAACAGGATGACGACGAAGAGCATGCCCTGCAGCACCAGCACGGTGGCGTCGGGCAGGTCCATGCGGCGCTGGATCAGCCCGCCGGAGGCGTCGATGCCGCCAAGCAGGAAGGCGACCGGGATGATGGCGAGCGGATTGTGGCGGGCGAGGAAGGCGACCAGGATACCGGTATACCCATAGCCGGCGGCGAGCGAGGCGTTGGCGCTGCCTTGCACGGCGGCGACTTCCAGCATGCCGGCAAGGCCGGCAAAGCCGCCGGCCAGCGCGGTGAAACCGACAATCAGCGGTCCAACGGCAAGTCCCTGCACCTGGGCTGCCCTGACATTGCCGCCAGCAATGCGGGCGGCGAACCCCCAGCGGGTCTTTTCGATCAGCAGCCAGGACAGAATGCAGGCGATGATGCCGACGACCAGGCCCCAATGCACGTCCATGCCGGGAATGTTGCCGATGCGGTAGGCCTCAGCCAACGGCTCGGTCGACGGTTTGTTGAGCGAGGCGGGATCGCGCAGCGGTCCTTCCACCAGATGGTTCATCAGGGCGATGGCGATATAGGCCATCAAAAGGCTCGATATGGTTTCGTTGACGGCACGGTAGTGGCGTAGCGCGCCGACGGCACCGATCCAGATGCCGCCGGCGGCCAGGCCCGCCACGCCCATGATAAGAATAACGAAAAAGGCGGGGGCGCCGCTGGCGGCCACGCCCATGGCAGCCGCGGCAACGCCGCCCAGCACGATCGCGCCTTCGCCGCCGATGACGACAAGGCCGAGCCGGGCCGGCAGCGCCACGCAGAGCGCCGCAAGCAGCAAGGGTGCGGCCCGCGACAGCGAGTTCTGGACCGAGAACCACGAGCCGAAGCCGCCGCGCCACATCATTTCATAGAGCTGCGCCGGCGATTTGCCGACCAGCGCGATGAACAGGCTGAACAGGGCCATGCCGACAATCAGGGCCGCGAGCGGGATGACGAGGGCTTCCGCCCGCCGGGCGATCCATTCGAGCGCCGTCGGATAGCTTTTGGCGCCGAGCATCACTGGCACGCTCGCGCTGCTCACGGTGTCTGCCATGGCCCCCGTCTCCGATCCATGCTCAAGCGGTCGAGCCGACGACACCCTCGACGAGATAGTCCATGCTTTCCAGTTCGATCGCGGCTTCGACGAAGGTCTGGCCCTCGGTTGCGACGACGTCGCCCTTGTTGTTCTTCAACGGCCCCTTGATCACCGAAAAGCCGCCCTTCATCATTTCGGCGAGCGTGCCGTCGAACTGTGCGCGCGCCGCCTCGCTGACGGCGGGGCCGAGCGGGCTCATCTTGACGAAGCCGTCGGCCAGTCCGCCGCGCGTGAAATTGGGCAGCGGCTTGCCGGCCACGAGGTCGTCGACGAACATCTTGTAGACCTTCGCCCAGTTCCATTCCGCGCCGGTCAGGTATTTTTCGGGTGCCAGCGGGCTCTGATTGGCATGGTAGCCGCAGATGAAGGCGCCGCGCCCCGCCGCCGTTTCGACCACCACTTTCGGACTGTCGACATGGCAGGTGATGACGTCGGCACCCTGATCGACCAGTGCATTGGTGGCCTCCGCCTCCTTGACCGCCAGCGACCATTCGCCGGTGAAGATCACCTGGCAGGTGATTGCCGGGTCGACCGAGCGTGCGCCGAGCAGGAAGGAGTTGATGTTGAGCAGGACCTGCGGAATGGGCTTTGCCGCGACGAAGCCGATCTTCTTGGTCTTGGTGGCGTGGCCGGCGGCGACGCCGTTGAGATACTGGCCCATGCCGATATAGCCGAAATAGGAACCGGCATTCATCGGATGCTTGTCCTTGTTCCACATGCCGCCGCAATGGCGGAACTGCACGTTGGGGAATTTCGCGCACATGGCCAGCATGTGCGGATCGAAATAGCCGAAGGAGGTCGGGAAGATCAGCGAGGCGCCGTCGAGGTTGATCATCGATTCCATCGACTTCTGGACATCGACCGTTTCGGGGACGTTCTCCTCCTCGACCACGGAGATGCCCTCGATGGCCTTCAATGTGGCGGCACCCTCGGCATGCGCCTGGTTATAGCCGTAGTCGTCCTTCGGTCCGACATAGATGAAGCCGACAGTGACGGCAGCGGCGAACGCCCTGCTGATCGGGAATGACGCCGAGGCCAGGCCGAGCGCCGCTCCGGCGGCGGAGGCCTTGAGGAGATCGCGGCGGCTAAGCATGAATCTCTCGGTCATGTGAATGCTCCCTGTTGAACCCTTTGCGGGTCGATTAATTCTCTTCTCGTAAAAGTGCATGCAATCGCCGTGCCAGTTCAAAAGCTGGAATTTATCCAATTAAATCAGTTGACGGGCCGATTTGCCGTGCTCAAGCGAAAGGCAATTGCATACACTTTTTGCCTTTCAATTAGCCAGTTTGACATCTAGATTAAAATAGAGGCATAGAGGGCGCGCCCGAGTGGAAACTTCCGGCGGGCCACTTGCCGCACGCCGCGAAAAAGACTGACGGAGGAGAATTGTCGGGGAAGCGCAGCTTGATCAGGTCGGGCACGACCGTCGATCAGATGGTGAGGGCGATCGGTGACCGGATCGTCACCGGCTTCCTGCGCCCCGGCGAAAAACTCGACGAGGCTTCGCTCGCTGCCCGTTTCGATGTGTCGCGCACCCCCGTCAGGGAGGCGCTTGGCCGGCTGAGCGCCATGGGGTTGGTCGAAAGGCGGCCCAACCGCGGCGCGACCGTCGCCGTGGTGACGCAGGAGCATCTTGCCTCGATGTTCGAGAGCATGGCCGAGCTTGAAGCGATCTGCGCGCGGTTCTCGGCCGAGCGCATGACCGCCGGCGAACGCCGCGCGCTCGAATCCGAGCACCAGGCATCGGCGCGCCTCGTGCAATTGGGTGCGGAGGAGGACTACGAGTATTTCAACACCGAGTTCCACACTCGGCTCTATCGCGGCGCGCACAGCAAGCACATCTATGAACTGACCGTCATGACACGCAGCCGGCTGGCGCCGTTCCGGCGCGCGCAATTCATGCTGCCGGGGCGCCTGGCCAAATCCTGGCAGGAGCATGACGTCATCGTCACCGCAATCATGCGCGGTGACAGCGCCGCCGCAGGGCAAGCAGCCAAGGATCACGTCTCCATCGTCAGCGAGGCGAGCGCCGTCTTTGCCGCGGTCGACCCGATGAAACCGGCGGTGGATTCGATCGGGATGTCTTCCTAGCAATCAGGCAAACTGCCCAATCCGTCGGCGATGCGATGATTTTCGCGTCACTCGTGCGCACGCTCGAAGCCGCACAGCTCCACAAATGCCGGCCTTTTGGCACAATTAGGCTTGGCATGCTCCTTGCTTCGTTGATGGTGTGCAGAGCGTCTAGGGTTCCGGCCGCAACACAGCGGTGCTGGTCCAAGAGATGCGACCGCCAGGGATGCACTGAGGCATCCGGCGGAACACGGCGGGCCAAAATCCCGGGAGAACCCTGCACGGGTTTGCTGGCGCGAACCTCTCCCGGATGCGCGCTCGCAAACCCCAACATTAAGTCCGGTCGCAATCCGGATCGCGAACAGGGGTACGCAATGCTTCGCAAGCTGGCCGCAATCATCCTAGCCGCATCACTCAGCCTTCCCATCGTTTCCGCCGCCGGCGCGGCGCCCAAGAAAGACTTCAAGATATGCTGGTCGATCTATGTCGGCTGGATGCCGTGGGGCTATCTCTCCGATAGCGGCATCATGAAGAAATGGGCCGACAAAAACGGCATCAATGTCGAGATCACCCGCATCAACGACTATGTCGAAAGCATCAACCAGTACACCGCCGGCGGTTTCGACGGCTGTTCGATGACCAACATGGACGCGCTGTCGATCCCCGCAGGCGGCGGCGTCGACACCACCGCCTTGATCATCGGCGACTTCTCCAACGGCAATGATGCGGTGATCCTCAAGGACAAGGCAGCGCTCGCCGACATTGCCGGCCAGAAGGTCAATCTCGTCGAGCTCTCCGTCTCGCATTACTTGCTGGCGCGGGCGCTGGACACGGTCAAGCTCGCCGAGAAGGACATTACCGCCGTCAACACGTCCGACGCCGACATGGTCGCCGCCTATGGCACCAGCGACGTCACCTCGGTCGTTACCTGGAACCCGCTGGTTTCCGAGATCGTCGCCATGCCGGGTGCGCACAAGGTTTTTGATTCCGCGCAGATTCCCGGTGAGATCATCGACATGATGGTCGTCAACACCGAGACGCTGAAGGACAATCCGGCATTGGGCAAGGCGCTTGTCGGCGCGTGGTACGAGGTGATGGAGCTGATGACCTCCGACACGCCGGAAGGCAAGGCAGCCAAGGAGGAGATGGCCAAGGCGTCCGGCACCGACCTCGCCGGCTTCGACGCGCAGCTTGCCTCGACGGCAATGTTCTTCGACCCCGCCAAGGCGGTCGAGTTCACCAACGGCAGCGAGTTGCCGAAGACAATGGATCTTGTCCGCAACTTCCTGTTCAGCCACGGCATTCTCGGCACCAATGCGACGAGTGTCGACGTCGTCGGCATGAGCTTTGCCGATGGATCGACCCTGGGCGACGCCAAGAACGTCAAGCTGCGTTTCGATCCAGCGTTCATGGCTGAGGCGGCAACCGCAACTCCCTGACCCGACATGCTGGCCAAGGGAATGAGTGCCAGGGATGAAGCCTCCGCGACGGGCGGGGAGGGCATTAAGCGTCCTTCCCGGCCAAAGCCGAGGGTGCGCCTTCGCATGATCAATGCGAAGGTTTCGCGTGGCGGCGCCTTGTTCCTCGGCGGCTTGCCGTTCCTGTTCGCGGCGATCGCCTATCTGATCGCTTCGGCGCAACGACTGGCGGTCAATCCCAGCGACAAGCTGCTGCCTTCGCCGGTACAGATGTGGTCGGCCTTTCTTGACCTTGCCACGGTGCCGGACAAGCGCTCGGGCGACCTCATCCTGTGGGTCGACACCTATGCCAGTCTCCTCAGGCTGTTCGCGGGCGTGGGCGTTGCCACGGTCGCCGCGCTTTCGCTCGGCATTGCCATCGGCTTCATCCCGCGGGTGCGGGCGTTCCTGCTGCCCTTCGTCACCGTCGTTTGCGTCATCCCTCCGCTGGCGCTGCTGCCGATCCTGTTCATCGCGCTCGGCCTCGGCGAAACGGCCAAGATCACGCTGATCGCCGTCGGCGTCGCGCCGGTGATGGTGCGCGACATCGCCAACCGGGTGATGGAGTTGCCACCAGAACTGGTGGCCAAGGCGCAAACGCTTGGCGGCAACAGCTGGACCACGGTCTTGCGGCTGGTGCTGCCGCAGATCATGCCGCGCCTCATCACTTGCGTGCGGCTGGCACTCGGGCCGGCCTGGCTGTTCCTGATCGCCGCCGAAGCCATCGCCTCGACCGAAGGGCTGGGTTACCGCATCTTCCTCGTCCGCCGCTATCTCTCGATGGACGTCATCCTGCCCTATGTCGCCTGGATCACGCTGCTTGCCGTGATCACCGACTGGCTGCTGGTGCGGCTGTCGCGGGCAATCTCCCCTTGGGCGCATCCGGTGGAGGCCAGATGAGTCGCATCGTCGTTCACGGGCTGGAAAAGAGTTATGGCGATGCCCGCGTGCTCGAGCGGGTCAACGTCACCGCCGAAGCCGGCGAATTCCTGTCGCTGGTCGGCGCCAGCGGCTGCGGAAAATCGACGTTCCTGCGCATCCTGCTCGGCCAGGAGCAGCAGAGCAGCGGCGTCGTCATCGTCGGCGATGGCCCGATCGTGCCCGAGCCGACGCCACAGCGCGGCATCGTCTTTCAACGCTATTCGGTGTTTCCGCATCTGACCGCCATGCAGAACCTGCTGCTGGTCGAAGACTTTCGCTCGGGCGGGCCGTTTGGCCGCGTCTTCGGCGCCAGGCGCAGAAACGCCAGGCAACAGGCCGAGGCCATGCTGGCGCGGGTTGGCCTTGCCCATGCGCGCGACCTCTATCCGGCATCGCTTTCCGGCGGCATGCAGCAGCGGCTGGCGATCGCGCAGACCTTGCTCGGCCGTCCGCAGATCCTGCTCCTCGACGAACCGTTCGGGGCGCTCGATCCCGGCATCCGCGTCGAGATGCACGATCTGCTGACCGAGCTCTGGACCGAGCATGGCATGACGGTGGTGATGGTCACCCATGATATCGGCGAGGCCTTCAAGCTTGGCACCCGTGTGCTGGTCTTCGACAAGCTGCGCCACGATCCGCAGTTCCCGTCCGCTTACGGCGCGACGATCACCTACGATCTGAAGCTCGATCGCAAGACCCGGGCTTCCTCTCATCACTTGGCCAAGGTGGCCGCGATGGTCGGGACGACCCGGCCGGAAACAGCAATGGCGACGACGGCGTCGTAACGGAGAGTTTGAATGTCCAGAAATATCCCCGAACGCAGCCACCGCCGTGCAGGGCTCGTCGCCCGGGAGGCCAGGGAACGCTTTCACCACCCCGATTTCGACGCCCGCGGCACGCAGGGCTGGAAGTCGATCGAGGCCGAGGGCAAGCTGCCGGAAAGCGGCTGGCGCAAGGAGCAGCAATGGGCGCTCGACATGGGCCTGCCGGGGTCGGAGTCGATCGTCGACAAGTCGATCCCGACATTCGCGCGCGGCGAGCTGCCGCATTTCGCCGGCATCAACACCTTTCTCAAGGCGCCCTATGTCGAGAACGTCCGCGATGTCGGCAAATATGATGCTGCCGTCATCGGCATTCCTTTCGACAGCGGCACCACCTACCGGCCGGGAACCCGCTTCGGGCCGCAAGGCATTCGCCGCATCTCGGCGCTGTACACGCCGTACAACTATGAGCTCGGCGTCGATTTGCGCGAGCAGATGACGCTGTGCGACGCCGGCGACGTCTTCACCATTCCCGCCAACCTCGAAAAGAGCTTCGACCAGATCACCAAGGGCGTCAGCCATGTCGCCTCGTCCGGCGCGCTGCCGATCATGCTGGGCGGCGACCATTCGATCGGATTTCCTTGCGTGCGCGGCATTGCCGACGTGACCTCGAAGCGCATCGGCATCATCCACTTCGACCGCCATATCGACATCCAGGAAAAGGATCTCGACGAGCGCATGCACACCACGCCCTGGTATTGGGCGACCAACCTGCCGAACGTCTCGGCGACCAATCTCGTGCAGCTCGGCATCGGCGGCTGGCAGGTTCCCCGCTACGGCGTCGCCGAGGCGAGAAAACGAGGCACCAACGTGCTGACCATTGCCGACATCGAGCAGATGGGGCTTGAGAAGGCGGCGGAAATCGCGCTCGAACTCGCATGGAAGGACACCGACGCCGTCTACATCTCTTTCGACGTCGACAGCCTCGATTGCGGTTTCGTGCCCGGCACGGGCTGGCCTGAGCCGGGCGGCTTCCTGCCGCGCGAGGCGCTCAAGCTGCTTGGGCTGGTGACGGCACCCGGCATTTGCGGACTGGAAGTGGTCGAGGTCTCGCCGCCCTACGACACGTCGGACATCACCGCGCTATTCGGCGTGCGTGTCGTTGTCGAGGCGCTTGGCTCGATGGTCGCGTACGGCAATCTCGGCAAGCACAAATCGATCATCGACAAACCGGTGAGTTTTTGACCATGCACGATGACCACCACCACAATCATGGCCATGACGACGGCCACCATCATCACGGACCGAACGGTCATCATGACCATCCGCACGCCCCCGGTCACAATGGGCCCGCTGGCAAGCTGCTGCAATGGCAGACGCCGCATCTGCCGGACCAGGCTCACGAGCCGCCGGTTGATCCCGCATCGGTCGACCTCGACCTTGTCGAAACCGCCTTCCTCGAAGGCTTTGCGCGGGCGCCGGACCCGTCCAGCTTTCTGCGTCTGGCCGGCATACCGTTTGTCGGCGAGACGGCGGACGGCATGCGGCTTCATCTGCTCCGCGTCGAAACCGAGGATCTGGTCGATGTCGGCGCGGTCATGCCGCTCGTCGGTGGCACCGGCGTCGCCTATCACCCGTTGCCGGCGCGCCTGACATCGCACCGCCGCCGCCTCGCTTTCATCTATCATGATGGCAGTGAGCAAAAGCCTCTCGGCTTCGCCGCGGCGCGCGCTCTCGCGGACCGTTCCGCCGCTTCGCAGTTCGCCGTTCCCGGGTACTGAAACCAGAACCCGTCACTCTCATCGAACAGGTACAATCATGAAAACATTCGCAAGATTTGGCATCCTTTCAGCTCTCGCCGCCCTCACGCCGTCGCTGGCGTTTGCCCATAGCGGCGGCGCTCACGTCCACGGCTTTTTCGCTGGCCTCCAACATCCGCTCCTCGGCATGGACCATCTGCTTGCCATGATCGCGGTCGGCATCATCGGCGCTCGCGCCGGCGGGCGCAGCATTGTCCTTGTGCCGCTGGTCTTTGTCTCGGCCATGGTCGCAGGGGCCTTGCTTGGCATGGCCGGCATCGGCCTGCCTTCGCTTGAAACCGGCATCGCGCTGTCGCTTGTGGTCTTCGGCGCGATGGTCGGCCTCGCCAAGCCGCTGCCGCTGGCCGCCGCGGCAGCACTGACGGCCCTGTTCGGCCTCTTCCACGGCAACGCCCACGGCCTTGAGAGTCCCGAGAGCGCCGGCGGCATCGCCTACGCCGCTGGCTTCATGCTCGCCACGTCGATGCTGCATGCAATCGGCATTCTGTCCGCTGTCAAGCTGGCTCGTTGGCCGACGACGGTCCGCACCGCTGGAATCGCCACCTCGCTGGTTGGAATGGCCATGGCCGCCCAAGCTTTTTGAGACGTAGGCAGTCGGCGAACAGAACTGGAAAGCAGATGAGCCAGAAATGGTCGATAAGGCTGCGGCGCGTCCGCGATTTGCTGTACCAGATCCTGAAGGTCCGAGCCCAACGGCTTTGAGGGGCGCGGTTATCGCGTCCCTCCGATCTGCTTGACCGTCAGAACTCGAGCGCCTGCCTGAGCGCCGGACCGCTCCTGACACGCAGATCGAGGTCGGCCTCGATATGGTCGATGTGGTGCAGCATCAGTGCGCTGGCGCGTTCGGAATTGCCATTTTCCAGCGCCTCCAGGATATTCATGTGCTCGCTATGGCCGCAGCTCGAGACGCCCGAGCGGCCATAGAGCGCGATCACTAGCGATGACCGCGCCACCAGTTCTTCCATGAAGCGCTGGAGGATGGCGTTTCCGGCAACCGAAGCCAGCAGCAGGTGAAAATCGCCCGAAGCCTTGATTTCCGAGCGTCTTGCATTTGGTCCGCGTTCGGCAATGAAGCGGCCCTCTTCATCCAGCTGCGCCTTGAAGGCAGCGACATGGTCCGGCGTCATCCGCGCGGCTGCGGCAATCGCTATGCCGGGCTCGATCAGCCGGCGCGAAGCAAAGACCTGACGCGCTTCTTCCGGCGACGGGTTGGCGACGAAGGCGCCACGATTGCGCTCGGTCCGCACCAGGCCTTCGAAGGAGAGCATCTGCAGCGCCGCGCGCGCCACGGTGCGGCTGACATCGAATAAAGTGCCGACCTCGCCTTCCGACAGCTTGGTTCCGGGCGCCAGCCGGCGGTCGACGATCGCGTCGCGCAACTGGTCGCGGATCGCCTGGGCGCGATCCTCGTTGGCACTGTCGACAGCAGGGAAAGTCTGGTCGGCTATATTCATGATGGTGGTCCCTGCGCCTTTCTAACCTGAATCGGGTCGCTTGCACGAGGGACAAAGTGAATACGATGCCGAAAAAGATTGCATACGATTTTTGCGGGAATCGCCAGCGATCGCCTATAATTTGTGCATTCGTAGGCATGCCATTTCGAGGGGCGGCCGGAGGCAATTCTGATTTTCCCAAGGAATCAATCGTTTGAGGCCGATCTAGGCCAACTGGCATGCATGATGCTTTGCTTAAGTTGATTTAGAGAGGAAGCCGGATGTCCAAAGCCGCCGAAATCGACATCGTGTCCGTTTCGAAGATCTATGGCGCAACGACTGCCGTCGAAGACATCAGCTTGAAAATCCCCGCGGGAACCTATTGCTGCCTGCTCGGGCCGTCCGGCTGCGGCAAGACCTCGACGCTGCGCATGATTGCCGGGCACGAAAGCATATCGAGCGGCGACGTGCGTCTCGGCAACACGGTGGTCACCGACTTGCCGCCGGCCAGGCGCGGCACCGCCATGATGTTCCAGTCCTACGCGCTGTTTCCGCATCTCGACCTGGTCGACAATGTTGCGTTCAGCCTCAAGATGAAGGGCGTCGGCAAGGAAGAGCGCCGCGCCAGGGCGCTCGATATGCTGAAGCTGATGCAGATGGAGGGCTACGCCAGCCGCCGCCCGGCGCAGCTTTCGGGCGGACAGCAGCAACGCGTCGCTCTGGCCCGCGCGCTGATCACCGACCCCGAAGCGCTGCTGCTCGACGAGCCGCTATCGGCACTCGATCCATTCCTGAAGGTCCGCATGCGGGCGGAACTGAAGAAGCTGCAGACGTCGCTCGGCATCACTTTCGTCCACGTCACCCACAGCCAGGAGGAGGCGATGGCGCTCGCCGACCTGATCGTGGTCATGAATGACGGCCGTATCGAGCAGGCGGCGCATCCGCGCATCGTCTTCGAGCGGCCGGCCACCGCGTTCGTCGCCCGCTTCATGGGCGAGCACAACGTCGTCTCCGGCCGCGTCAGCGGCAGCCGCGACGGCATGGTTGTCTTCGATGTGCCGGGTGGCGCCTCGCTTGCGGCCAGCGGGCAGGGCAGGGCGATCGGCGAGCCGATCGATATCGCCATTCGCACCGACCACGTGCGGATCGGCGACCCGCCGGCCACCGGGCTCGGCTTCACCGGCATCGCCTCCAATATCGAGTATCGCGGCTCGACCGTAAAACTCTCGGTCAATGGCGCCGGCATCGAGGATTTTACCGTCATCGTCGACGACACCAGCTTCTTCGCCAAGCCGGTCGCCGTCGGCGACGCGGTGCCGATCGCCTGGGACGCCGAGGACGCGATCGTCCTTGGCGGTCTCGATTCCTGAACCAGAACCACCAATCAAAACAGGGGAACTGACATGACCAACACCACCGACAACAAGACAGGAATTTCCCGCCGCTCGCTGCTCAAGACCGGTGCTGCCGCCGTCGGTCTTGCCGCCGGTTCGGGTGCCATCACCGGGTTCCCGACGATCTGGGCGCAGAACCCGATCACGCTGCGCCAGTTCGGCACCGGCGTGTCGAACCTCAACGCCATTGCCGACAAGTGCAAGGCCGACCTCGGCATCACGCTGGAAATGACTGCGACCGATTCCGACGCCGCCGCCCAGCGCGCGGTGACCCAGCCGGACAGCTACGACATCGCCGACATCGAATACTGGATCGCCAAGAAGGTCTATCCGTCCGGCGTGATGCAGCCGATGGATGTCAAGAAGCTGAAATATTACGACAAGATCGTGCCGCTGTTCATCACCGGCAAGCTGACGCCCGACAGCGTCATCGCCCAAGGCACCGCGCCGCATACCGTCGGCTTCGTCGAGGCGCAGGACGCCAAGACCTTCGCCAAGCAGCCGACGCAGTGGATGACGATGGTTCCGACCATCTACAATGCCGATACGCTCGGCATTCGCCCCGATCTTGTCGGCCGCGACATCACCACCTGGGCCGACATCATGGATCCGGCCTTCAAGGGCAAGGCCGCCATCCTCAACATCCCGTCGATCGGCATCATGGATGCGGCGATGATCATGGAAGCCATGGGCAACATCAAATATGCCGACAAGGGCAACATGACCAAGGAGGAGATCGACAAGACGATCGACTTCCTGATCAAGGCCAAGCAGGACGGCCAGTTCCGGGCGTTCTGGAAATCGTTCGACGAGAGCGTTAATTTGATGGCTTCGGGCGAAGTGGTCATCCAGTCGATGTGGTCGCCGGCCGTCGCTGCGGTGCGCTCCAAGGGCATCGCCTGCAAGTACCAGCCGCTCAAGGAAGGCTATCGCTCGTGGGGCGGCGGCCTTGGCCTGGCGGCGCACCTCAAGGGCGCCGAGCTCGACGCCGCCTACGAATACATCAACTGGTACCTGTCCGGCTGGGTCGGCGCCTACCTCAACCGCCAGGGCTATTACTCGGCCGCCATGGATACGGCCAAGCAGTTCATGTCCGAGGACGAATGGGGCTACTGGGTCGACGGCAAGCCGGCCAAGGGCGATATCATGGCGCCGGACGGCAAGATCATGGAGAAGGCAGGCGCGGTGCGCGACGGCGGCTCCTTCGTCGAGCGCATGGGCAAAGTCGCCTGCTGGAACTCGGTCATGGACGAGGACCGCTACATGGTGAGGCGCTGGAACGAATTCATCGCGGCGTAGTGCCTTCTTGCCTTCTCCCCTTGTGGGAGAAGGTGGCCGAGCGAAGCTCGGTCGGATGAGGGGTGTTGGACGGATCGCCAACGCTGAGTTTCTTCCAACACCCCTCATCCGTCTTGCCGCTGCGCGCTAATCCACCTTCTCCCACAAGGGGAGAAGGGACGCAGCTCCGGCCGCCTCGCAGCCTACCGAGATGTTGATGACAGCAGTGCTCGAACGTCCTGGAATGATCGCCGCCAAACCCGCCGGGCGCCGCCGCATCTCGGTCGCCCGCCTCCTCCCCTACCTCCAGGCGGCGCCGCTGGCGCTGATCCTCGGCGCGTTCCTGTTGCTGCCGATCCTGATGATCGCCGTGGTCTCCTTCTGGGACTACGATTTCGCGGCGATGTATCCGGATTTCCTGACCATCAACTACGCCGACACGCTCGGCTCCTGGGTCACCTGGAAAACCTATCTGAACACGCTGAAATACGCTGGTATCGTCTGGGCACTGACGCTGTTCGTCGGCTTCTGGGTCGCCTATTTCCTCGCCTTCCATATCAGGACCACCGCCATGCAGATGGTGCTGTTCCTGGTCTGCACGGTGCCGTTCCTGACCTCCAACATCATCCGCATGATCTCGTGGATTCCGGTGCTTGGCCGCAACGGCCTGGTCAACTCGACGCTGGTTGAGATCGGGCTGATCCCGAAGCCGATCGAATGGCTGCTCTATTCCGAATTCGCCGTGGTGCTGGCCATGGTGCATCTCTACACGCTGTTCATGGTGACGCCGATCTTCAACACGCTGATGCGCATCGACAAATCGCTGATCGAGGCCGCGCGTGATGCCGGCGCGTCCGGCTGGCAGGTGTTGTGGAACGTCGTCATCCCGCTTGCCAAGCCCGGCATGGCGATCGGCACCATCTTCGTCGTCACGCTGGTGATGGCCGACTTTTCGACGGTGCAGGTGATGTCCGGCGGACAGAGCGCATCCGTCGCGCTGATGATGAAGAACCAGATGTCGCTGCTGCAATATCCGGCAGCGGCCGCCAACGCGGTCGTGCTGCTGGTGCTGGTGCTGCTGATGGTCGCCGGCATCCTGCGCATCGTCGACATTCGCAAGGAGCTATGAGGCGATGAGCCAAGACAAGCGCACCTTCGAATTCTACGTGCTGGCCGCCTTCTTCGCCCTTTTCGTGCTGTTTCTCTACGGCCCGCTTTCGGCGATCCTGATCCTCTCCTTCCAGGGCGAGAATGGCGGGCTGACATTCCCGCTGAACGGCGTTTCGCTGCACTGGTTCGCCAATCTGTTCGAGCGCCAGGCGGTCGGCGATTTCGGCGGCAGCTTCAAACGCTCCTTCATCCTCGGCCTGATGGTGATGATCGTCACCGTTGTCGTGTCGCTGCTCGCCGGTCTGGCCTTCCGGCAAAAATTTCGCGGCGCCACCGCTCTGTTCTATCTGGCCGTCGCCAGCCTGGTCGTGCCGTCGATCATCATCTCGCTCGGCATCGGCGTCGTCTTCCAGCAGATCGGCTTTCGTCCCGCCTGGTACACGTCTGCCTTCGGGGCGCATCTGACCTGGACCTTGCCTTTCGGCGTGCTGATCATGTTCGCCGTCTTCAACCGGTTCTCGCCGGCCTATGAGGAAGCCGCGCGGGACTTGGGCGCGACCTCCTGGCAGACCTTCGCGCATGTCGTGCTGCCGATGATCGCGCCCAGCCTGATCGGTGTCGGCCTGTTCGGCTTCACCCTGTCCTATGACGAGTTCGCCCGCACGCTGATGACCTCGGGCACGTTCAACACGCTGCCGCTCGAAATCTACGGCATGACGACGAATGTGACGACGCCGGTGCTCTATGCACTGGGCACCGTGACATCAGTATTTTCCTTCCTGGTGATTTTGGCGACGCTCGGCGCAATCGCCTATGTCGGCGGCCGTCGGCCGCGAGCTTGAGAGAACCGCAGTGCAGATCCTCGTCGTCAATCCGAACACCACCGCCAGCATGACCGAAACCATTGCAGCGGCGGCGCGGCTCGTCGCCGCCGCCGGAACGGACATCGTCGCCGTCACCTCGTCGATGGGACCTGTGTCGATCGAAGGCTACTACGACGAGGCGCTTGCCGTGCCGGGCTTGCTGGTCGAGATCGCCGCCGGCGAACGCTCGGGCGCGCAGGCCGCAATTGTCGCCTGTTTCGACGACACCGGCCTCGATGCGGCGCGCGCCATGGCCAACATTCCTGTCATCGGCATCTGCGAGGCAGCGCTCAGCACAGCCTCGTTCATCGCCCAGCGCTTCACCGTCGTCACCACGACCGAGCGCTCGCGCGTGCCCGTCGAAGCGCTGGTGCAGCGTTATGGCATGGCAGGACGGGCACGCGTGCGCGCTGCCGACATTCCGGTTCTTGCGCTCGAAGACCCAACCTCCGATGCAATCCTGAAGCTGCGCGGCGAGATCGCGCGTGCGCTTGAGGAGGATCGCGCCGAGGCCATCGTGCTTGGCTGTGCCGGCATGGCCGATCTCGCCGCCGCGCTGCAGCGGGAATTCGGCGTTCCGGTCATCGACGGCGTCGGCGCCGCGGTCAAGCAGGCCGAGGCCCTGATCGCGCTTGGCCTGTCGACGTCCAAGCGTGGCGCCTATGCAAACCCGCTGGCAAAGCCCTATCTTGGCGCATTGAAATCCTTCGCCCCCGGTACCGTAGCCGCCGAGTGAGGCAATGCGCCGAACGATCAGAACGCTCGCACTTGAAGACGTAAAAGTCCTTGTCGACTGGGCGGCAGCGGAGGGCTGGAATCCCGGTGTTGGCGATGCCGTGGCGTTCCATGCGGCGGATCCAGAGGGCTTCATCGGCGCCTTTGTTGATGGCGAGATGGTGGCCGGTATTTCGGCCGTCGCCTATGGCGACGATTTCGGCTTCATCGGTCTCTACATCTGTCGGCCGGACAGGCGCGGTGAGGGCCATGGCAAGGCGGTCTGGGATGCCGGCATGGCGCGGCTCGGCGACCGTACGGTCGGCCTCGATGGGGTCGTCGAACAGCAGGCCAACTACCGCAGCATGGGTTTTGCGCCGGTCTACCGGACGATCCGCTTCGTCGGATCGCCGAACGCTCCGGCAGCTGCCGACAGCGACATTCGCGTCATAGGCCCGCAAGCGGATGTCCTGGACTACGACAGCCGGTTCTTTCCCGCTCCGAGGCGATCCTTCCTGGAACACTGGCTGCGCCCGCCGCACGTCGCGCTGGCGATCGTCAGGGATGGCGCCATCAAGGGGTACGGCGTCGCCCGCCAATGCCGTGACGGTTGCAAGATCGGGCCGCTCTTTGCCAACAGCCTGGACGCGGCAAGCCGCCTGTTCGCGGCGCTCGCCAACGCCTCGGGGCCCGGAAATGTCCATCTCGACGTGCCCGAGACCAGCGGGCAATTTGCAGCTCGGCTGACGTCCGCCGGCCTCCAACCCGGTTTCGAAACGGCTCGAATGTACACGGGAAAACCGCCGCAGTTAGCGCAGTCCGGGGTCTTTGCGATAACGACCCTGGAGCTTGGTTGACTGGACGGCCCTAATACAGCGGCTTGGCCATGTGCCGGGGCGCCGGCCATTCGGTTGTGATCCCTGGCTGCACCGGCCGCTCGAGATAGGTCGACAGAACCACATAGCTTCGCGTCGAGGTCACGCCAGGCGTTTCGTAAAGCCGCGACAGCAGGCCTTCGAGCGCCCGCGTGTCCTCGGTGCGGACCTTGATCAGCATGCATGTGTCGCCGGCCACCGAATGAATCTCTTCGACTTCGGGGTGCTCGGAAATCGCCATCAGTTCGGGGGTCTTTCCCCAGCCCTTGGTGTCGATGTGCACGAAGGCAAGCAGCGGCTTGCGCACCGCCTTGGGATCGATGATTGCCGCGGTGTTGCGAATGGCGCCGCTGCGCCGAAGCCGCTTCACCCGTTCATGCGCTGCCGGCGGCGACAGGCCGACACGATCGCTGAGCTCGGCATAGCTGACCGTGGCGTCGTCGACCAGAACGGCTAATATTTTTCGGTCAATCGCGTCGACATCGCGGGCAGCAGGCCTGTTCTGCGGAATGCCATCTGTTTCTTCATCCATGGTGAAATTCCTTATTGATACAGAATTTAATACGGCGATTATCGTCGAATGACGAACAGTGATCAAGTCGCAACATTGACGGCAAGGCCGCCTATCCCGGCGCTCGCCTATCTGCTCACCGGATGCATCGCGGTGATCGGCTCGAACTCGCTGGTCCTCGGTCCGATAGCGCCGGCGGTGGCCGCGTCGTTTTCGACGAGCGTGCCGGCCGTCATGATCGCGTCCGCCGCGTTCGGGCTTGGCACGTCGGCAAGCGCCTTGTTCCTGGCCCGCTATATCGATCGGCTTGGCGCTCGCCGCATGCTGCAAGGGGCGTTGCTGCTGCTGGCGGTCGCGCTCCTCGCCAGCGCCGCCGCGCCGACGGTGACGACGCTGGTTGCGGCCCAGCTTGTCGCAGGCATCGCTGCCGGTATCGCCATGCCGGCAATCTATGCCAGCGCCGCTGCGATCGCGCCGCCTGGCCGCGAAAGCGGGACGATCGGTGTCGTGCTCACCGGATGGACCCTGAGCATGGTCGCCGGCGTCTCATTGTCGGCGGTGCTTGCCGATCTGCTGCATTGGCGCGCTGTTTTCGCGGCGGTCGCAGTGCTTGCGGCGCTCGCGTTGACCGGTCTTACGCTGACGTCGCTGAGCGATATCAGGAAAAGCGGCCCGGCGCCGACGCCGCTCGGCGCCTTGGCCGTGCCCGGCATAGTGCCGCTTCTGGTCGCCTGCGGCGCCTTTATGACCGCCTTCTACGGTGTCTATGGCTATCTTGGCGATCACCTTCACAATGGGTTGGGACGGCCGGTCAGCGCCAACGGCTTGGCGGCGCTCGCTTATGGCGCCGGCTTCGGCATGGCGGCACTGCTTGACGGCGTGATCGATCGGCTTGGCGCGCGACGTGTCATGCCGTTCGCCTATCTCCTCGTCGCGGCCGTCTATGTCGCGCTTGCCGCGGCAGGCAGTAGTTTCCATCTGACCATCGCAATGGTCGCTGTCTGGGGCCTTGCCAATCATTTCGGGCTGAACGTCCTGGTGATGCGCCTCTCGGCGCTCGATCCGGCGCGGCGCGGCACGATCATGGGTTTGAACAGCGCAGTGACCTATCTCGCGGTGTTTGTCGGCACCACCGCCTTCGGACCGCTTTATTCCACGTTCGGTTTTGCGGCATCGGCAATGGTCGCCGCGCTGCTCATGCTGGTTGCCGCTTCGGCGGCGGCGTGGCATTCGCCGCGGCCCGTGTAGTCGCGAAGCCACGCGGCGGCAGAGCTTGCGCTCCCGTCCTTTCCTTCGATAAATGCAAATGAAAGTGCCGCGCGTCCGGAAGCGCTGTATACGGGTATCCGGCTGTGAGCCTGTCTGGACAAGCGATGAACATGACGCTTGAAACCACCGCCGACCCTTCGCCGAAAGAACTCGCTTTTCTCGGGGAGGGGCTCAGCGCGTTCAACGACAGCGAAGTCGGTCCGGCCAACAGGAAGGTGCTCGCCGTGTTCGTGCGCGATGAGCACCGTGCGGTTGTCGGCGGCATCTCGGGATATACCGCCTGGGGCTGGCTCTATGTGCAATGGCTCTGGGTTGATGAGCGACTGCGCGGCCAGCGCATGGCCGGCAGGATGCTCGACGCAGCCGAACAGGAAGCCGTCGCACGCGGCTGTCATGGCGCCTTGATCGACACGTTCAATCCCCAGGCGGCCAAGGTCTATGAGCGTCAGGGATATCGGCCGTTCGGCGTGCTTCCCGATTTTCCCGTCGGCCGCAGCCGCGTCTTCCTGCAGAAGAAACTGCTGCTTGATTAGCCGGCAAGGCGTCCGCCGCGCATCGGCTGCGGCACACCGGTGGTGGTCGGAAAACTGATCGGCAGGCCCCTGAGCACGCGAACCGCAAGGAAGGCAAAGCACTCCGCCTCGACCGCGTCACCCTTCCAGCCGAGCGCCTCCGCCGGCACCGCTTCGACGCCGGCGCGGCTGGCGAGCATGGCCATGATCGTCGGGTTGTGGCGGCCGCCGCCGCTGACCACCAGTCGCTTTGGCCGGTGCGGCAGGAGGTCGAGCGCCTTGCCGACGGCCGCGGCGGTGAAGGCCGTCAGCAGCGCGGCGCCATTCTCAGCATTCAATCCCTCCGCCATGGCCGCGCCGAAATCGAAGCGGTCCAGCGATTTTGGATAGGGCTTGGCCAGGTAGGGATTCTGCAGGAGCTTGGCCAGCCGGTCTTCGTCGACGGTGCCGGTCCGCGCCAGCGCACCGTCGCGATCCATGTCGCCAAGTCCTTTCGCCTTGATGAAATCGTTCAGCGGCGCATTGGCCGGTCCGGTGTCGAAAGCGACGACATTGTCCTTGCTGTCCCACCAGGTGATGTTGGCGACGCCGCCGAGATTGAGCACCGCCGTGTCGCCGCTGATATCGGCATCGCGCAGCAGCGCGGCGTGATAGGCCGCCGACAGCGGCGCCCCTTGCCCGCCGGCGCGCATGTCGGCCGAACGGAAATCGTAGGCGACCTTGGTCCCCAGTATGGCATGCATCAAAGCCCCATCGCCGAGCTGGCGGGTCTGGCCGAGCCGGCTGGATTGCGGGGCGCGATGCAGCACGGTCTGGCCATGGAAGCCGACGACGCCGATATCGGCCATCGTCAGCCCGTAGCTTTCGACCAGGTCCTTGACCGCTGCTGACTGGGCGCGCGTCAGCGCTTCTTCGGCTTCGCGAAAGATCGCCGGTTCCGGTCCGGCAAAATTCCACGCCCTGGCCTGATCCAGCGTCTCCTCCAGCAGCGTCCGGATCGATCCGGGGTAGGGCGCCAGTGTGTAGGTGCCGAAATCCGCGATCCGCTCGCCGTCGGTCTTGATCAGCGCAACATCGATATTGCCGTCCAGCACGGTGCCGGTCATCAGGCCGACGGCCCAGATTGGTTCGCCACTTCTCGCAATCATCACGTGTTAGGCTCCGTTGGCGAGATCGCCGACCGATGGGCGAATCTCGATAATCCCGCTGTCGAAATGATGTGTCGGATGGATCCGTTTGGTGAGCAAGGTCTCGCATGCCCCTGCCTTTGTCGAAGTCGATCCATCCTGTATACTGGTATCCAGACAGCTCACGCCGTCTTTTCGCCGATCGCCTTTCGCAAAAACCCGCCCGCATTGTCGAGCGCCTTGCGCGCCTCTTCGATGCCCATCCCGGTGATCGTCACCAGTATCGCCAGCTTGACGTCTTTGCCGGTCTGGTCGAGCGCCCGTCGTGCCTGCTGCGCTGTGCAGCCGGTGGTCTGCATCACGATCCCGACCGCCCTGGCGACGAGCTTCTTGTTGCTGGGATTGAGGTCGACCATCAGGTTCTGATAGCTCTTGCCGATCCGGATCATGCTGGCTGTCGTCAGCGTGTTGAGAACCAGCTTTTGCGCGGTTCCCGACTTCAACCGGGTCGAGCCGGCGAGAACCTCGGGGCCGACAAGCGGAGAGATGGCAATGTCGGCAATGCCGGCAATGACCGACCTGGGATTGCAGGAAAGCGCCACGGTCGTTGCTCCCACCTGCCTTGCATAGGTCAAGCCGCCGATGACGTAGGGTGTGCGGCCGCTGACCGCGATGCCGACCACCACATCGTCGGCGGTCAACTTGATGCCCTGCAGTGCCTTGATGCCTTGTTGCGGGTCATCCTCGGCGCCTTCCACAGCCCGCACCAGAGCTTTGGGGCCGCCCGCGATCAGGCCGAGCACCATGTCCTCGGGCACGCCGAATGTCGGTGGACACTCCGAGGCGTCGAGGACCCCCAACCGGCCGCTTGTGCCAGCGCCCATATAGACAAGCCGCGCGCCTTTTTGAAACGCACCAACGATCCGGTCTACCGCGGCAGCAATTTGCGGAATGACCTTCTCGACGGCGGCCGGAACGCCGCTGTCCTCGTCATTGATCATGCGCAGGATATCCATGGTCGGCAGCAGGTCGATATCCATCGTCCTCGGGTTCCGGTCCTCGGAAACCAACCGCTCCAGCTCCGACATCAATTCCTGTTCGTTCATGAGAGTGCTTTCAAACTTCTTGTCATCGGCAACAAGTAATGTGATGCGGCGCCAGGCGTTGACCAGTGCCAGCGACTGGCATCGACAGGCTCGCCAGCCAAACAAATGTTGACAACATCATCTGTTGTTGGTCACAGTTCAGCATGAATTGCGCGGGCCGGGGTGAGGCAATGGACGACCTTGGAGCACAGGAACGGGCGGTGCTGGATCTCATCGCGGCGAACCCGTTCGCCGGCCAGCAGGATATAGCGACCGCGCTCGGCATTGCCCGCTCGACCGTCGCGGCCCACATCGTGCAACTCGTCAACAAGGGCTACATTCTTGGTCGCGGCTATGTGTTGCCGGCGTCCAAGCGCATGATCTGCATCGGCGGCGCCGTCCTCGACCGCAAGTACCACGCCAGGAAGGATCTGATCTTCGGGACGTCGAACCCGGTCGACGGCTATCGCAGCTTCGGCGGCGTCGCCCGCAACGTCGCCGAGAACCTTGTCCGCCTCGGCGTCGACGTGAGCTTCGTCTCGATTGTCGGCGACGACGAGACCGGCCGCTCGCTGGTGCGGCATCTGCGCGACCTCGGCGCCGACGTCAGCCAGGTGATCACCACAACGGAGCGACCAACGGCGGAATATGCAGCGATCCTCGACCTCAATAACGATCTCGTGCTCGGCATCGCCGACATGGAGATCTTCGATCTGTTTTCGCCATCCTGTCTCGACCGTTTCTGGCCGCATCTGGCTTCGGCGACGTGGGTGTTCGTCGACTGCAACCTGCCGGCCGCGACGATCGCAGCGCTGATGTCACGCAAGCAGGGCGCGCGCTTCAAGCTCGCCGTCGACACGGTGTCGTCGCCGAAATCGGCGCGCCTGCCGAAGGACCTGGCCGGCATCGATCTTCTATTCACGAACCATGACGAGGCCAATACGATGCTTGGTATCACCGATGCCGACAAGCGGCTAAAGCCGAAAGAGGCTGCGGCGGCGCTGCGCGCGGCCGGCGCCAGCGAGGTGATCGTGACCATGGGCGCGCACGGATTTGCGGTCGCGACCGAAGGCGGCGTGGCAACGATGCGTTCCGTCCCGGCCCGCGCCGTCGACATCACCGGAGCCGGCGACGCAATGATTGCCGGCACCATGTACAAGGTGCTTTCGGGCGATCCCGTGCTCGATGCAGCGCGCACCGGGGCGCTGCTCGCCACGCTGACCACCGAGAGCGAATCCAGCGTCCATCCCGACCTGTCGCCGCGCTTCCTCACCGCCGGCATGTACCGCATTCCCGCCTGAAGCCAGACGACCCTGAACGCGAGCCGAACCCTGAAAGCGAAATGACGATGAAACCTTCTCTTCTCCACCTGAACGACGAAGTCGCGGCAGCACTTCGTGAAGGCAGCGCGGTGGTGGCGCTGGAATCGACGATCATCACCCATGGCATGCCCTATCCGGCCAATCTGGAAACTGCGCGCGGCGTCGAGACCGTGGTGCGCGAGAATGGCGCCGTGCCCGCCACGATCGCGGTGGTTGCCGGCAAGATCAAGGTCGGGCTCGATGACCGGGAGCTGGAGCAGCTGGCAGCGGCAAAAGACGTGGTCAAGGCCTCCGGACGCGACCTCGCCGCCATCATGGTGGGCGGCGGCTCGGCCGGAACCACGGTTTCGGCGACGATGCGGATAGCTGCACTCGCCGGCATCGGCATTTTCGCGACGGGCGGCGTCGGCGGCGTGCATCGCGGCGCCGAAGCCAGTTTCGATATCTCGGCCGACCTGACCGAACTCGGCCAGACCGGCACGACCGTCGTCTGCGCCGGCGTGAAATCGATCCTCGATATTGCAAAGACGCTGGAATATCTCGAGACCCAGCGCGTGCCGGTGATTGCCTTTCAGAGCGACGACTTTCCGGCTTTTTATACGCGCTCCAGCGGACTTAAAGCCGATCACCGCCTCGATACGCCCGATGACATTGCGCATGCCATGCTGCTGCACGAGCAGATCGGCTCGGGCACCGGCATCCTCGTCGCCAACCCAATTCCGGAAGTGGATGCGCTCGATCCGGCCTTCATCGACGGCACGATCACGGCAGCGGTAGCGGAAGCCGAAAAAAGCGGCATCGGTCGCAAGGAACTGACGCCGTTCCTGCTCGCCCGCATCAACGAGCTTTCGCAGGGCCGCAGCCTGAAGGCCAATATCGCGCTGGTCCGCAACAACGCCGCGCTTGCCGCTCGCATCGCCGTGGCGCATGCGGGATTGAAGGACATTAAATAGCGGAACTTCCGGCCACAATCGCTGACCTGTCCAGCCGCTTTTCCAGCCGCGACAGGAACTCGGCAACCTTCTGTGACATGGGGCTCACTCGTTCGCCCTGGGCGCTTCGGCTTCGGCGCGAACCAGCTTGATGTCGGCTCCCGCCGCCCAGGCGCCGATATCTTCACGGCGCAATGCCGCCGCCATCATGTCCGGAAACAGATCCGGCGTGCAGGCGAAGACCGGAATGCCAAGTGCGGCAACCGAACCTGCCATTGCCGGATCGTAGCCGGGCCGGCCTTGGTCGGTCAGTGCCAGAAGCACGACGACATTGACGCCAGATCGAACCAGCGCCGCCAGCCGCCGCAGCAACTCTTGTCCATTGCCGCCTTCGTAGAGGTCGGTGATCAGCACCAGATGCGACTTGGTTGGCCGCTCGATACGGTCGGCGCAATAGGCGACGGCCTGGTTGATATCGGTGCCGCCGCCAAGCTGCACGCCGAACAGCACTTCGACGGGATCGCTGAGTTCTTCGGTAAGGTCGACGATGGCCGTATCGAAACAGACGAGTTTTGTGCGCACGACCGGCAGCGAGGCCATCACCGCCGCGAAGATCGAGGCGTAGACGACCGAGCTCGCCATCGAGCCGGACTGGTCGACACAGAGAACGACTTCGTCAAGATCGACCAGCCGGCGCTGCTTGCGCATGAAGCCAACCAGCTTCTCCGGCACGATAGTTTTGTGCTCGGGCTGGTAGTGGCGAAGGTTCGCCGAGATGGTGCGCTGCCAGTCGATATCGCGCGCACGCGGACGGTTGGTGCGCTTCGATCGGTCGAGCGCGCCGCGTATCGCCTCGGCGGTCTTCTGCTCCAGCTTCTGCATCAGCTTGGCGACGATGTCGGCGATGATCGTGCGGGCGATGTCCTTGGTCTTGGCCGGCATGACCGAGCGGAGCGAAATCAGGTCGGCGACCAGGTTGACGTCCGCCTCGATCGCCTTGAGGAACTCCGGCTCCATCAGCATCTGCTTCAGGTCCAGCCGTTCGAAAGCGTCCTTCTGGACAATCTGAACGACCTGCGCGGGAAAGAAGGAGCGAATGTCCCCCATCCATTGCGCAACGCGCGGTGCCGAGCGGCCAAGCCCGCCACGCCGCTTGCGCGGGTCACTGGCCGCCGCGCTGGCACCCTCGCCGTAAAGAGCATCGAGTGCCGCCGAAAGTCGTTTGTCGTCGCTGGAAAGTGCCGCCGACGTCTCGTCATCGGCGCCGATCGCCAGGCGCCAGCGGCGCTCCCCTCCGGCATCGGCAGTGAGTGGGCCGGGCTCGTTCATTTCGCCCTCGTCATCCATTGCCGTTTCCTCCCATCAGCAATGGTCCAAGCCGTTCCAGGTGTCGGCGCCATGCCTCGCCGCCATCCGGCGTCAGCGTCAGGCCAGCCGGCAAGCGCGCGGCGCGGCCGAGAACCGCTTCGATCAGCCGCCGGCGCTCCATGCTGTCGAGATTGGAAAAGACGCGGCGCAGCAACGGCAGGTGCGCGATGAAAGCATCTTCGTCGAGAGATTTGAGCCAGGAATCGACCGCGCCGCGCAGACCTTCGTCATAGATCAGCCGTTGACCGGCTGTGCTGAAAAAGCCCTCGAAGAACCCTGCCGCTTCAGTGACTGGCGTGCCCGGCGACAGGCGTCGCCCGAGCAGCCCGGCTGCGGCTTGGGCGGAAAGGCGGCCGGCCTCGTAGAGCAGGTGCGCGGCGCATCCGGCCAGCAGCGCCGTCGTACGCGACCCCTCGAGAACGGCAGTCAGCCCGTTGCGCCATCCGTTCAGCACGTCTTCCCCGGGCTCGACCAGCCTGATCGCCTGATCGGCCTTGCGCATCGCTCTAGCCAGCGTCGCGGCGGCCTGCTCATCCAGGTCGCGTGCCGCATAGGGAAGCGCGATCGCACCTTCGACGATCAGCCGCTCCATGAGGCCGGAAAGCCGGTTCGTCTCCGTATTGCGCGCCTCGCCATAGCGGATGATGTCGGCGAGCGGCGGCACCGAGGCCAGAATCTCCAGGCATTCGCTGCTGCGCGCCGCGCGCGCCTCCAGGGCCGCGAGACCGGCCGTCGATGCTTCCGACAGGCCTGCCGTGATGGCGCCCTGGACCAGTGCCGCAAGAGTATCGAGGGTTGCTGCGGCTTCGATCATCTGGATCAGGCGGCCGTTGGCAGCCTTTTCGATGGTCGGCCCGTAGATCAGGTTCTCCACCAGGCGAACGGCATATTCCGGCTCCCAGGCCAAGGTCCACCGCTCGCGGAAGGTGCCACGGCTGCGACCGGCGTCCGTCAGCTTGCCCCAATGCACACCAAGCACGTTCAGCCGATGCAGCAATGTCGAACGAAACAGCCCGCTGTCGCTTCGCAGGTCGACGGATAGTTCCCGCTCCAGCGCTTCAGGTTTCAGCCGCGCCGCCTTCTGGTTGCGCTGCAGATCCTCGATCAACGGCGCCAACGGCGTGTCGGGTGGAATTTCGCCAACGTCCGCACCTAGAAGCAGCTCGGCCTCGACCAGGGCCCACAGCAAGGCTTCGCCATTGAACAGAGCCGCAATTGCGGCGTCGCGCAATTCCTCAAACCCGGGTTTCGGCCGCTCGCGAATCGCGGCGAGCGTGCGGGCGAGCCGCTCCGCTTCGATCAGCGAAGCGGTCGAGACCAGGTGACCCTTCACCCGCAGCACCGCTGCAATCATTGCAAGCCACAAGGTTGCTGCATCGCGCCGGCCGCGCGTGCGCCAGAGATGCTTGCACCAGCCGGGTGCGACGACGCCCGCGCCATAGCCGTAGCCCAGCGCCAGACGCGGTCCCGTCCACGGCGCCCATGTCATCGTGCTCTTGCGCCTTGCAATCCCCTTAAGCAGGGCTTGATCGTTTTTCTGCATGTGTGTCGCCTGCAGTGCCGGCACATGCCACGCCCCGCAGACGACGGCGATAGGTCCGTCGAATTCCTTGCGCGCCGCAGCGATTTCGAGCCGCATATGCGCTTCGCGCTGGGCCTCGAACTGCGCGATCGAGGCTTCACCATCCCTCAGCGTCACCATCGCGTCGGAGATGGCGGCGAATATGGGGCCTGGTTCCGGATTCTGCTCGATGATGTCCGACCACCAGCTTTCGCCATCCTCATAGCCGGCGGCGCGGGCCAGCGTGCCTATCGGATCACGCCGATGCGGAGCCATATCATCACGCTCGCTTGCTTCCTTCGCATCGTCAGCGTCGACTTTTTCCGCGCCATCGGCCGCCGCTTCCGAGAAGCGCGCCGACGACGGCAGGTCGATGAAGCGCAACGCCGCCTTGTTGTCCACGGCCCAAAGGACCGCCTGATATTCCGGCGAGAACTCGGCGAATGGCCAGAAGCTTGTCGAAGCCGGATCCTCCTCCGGATAGCAAAGCAGTGCAACCGGCGGCTGCATCTGCGGGCGGGCCAGCAACGGCAGCAGCGCGGAGGCATCGATCGGCCCCTCGATCAGCACGGCGACCGGCTGCAAATCCTGCAATGCCTGCACAAGGCTGTCGGCGGAACCCGGCCCGTGATGGCGTATGCCGAAATAGGCGACCTCGCTGTGCCCCATGGCGCGTCAGATCGCTGCGTTCAAGGCCGCATAGTAGCCGGCGTAGTCAGGCCGCTTCTTGAGCACTGTTTCCAGATATTCTTCCAGCACTGCCTTGTCCTGGACCGGGTCTTTCACGATCGCCCCGACAAGGCTGGCGGCGAGACCTTCTGCGCCGAGCTTGCCGCTGTCGAACCACGCCGCCTGGCTCAGCCCGCCAACCATCGTTGCGATCGCCTCGGCGGTCGACAGCGAGCCCGAGGGCGTCTTCAGCGTCACCTTGCCGTCGGCGGTCGCACCGGACCGCAATTCACGGAAGATGGTCAATACCCGGGCTATCTCCTCGCCGACATTTTTCGGTACCGGCAGGTCGAGCCCGCCGGCCATCTCATCGACCCGCTTGGAGACGATCGCCACCTCTTCAGCCATGTCTTCCGGCAATGGCAGCACCACGACATTGAAGCGACGCTTGAGTGCCGAGGAGAGTTCATTCACACCTTTGTCCCGATTGTTTGCCGTGGCAATGATGTTGAAGCCGCGCTGGGCATAGATCGATGTGTTCAATTCCGGGATCGGCATCATCTTTTCGGAAAGTACGGTGATCAGCGTGTCCTGCACATCCGAGCCCATGCGCGTCAGTTCCTCGAGTCGGCAGAGCTTGCCGGTCTGCATGGCGCGGTACAGCGGCGTCGGCACCAATGCTTCCTGGCTCGGGCCCTTTGCCAGAAGTTGCGCATAGTTCCAGCCATAGCGGATCTGGTTCTCGTCGGTGCCGGCCGTGCACTGCACGATCAGCGTCGAGTCGCCCATGATGGCGGCGGCCAGATGTTCCGACACCCAGGACTTGGCCGTTCCGGGAACGCCGAGCAGCAACAGTGCGCGGTCGGTGGCGAGCGTTGCCACCGCGGTCTCCATCAGTCGGCGGCGACCGACATATTTTGGCGTTACCGGCGTGCCGTCACCGGCCTTCCCGCCCAGCAGATAAGTCAGCACAGCTTGTGGAGAGAGGCTCCAGCCGGCAGGCTTTTGCCTGTCGTCACTGCGCGCCAGCGCCTGCAATTCAGAGGCATAGGCCTGCTCGACCGGGAGACGGATGGCAGCGTTCATATGAATTCTCCGGATTGATCATGTGTCGGTTCTAGACTGATGTTCGGCCAGCGCCGCGTTGAGACGCAGGACACTGAGTGATGGGGCTGCGGGCGGCATGCCGGCGGCGACGACCTCGTCGATCAATTTTGCTGCTGTGGTCGCGGTGGCAAGGAAGCCGATCGTTTCCAGTATATCGTCGGCGCCCCGGCGCATGGCGTCGTCGTTTCCCGCAACGGCGGAACGCAGCGCCGCAAGAGCCGACCCATTCGAAAGATCGTCCCATTCCAGCCAGCCAGCATCAATGCCTTCCGCCAGATTGATCGCGTTGAGGTAATTCGCTTGCTTGAGGATCAGCCGGACGAGGGCTCGTTTTTTGCGACTGTCCAGGCGCGGCGTGAGGTGCAGTACGAACAGCGCTGGCTTGCCGCCATCGGCGACAAGTGCGTCCGCCATATGCGTCACCGCGGCGTCGCTCCCCGAAGCGGCGACCATTCGTGCGATCAGGATGTCGGCATTGTTGTCGGCGCCGAATTGCCAGGCGCCTATGAACTCAGGTTCGGTAGCACTGAACCGCGCGGCCAGGTCGACCAGATTGCAGGTCTCGAACAATTCGGCGCGACGCGTTTCCTGCGCCGGCGATTTCAACTTCGCCGGCGTGTAGATGCTGCGGCGGCGGATGAAGCCGGATTTGCCTTCGCTGATGAAAGCGGCGAGTTCAGCTGCGGTATCATCCGGTCCGCCATCGTTTGAACGGCCGTGCTCTCCCAACCTTGCCAGCAGCCGGCCAGCCAGTTCGCGCACCTTGCCGGACCTGTCGGCGGAGAGGCTTTTAAGGAACGGCGCGTCCTCAGGATTCAGGCCGAAGCGCATGAGCTCGACGAGCGCAAGCCTGACCTCGGCGGGCTCGCCCGACGCCTTGGCCTCGATCAGCAGTCGAGCCGAAGCCGGTTCACTGCGGCGCATGTCTGCCAGCGCGATGCGTCGCGCGGCGGGATAGAACTCATCCCAATTTTCCGCCGTCAGTTTCTCTTGCGGGGCATGTCTCTCCCCGTCCAGGCTTGCTTGCCAGTCGATCCAGGGGGCGTAGACGTCCGGACTGTTCTGATCCGACGCGACGGGCATCCAGTCCATCGGATGGAGCACAAAGCCGCGGCTGGCGACAAGCGTCACCACGCGCGTCTTGCGTCTCGCGTCGACGGCATGTTTCAGAGCGGCTCTCAACAGCGGCCGCAACCGCTCCGGCAGCATCGGGAGCGCAAGCCTGGGCAGCGGCGGCCGGCGCTTGAGCGTCTTCGGCGCCGCCGGCCGCAGGGCGACGTCGAGCGCTTGTGCTGCGATTGCCAGGAGCCGGCGCTCCTGCTCGTCGGGACTTGCACCGCCGGCGATCGTCTTCCACGCGGTCGGAGCCAGATCGAAGGTGGCTCCGCCGGTGATCCAGCAATCGCGCATTGTCGCCAGGCCTGTTTGCTCGCCCTCATTCACGACAGGTCAAGCCTCCCGAATCCGCTTTGAGCCGCCAGAAGGGCAAGCCGGGCGCCATCCCAGAGCGCTGCCGTGGCCGCAAGGTCGAGGCCGAGCAATGTTTGATTGACAGCGCCTGCGATCGGCAAGGCGATCCCTTGCGGATCATCCGCGGCCTGCCACCAGCCTGTGCCGCGGTCATCGACCAGGATCGCACCAGGCGGCAGCATGAGAGGACAATCGGTAATCCAAGGCGCAGCATCCTGATAGGAAGCATGCGTGGCGAGTGGGTCCTTTGCAGCGCCAAAGCTGAAATCAGGCCACGCGCCGGACGTCACTTCACCCATGCGTTCTGCCACCAGTGCGCGCAGCGGCTTGCGTGATGGATAGAAGACCAGCCGGGCATCGAAACGATCGCCCGACGCAAAAGCGTTGGACCGGCGTCCGGCAGAAGCCGGAAAATAATCGAGCAGCACGGCAAATTGCGGGGTAGCGCACTTCAGATCGAGCAGCCAGGTCGAATGGCTGACGAGACCGTCACGGCGGCTCTCGATCTTCTCGCCCAGAACCTCCCAGAAGCTTTCGACCTGTCTTGCATCCGGATTGGCCAGGACCTGTTCGCGGGTTTCCGAGGTCGATACGAGGCGCTTCAATTCGGGATCGTCGGGCGCCGACCGCCACGCCTTGGCCAGCAGCACAAGCTTGCCGAGCTCACGAATCGCCGCATCTGGTTTTTCTTCGCTGCGCAGCGCCATCAGCCGCGAAGGGATCTCGTCGATGCGACCGGCAAGCGCGGTTGCCTTCATGTCGACCAGCCGCGCGGCAATCCGGCGGCAACGGTCGCTGCTGCCGTCGACAAACCCGGAAAGACCAAGCCGCAACTGGTCGGCGATCCATTGGTCGAGTTCATCGAGCGCCGCCGACACTGCTTGTCGTGTGTCTTCCGCCCGCTTGCGCTGCGCAGCCTCACGACGCTCCACCGCCGCAACGTCTTCTACCGCGGCGCTCTCGTCCGTCCGTGCAGCCTCATCGATGCTCTTGGCTGCCGCACCTTCTATCGGTTGCGCTGGCGGTGGCGTCGTCTTCCTGCGCCTGCCAAGCCAGTCATTCACCCATTCCGGCGAGGATTCGGCCGCGGCAAAACTGGCTGGCGCGGTGGCGGCAATCCACATCAGCGCCAGCGTGTGCTTGCACGGGAATTTTCGCGACGGGCAGGTGCATTTGTAGCCGTGATCGCCGGTGTCGACCACCACCCGATATGGATTGGAGCCGGAGCCCTGGCATTCACCCCAGATGAGCGCCTGGGGCTCATGCTTTTCGAGCCGCGGCCAGTTCGATCGTTTGGTCAGCTTGGAGGCGGCGCTCAGCGACGCCTGATCGGGAGCAAGCGCCTCAATGGTCTTCAAATCGAATTCCAAGCCGCGCCCCTCGTGACTCGAACCAAACACCTGTCGCCAGGATAGATAGCCGTTCGTGAAGAAATATTGTAGCTCTCGCAATGTGAAGATCGATACTTCTCGGCCCCTGTCCTCCTTGCCCGAATTCGCCTGATCCGCAAGCGAGCTCCACCGCCATTCGGCGGGCAGAGCATTTTCAGCAAAACGGCGGTTGGCGTCGGTCAGCCCAGTTATGCGCTCATTGAACGGGAGCGGGCCTTAGCGGCCATGCAACTGGTTCGCTTGGAGCGAGCCGTTTAGCCTTTGCCCTTCAGGTCGACAGGCCTGGCAGTTCAGACTGGCACCGCCCTGCACGATGGCTGCTTCAGCAGGCCTTTTTTGCCCTTTCAAGGTGATTTGAACGCTGCGGCGCTTGACTCCTGCGACACCTTGTGAAAAATTTTGCATCACCTGATAAAAATATCTTAGGGCGGAAATGGTTGGTTTTGGAAACGGCCTCCTGCGCGACGATGAAACCAGTATGGCGACGCGCGCCGCCTGGCTCCATTATGCTGGCGGGCTGACCCAGTCGGAGGTCGCCAAGCGGCTTGGCCTGACCAGCCTCAAGGCGCATCGCCTCATCACCAAGGCCAATCAGGAAGGGCTGGTCAAAGTCTATATCGACGGCGAAGTGTCGGAATGCGTCGCGCTTGAAGACGATTTGTCCAGCCGCTACGGCCTCGATTATTGCGAGGTCGTTCCCGACTTCGATGGCGAAGACTTGCCGCTCAAGGCGCTCGGCATCGCCGGCGCGCAGTTCCTCAAACGTGAGATCGAACGCGGCGAGGATACGCTGATCGGCGTCGGCCATGGCCGCACGCTCGCTGCCTGCGTCGAATATCTGCCGCGCATATCGGCCGAAAAGACCCGCTTCGTCTCATTGCTCGGCGGCCTGACGCGCAAGTTCTCGGCCAATCCGCACGACGTCATTCACCGCCTGGCCGAACGGACCGGCGCCGAAGCCTATGTGATGCCGGTGCCGATGTTCGCCAACACGGTCGAGGATCGAACCGTGCTGCTCGGGCAGAAGGGCATCAGCGAGGTTTTTGATCTCGGCAAGGCCGCCGACCTGCTCATCGCCGGCATCGGCACCGCCGAGCGCGAGGCGTCGCTGGTCGCCACCGGCATGATCGAGAAGGGCGAAATGGAGGAGATCCGCCGCAACGGCGGTGTCGGCGAACTGCTCGGCCATTTCTTCGATGACGCTGGAAAAGCGGTCGAGACGACGCTTTCCAACCGGGCGCTGGCGCTGGCGCGCGAAGACATCAGCAATCGCAGGATTGTCGCCGTTGCCGGCGGCAAGGTGAAGGTTCGTGCCATCAAATCGGTGTTGGAGGGCCGCTATCTCAAGGGCCTGGTCACCGATGAGCGGACGGCGCGAAAACTCGTGGAGCAGACGCCGGTCGGGTAGCCGGCAGCCATTCGATTGAAACTACCCTGTGGAGGAGAAGACAAATGCATGAGAAAGAAAAAGACCTGATCGACGCGTTCCTGCGCGGACAAGTCGATCGTCGTGGGCTGATCAAGGGCCTTGGCGCGATGGGCCTTGCCGCCGGCACGGCCGGAACGCTGCTCAATCTGGGGCAGACCCGTGCGCTGGCGGCGGATTTCGACTGGCAGGCGCACAAAGGCAAGACCATCAAGCTCTTGCTCAACAAGCACCCTTATGCCGATGCGATGATTGCCAACCTCGAAAACTTCAAGAAGTTGACCGGCATGGAAGTGATCTACGACGTGTTTCCGGAAGACGTTTATTTCGACAAGGTCACCGCTGCGCTGTCGGCCAGCTCGCCTGAATACGATGCCTTCATGACCGGCGCCTACATGACCTGGACCTACGGCCCGGCCGGCTGGATCACCGACCTCAACGAGTGGATCAAGGATCCGACCAAGACCAACGTGAACTATGCCTGGGACGACTTCCTGCCCGGCGTCAGGAAGTCCTGCGCCTGGAACGGCCAGCCCGGCGGCGTGCTCGGTTCCGACGATGCCAAGCAGTGGTGCATTCCGTGGGGCTTCGAACAGAACAACATCACCTACAACAAGGGCATGTTCGACAAGGTCGGGGTCAGCGTTCCCGGCAATATGGACGAGATGGTCGCTACGGCGGCCAAGCTCACCAAGGATGTTGGTAGTGGCGTCTACGGCATCGGCGTGCGCGGTTCACGCTCCTGGGCGACGATCCATCCCGGCTTCCTGTCGGCCTATGCCAACTTTGACCAGAAGGACCTGAACGTCTCGGCTGATGGCAAATTGTCGGCCGCGATGAACACCGCCGAATCCAAGGCCTTCCACAAGCAATGGGTCCAGATGATCCAGGAGAGCGGCCCCAAGGACTGGTCGACCTACACCTGGTATCAGGTCGGCACCGACCTTGGCGCCGGCGCCTCGGCGATGATCTTCGACGCCGACATCCTCGGCTACTTCATGAATGGCGGCGACAACAAGATGGCAGGCAAGCTCGCCTTCTCCGCCTTCAAGGCCAATCCCGCCGCCAAGGCTCCGACGCCCAACATCTGGATCTGGTCGCTGTCGATGTCCAACTTCTCCAAGGACAAGGACGCCACCTGGTACTTCATGCAATGGGCATCAGGGCCCGAGCATGCACTGTTCGGTGCGACCGAGATGGACTTCGTCAATCCGGTCCGTCAGTCGGTCTGGAACGACCAGATGTTCCGCGAGAAGCTGAACAAGAGCTATCCGGGCTATGTCGAGATGTTCGATGTCTCGGCGCCCGGCGCCAGCATCAAGTTCACCCCGCAGCCGCTGTTCTTCGATCTCACCACCGAATGGGCGGCGACGCTGCAGAAGATGGTGGCCAAGGAAGTGCCGATCGACGAGGGCCTCGACATGCTGGCCACCAGCGTCGACGGCCAGCTCAAGGAAGCCGGGCTCGGCTGAGTCCTGGCGGCCGGCCGGCCCGCTGCTGCGGGCCAGCCGGTCATTCCACTGCGAAGCGGCGCCTGGAGCATCGAACCCAAAAGTGGAAAACCGGTTTTGGGAAATCCGATGCTCAAACAACGGCGGTGCCGCCACTCGCCCAACCGGCCGCCTAGCTCCCTGGGCGGCCGGCAGGGCGAAGCAACAGAGATGACGGGTGAGCCACGATGACTACGGCGACAATGCAAAGAAACAGGCCTTCCGGCTTCAGGATCAGCAAGAAAGTGCTGCCCTATGTGCTCAGCCTGCCAGCCTTGCTCGTCTGCATCGGCATCCTGATCCCGTTCTTCACGTCGGTCGTCTACTCGTTCCAGCGCTACCGGCTGAGCCAGCCCTGGGCGCGGCAGTTCAACTGGGGCGACAATTACATCTCGTTTTTCACCGACCCGAGGTTCTGGAACACGCTGGAGATATCGCTGCTCTATGCCGGCATCACCGTGCTGCTCGAACTGCTTCTCGGTCTCGGCATCGCCATGCTGCTGCAGAAGCGCTCGACGCTGAACAACTTCATCTCGATCATGCTGTTGATGCCGCTGATGACGGCGCCGGCGCTTGCCGCGCTGATGTGGAAGCTGATGACCAATCCCGGCTTTGGCGTGCTGAGCTATCTCGCCAGCCTGATCGGATTGCAGGATTTCCGCTGGGCCTCGTCGCCGTCGACCGCGCTTTTCACGGTGGTGCTTGTCGATATCTGGGTCTACACGCCCTTCATCATGATCCTGCTGCTTGCCGGCCTGCGCAGCCTGCCGACGCAGCCCTTCGAGGCGGCGGCACTTGACGGCGTGCCGCGGAGTTTCGTGTTCTTCCGCATCACCTTGCCGATGCTGACGCCCTACATCCTCACGGCGACGCTGTTTCGCCTGCTGGATTCCATCCAGCAGTTCGACATCATCTACGCCATGACCCAGGGCGGTCCGGGCGACACGCTGACCGTTTTCCAGGTCGAGGCCTACCTCAACTTCTTCCAGTCGACCAATGTCGGCCGCTCGGCGGCACTGATGATCATCCTGTGGGCGATCACCTATTTCCTCTCCAACATCTTCATCAAGAACTGGCTGCGGCTGCGCGAACGCGCCCGCGGCCAGGCATAGGAGGCCGGGATGGAACACACCTCGCTTCTCGAACGCATCCTGCGCGGCATAGCGCTGACGCTGGTCGTGGTCTTCTTCATGTTCCCGATCGTCTGGATCCTCATGATGTCGTTCCAGACCAACGAGACCATCCTGCGGATTCCGCCGCAGCTCGTCTTCAAGCCGACGCTGGCCAACTACACCGCGCTGATCACCGGAAAGCTGACCACGGCGGCCGGCACGCTCGACATCGCCTTCATGCGCAACCTGTGGAATTCGGTGTTCCTGTCGGTCACCTCGGTCGCCGTCGCGCTGCTGCTCGGCGTCCCCGCCGCCTACGCCTTTGCCCGGCACAAATTCCGCGGCTCGGAGGACATCGCCTTCACGCTGCTGTCGTTCCGGTTCGCGCCGGCGCTGCTGGTGCTGCTGCCGCTGACCCTCTATTTCCAGAAGCTTGGACTGGCCAACACCTATATCGGGCTGATCTGGGTGTATCAGCTGATCTGCCTGCCGCTGATCCTGTGGATCGTGCGCGGCTATTTCGAGGACATCCCGGCCGATATCGAATACGCCTATCGCATCGCCGGCCATTCTTGGTTCGCCACCTTCCGCAAGATCGCGCTGCCGCTCGCCGGCCCCGGCATCGCGGCTGCCGGCCTGCTCGCCTTCATCTTCGCCTGGAACAATTTCATCTTCGCGCTCGTGCTCGCTTCGGCCGACAAGCAGCCGGTGACGGTCGGCGCGCTGGCCTTCATCACCTCCTCCGGCATCCAGTATGGCCAGATCTCGGCAGCGATCGTGCTGTCGATCACCCCGACGCTGGCGCTCGCCCTTTACGCGCAGCGCTATCTCGTCGAAGGCCTGTCGCTCGGCGCGGTGAAAGGATAGCTCCGATGGCCAGCCTCGAATTGCGAAATGTCGTCAAGCGCTACAAGAGCCAGACTGTGCTCGACAATCTGTCGCTGAGCGTCGCCGACGGCGAAACCCTGGTCCTGTTCGGACCGTCCGGCGCCGGCAAGACGGTGCTGCTGCGGCTCGTCGCCGGCGTCATCGACCCTGATGAGGGAAAGATCTTCATCGGCGGCGAGGACATGACCGATCTTGACGCCGAGTTCCGCGGCGTCGGCATGGCATTCCAGAATTTCGCGCTGTTTCCGCACATGACCGCCTTCGACAACATCGCCACGCCGCTTCAGGCCAAGCGATCGTCCCAAAGCGCGATGAAGGCGGGCGTCGAGAGCGTCGCCAAGCTGCTGAAGATCGGCCACGTGCTCAGCCATAAGCCACGGGCGCTGTCCAACGGCCAGAAGCAGCGCACCGCTCTCGCCCGCGCTCTGGTCGGCTCGCCGCCGGTGCTGCTGCTCGACGACCCGCTGCGCAACGTCGATGCCAAACTGCGCTTCGAGATGCGGCTCGAACTGCCGAGGCTGCTGGCCGACCGTGGCGCGACCGTCGTCTACGTCACCCAGGACTACAAGGAGGCCATGGCGCTCGGCGACCGCATCGCGGTGATGTCGCAAGGTGTCATCAAGCAGCTCGGCACGCCCGAGCAGATCTATCGCGAGCCGGCCAACATCGAGATCGCGCGGCTGTTCGGCGATCCGACAATCAACCTGCTCGACGTCAAGCCGTCGCGCGATGCCAAGGGCATTTATGTCGGTCTGTCGAATGTCCAGGTCCATCTGACCGGCGCCTATGACGCGACGGTCGGCCGCGATTGCGTGATCGGCTTGCGGCCCGAAGCGCTGCGCTTCGTCGACGAAGGAACACCCGCGGCCATTCCGGTGACCGTCGAGGCGGAGACGCCGCTCAACGAAAAGATCGTCACGCTGGTGCGCACCGTGCGCGGTCGCGAAATCCTGGTCTCCCGGCCGGCCGGAACAGCGGGTCAAACCGAGGGCAGGGCCCATATCGCCGTCGACGGCAAAAGCGCCCTGCTGTTCGATCGTGCCAGTGGCGACCGTATCGGCTCGAAAAACGTCGTCAATTTGCGCAGCGGAGAAGCGGCATGAGCCAGAGCGCACTCACCATTTCCGGCGTCGACAAATTCTACGGCCCGATCGACCGAGGTGTGCACGCCGTTCAGAATCTGACGATGGAAATCGACAAGGGCGAGATCGTCGCACTGCTCGGCTCGTCCGGCTGCGGCAAGACTTCGACATTGCGCATGATCGCCGGCTTCGAAGAGGTCTCGCGCGGCAGCATTTCGGTTGCCGGCCGCAAGGTGCACACGCTGCCGCCGGTCAAGCGCAATGTGGCGATGGCGTTCGAGGGCTATTCGCTGTATCCGCCGCTGACCGTGCGCGAGAACATGGCGTTTGCGCTGAAGGCGGCCAGGCTGCCGAAAAGTCAGGTCGACGCGAAAGTTGCCAGCATCGCCAAGCTGCTCGAGATCGAGGACATTCTTGAGCGCTATCCGAGTTCCATCTCCGGCGGCCAGCAGCAGCGCGCCAGCCTCGGCCGGGCACTGATCCGCGAGGCCGACCTGCATCTGCTGGACGAACCGATGGGCCAGCTCGAGCCGCAGCTTCGCGCGGTGCTGCGCGGCCGCATCAAGCACTTCATCAAGGAGCGCGGCTTGACCGCGATCCTAGTCACTCACGACCAGACCGAGGCCAATGCATTGGCCGACCGGATCGCGGTGATGGAAGGCGGCGTGCTGCAGCAGTTCGATACGCCCAATATGCTCAAGCAGCGGCCGGCCAACCTGTTCACCGGCACGTTCGTCGGCGAGCCGCCGATGAATGTCTTCGAGGCCTATGTCGGCACGGCCGCCGACAAGATCAATCTGCGGCTGCCCGACGGGCTTTCACTCGACTATGACAAGGACGCGTTCAGCGGCTCGGTTCGCGACGAATTGCTCAAACGGCAGCGGGTCGTCATCGGTGTCAGGCCCTATGCGGTTCGCCGCTCGAAGGACGGCGTGCCGGCGACGGTTTCGGCCAACCAATGGCTCGGCGACCAGACCCATATCGCGGCGGATTTCGCCGGCGGCTCGCTGGTCCTAGTCGAACATGACCGGACCCGGCTGGAGCTTGGCGCGCCGATCAACATCAGCATCGATCCGAAAAATCTGCACGTCTTCGATCAGTCCAGCGGCATGGCCATTTCGCACGGCATGGAGCTTGCCTGATGCGGGATGTGCTGATCGGCATCGACGCCGGCACGTCTGTCATCAAATCCGTCGCCTTCGACACGGCGGGCCGGCAGCTCGCGGCCGCGGCGGTACCGAACCGGTACGAGACCTTGCCGGGCGGCGGCGCCGAGCAGGATCTGGCACGCACCTGGACCGATACGGCGACCACATTGCGACAGCTTGCCGACAAGGTGCCGGACCTCGCCAGCCGCATCATTGCGATCGCGGTGACCGGGCAGGGCGACGGCACCTGGCTGATCGACAAGGACGGTGAGCCGGTCGCCAAGGGCTGGCTGTGGCTCGACGCGCGCGCTGCCGCCATCGTCGAGGAGATCCGCGCGCGCCCCGATGACCGGCTTCGTTTCGAAAAGACCGGCAGCGGGCTCGCCGCCTGCCAGCAGGGGCCGCAGCTTGCCTTCATGAAGCGCAACGCGCCTGACAGGCTTGCCGGCGCCGCGACAGCGTTCCATTGCAAGGACTGGCTCTATTTCAACCTGACCGGCGAACGCGCCACCGATCCTTCGGAGGGCACCTTCACCTTTGGCGACTTCCGCACCCGCGTCTATTGCGACGAGGTGCTTGAGGTGCTCGGCGTCGCAGACCTCAGGCATCTGCTGCCGCCGATCGTCGACGGCACCAGGCATAGCGCCGGCCTGTCGGCGGCGGCTGCCGAAGCGACCGGGCTGCTTTCCGGTACGCCGGTGGTGCTGGCCTATGTCGACGTCGCCTGCACCGCGCTCGGCGCCGGCCTGCTCGACCGCGAGCGCAAGCCTGGCTGCTCGATCATCGGCTCCACCGGCATGCATATGCGGCTTGCTCAGACGCCGGACGAGGTGCTGCTCAACGAGGCCAGGACCGGCTACACGATGACGATGCCGGCGCCCGGCGTCTTTGCGCAGATGCAGTCGAACATGGCTGCGACGCTCAACATCGATTGGATCCTTAGCCTCGCCTCCGGTATTCTCGCCTCGCAAGGCATCACCCGCAGCAATGGCGAGATGATCGCGCTGGTCGACGAATGGATATCGTCATCGGAGCCGGCCTCGCTGCTCTATCAGCCCTATGTGTCGGAGGCCGGCGAGCGCGGGCCGTTCGTCGATGCCAATGCCAGGGCCGGTTTCGTCGGCATTTCGTCGCGGCACGGTTATGCCGATATGGTCCGCGCTGTTTTTGAGGGGCTGGCATTCGCGTCGCGCGATTGCTACGCCGCCATGGGGCCGCTGCCGAGCGAAATCCGGCTGACCGGCGGCGCCGCCAGAAGCCCGGCTCTGCGCAAGATCCTCGGCGCTGTCGTCGGCGCCGACATTCGCACCAGCCAACGCGAGGAAGCCGGAGCGGCTGGCGCCGCGATGATCGCTGCGGTCTGCGTCGGCCAATACAGTTCGATGGACGAATGCGTCGGCGAATGGGTCACGCCGCTGCTGGGCGCGGCGGAACCGAGCGACCGAAAACTTGCAGCGATCTATGAGCGGGCGGTTCCGTCCTACACATTGGCGCATGAGGCGCTGCGGCCGGTCTGGCGGTCGATGGCCGCATCCAGGGCAAACTGAGAAGTCGAGCATGCGTAAGAAGATTGCAATCATTGGCGACCGCTTCATGCTTCCCGAGGTCTTTCGCGAGAAAATCGAGAAGGCCTGCGGCGACAATCTCGACATTCGCACCCTTGAGGCGGCCTGGCCCGACGAGCCGATGGAATTCGGCAATGCGGCGCTCGGCCTCGACAAGGTGAAGGAGTATTTTGGCGATCCGGACGAGGTGGTCGATTTCATTGGCGACGCCGAGATATTCGTCACCCAGCTTGCGCCGCTGTCCGAGACCATGATGCAGCGTCTGCCTGCGCTGAAGCTGGTTGCGGTCTCGCGCGGCGGCCCGATCAACATCGACATGGTTGCCGCCAAGGCCCACGGCATCACCGTCGTCAATGTGCCCGGCCGCAATGCAAGTGCTGTGGCCGAATTCACCATCGGTGCGATCCTTGCCGAGACGCGGCTGATCCGGGTCGGGCACGAAGCATTGCGCAAGGGGGAATGGCGCGGCGATCTCTACCGCGCCGACCGCACCGGCCGCGAGCTCAACGAAATGACTGTCGGCGTCATCGGCTATGGCAATATCGGCACCAAGGTTGTCCGCCTGCTGCGCGCCTTCGGCTGCCGCATCCTGGTCACCGATCCGTATGTGCAATTGAGCGCCGAAGACCGCAACGCCGGCGTCGAACTGGTCGCACTGGACGATCTCCTGTCCCGCTCCAATGTGGTCACGCTTCATCCCCGGGTGACCGAGGAAACCCGCGGCCTGATCAACAAGGATACCATCGCCCGGATGAAGCCGGGGGTGATTTTCGTCAACACCGCGCGCGGGCCGCTGGTCGACTACGACGCGCTCTACGATGCGCTGGTCTCTGGCCATATCGGCAGCGCCATGCTGGAGACCTTTGCGGTCGAGCCGGTGCCTGCCGACTGGCCGCTGCTGCAGCTTTCGAATGTCACCTTGACGCCGCATATCGCCGGCGCGTCGGTGCGCACGGTGACCTATGCGGCCGAGCAGGCGGCCGAAGAGGTGCGCCGCTTCATCGTCGGGCTCCCGCCGGTCAACCCGTGCTGAAGGCCGCGGCAGCCATGAAACGCAATCCAGGCATAGAGGATCCGGCGAGATGAGCGGCGCCACTGAAATCGTCGATCTGTTCGTCATCGGCGGTGGCGTCAATGGCGCCGGCATCGCGCGCGACGCAGTCGGCCGCGGGCTTTCCGTCATCCTGTGCGAAAAAGACGATCTTGCCGAAGGCACGAGTTCGCGATCGGGAAAGCTCGTCCATGGCGGCCTGCGCTATCTCGAATATTACGAATTCCGGCTGGTGCGCGAGGCGCTGATCGAACGCGAAGTGCTGCTTGAATCGGCGCCGCACATCATCTGGCCGATGCGCTTCGTGCTGCCGCACAGCCCGGACGACCGGCCGGCCTGGCTGGTCCGGCTCGGCCTGTTCCTCTACGATCATCTCGGCGGCCGCAAGCGGCTGCCGGGCACCCGCACGCTCAACCTGCGCACCGCGCCCGAAGGCGCGCCGATCAAGGATGCGTTCAAGCGTGGTTTCGAATATTCCGATTGCTGGGTCGACGACGCCCGTCTCGTCGTCATCAATGCGCTCGACGCTGCGGAACGGGGAGCCAGGATATTCACCCGGACCGCCTGCACCGCCGCCCGCCGTGAAAACGGCCTGTGGTCGGTCGAGATGCGCGACAGCCGAACCGGCGTCAGGACCACGGTTCGGGCGCGTGCGCTGATCAACGCCGCCGGTCCCTGGGTCAACGACATTATCAACCGCGTGGCCGGCCAGAACTCCAAGCGGAATGTCCGGCTGGTCAAGGGCAGCCACATCGTCGTGCCGAAATTCTGGGAAGGGCGGCAGGCCTATCTGGTGCAGAACAGCGACAAGCGCGTGATCTTCATCAACCCCTACCAGAACGATCTGGCCCTGATCGGCACCACCGATATTCCCTATGATGGGCGGCCGGAAGACGTAGCGGCGGATGCCAGCGAGGTCGACTACCTGATCAAGGTGGTCAACCGCTACTTCAAGCGCGAACTTGCCCGCGATGATGTCATCTACTCATTCTCGGGCGTCAGGCCGCTCTATGACGACAACGCCGACAATCCGAGCGCGGTGACGCGCGACTATATTTTCGAACTCGACGCCTCAGTCGGGCAGGCGCCGCTGCTCTCCGTCTTCGGCGGCAAGATCACCACCTTCCGCAAGCTGGCCGAGCATGCGCTGGACCGGATCGCCCCGTTCTTTCCGAAAATGGGCAAGCCATGGACGTCGAAAGGCTACCTGCCGGGCGGCGATATCGCCAACGCCGATTTCGAGCAGTTTCTCGGCGATCTCGGCCGCGAATATCCCTGGATGCCGGCTTCGCTGGTCAAGCACTATGGCCGGCTCTACGGCACCAGGACGCGCGTTCTGGTCGGTGCGTCCAGGTCGCTCACCGAACTGGGGCGGTGCTTCGGCAAGGATTTTTTCGAACGCGAGGCGAGTTATTTGTTCGAGCATGAATGGGCGCTGACCGCTGCTGATATTCTCGAACGGCGCACCAAGCACGGCCTGCATCTGTCCGCCGCGGAAAGAGCCGCCTTCGAGGACTGGTGCGTTGGCCGACTGGTGAGGGCAGGCTGATGACTTTTACGCTTTCCCTCAACACCAATCCGCTGGTCAACCGTTTTGCCGAACCGGACGATCTGATCGACGCGATCGCCTACGACATCGGCATCCGGGACGTGCAGCTCACGCATGAATTCGTCAATCCCGGCTGGCCGGCGGCGACGATCTCGAAATTCGTTCGCCTGTTCCGCACGGCGCTCGACCGGACCGGCGTGCGCGTGACGTCGGGCATGACTGGCCCTTATGGGCGGCTCAACCATTTTGGCCATCCCGACGCCGACGTGCGCCGCTACTACGTCGATTGGTTCAAGACCTTTGCCGACATTTCGGCCGAGCTCGGCGCCAGCGGCATGGGCACGCAGTTCGCGATCTTCACGCATAGGGATTTTGACGATCCGGAGCGTCGCGCGCGGCTTTTCGAGATCGCGCTGGAATGCTGGCGCGAGGTCGCCGAGCACGCCAGGGCGGCCGGTTTGACCTATCTGTTCTGGGAGCCGATGTCTGTCGGCCGCGAATTCGGCCACACGATCGACAGCTGCCGAGCCCTGCACAACGAGATCGAAGCAGCCGGCATGGCCATCCCGTTGAAGATGATGGTCGATATCGACCATGGCGACGTCACCTCGAGCGACCCGGCCGACATCGACCCCTATGCCTGGGCCGAAGCTTTTCCCACGGTATCGCCGATCATCCACGTCAAGCAGTCGTCGATGAACAAGGGCGGCCATTGGCCGTTCATCGCCGCCTACAACAAGGACGGCCGCATCACGCCGGAAAAGCTTTTGCAGACGGTTCGGCGCGGCGGCGGCGTCGACAACGAGATCTGCCTCGAACTGTCGTTTCGCGAACGCGAGCCGGTCGACCACCAGGTCGTCGCCATGATCCGCGAGTCGGTCGACTACTGGGCGCCGTTCATCGAGACCGGCAGGGCGGCGATTTTGCCGCGAAACGAGTAGAACCGGCGGGGCATTTGGACGAATCCCCCCACCCGGATTCCCAACCGAATTGCGAACGGCAATTCGGGGCAATCCGACCTCGGGTCAGGGAACGTCGTAACCCGAATGAGACCTTGGCGCTATAGCAGCTTTGCGCCTCATCCAAGACCTTCTGTAGGTTGACCGGTTTCCGGGAAGCTGTCACTCCCCATTCGAGCGTTCGCCATAAGGCTTCGTCCAAACAATCAGGCGACCGATCCGTCCCCCCCTTCCGCACTCGACGTATCGTCCACCAGCTTTTCGCGAAGCTCTCGTAGGATGATGATCGGTAATCCCGTTCCAACCAGCGCGTCGCCGTTCATTCGCATCCACTCCCGGCACGCCTCCTGATCGAGATCATCCTTAGCTATAATCTCGTAAGCCGCGACCGCACTCATTCGCGATAGGCCTAACTCCATTAGCGAGAGCAGCGTCCTTGTCGAGATGCCAAACTCTAGCGCGAGACCGATGTCGAACTCGTCGCGGAGCAGGTCGGGCCGGTCGATGCCCGCGAGATGTACCTGCAGGACGTCCACGTAGGCCGCCAGATACTTCGGCGCCGAGAACCGCGCGGTCTGCTCCACCATCTCCATAGTCTGACGGCAAATCTTGGAGACGTCGGGCGTCTCGCCCTTGGACCTGATCCCTCTGATCCGCATCTCGATCATACGGGCAAGCGACCAGCCGCTCAGCCATCGCTGGACCGTTATCGCATGTCCGTAGAGCAGGGTGTCAGGCTTAAAGGCTGGGAAAAGATGGTCGTTGATCAAGCTCATGATCAACATCATTGACTGCAGCGCCTCATCGTCCTCTGTGGTGGCCGGGAGCAGATCCTCGACCGCGCCTTCGTACGCCTCGAAAAACTCGAGTAGCGACTGCATCCCGATTGCATTGACGCCGGGGTGGCGCGCGACCACGGCCGGCGGGATGCGGTTGAACACGCAGAGTCGGGCCAGGGCCTCGTCGATCCGCTTCACGACACGCGGATCGTGTCGCTTGGTGAACGCAGCACCTTCGATCGAGCCGCTGCGCAGGAAGGTCGCGACTAGGTATGAGGAGACTTGCTCAAGCTGCGTGTTCCTGCCGACCTCGTCCATCGCCATCCCGTTGCGTGACGATATGAACCCGATCATTTGCTCCGGCGCATCGAGCACCGCGTCGGTCTCACGTTTGATCTTGTAGCGCGCGCGCTTCGGGACGCCATTCGGCCAAGCTTCCTCGCTGTAAGGATCGATGCAGACAATCGTCCCTTGGAACTCGTCGCCCCAGCGCCCAGCGCGACCCGCCAAGTTCCAGAAGTCGTGCGCGAGCATGTGTTGCGTTCGCCCTTTGCGCGGACCGCGCAACACGATCATCCGGCAGGACAGGTTCACGCCCTCAATCAACGTGGACGTGCACACGAGGAAGCGGATTTTTCCCGTCTTGAATAGCCGCTCAATCTCGGACCGGAGCAGTGACGGCATGTTGCCGTAGTGGAATGCCACGCCGCGTTCGACCAGCGGCGCTAGCAGATAACCGGGATGCACGCCCTTGCGGGAGAGATCGGCAAGCGCAGCCAACTCCGGGTCGATCTGGTCGCGCTGCGCGTCCTGATTGAGCAGAAAAGCGATCTTCTCCGCCTCATCTGGTCCGTTGGCGTAGACAAGCGTGCCGGAGCGGTCGCCGGTTAGCGCCTCCGCGATGAAGGCGACCCTCTTCTGTAGGCCCGTCGGACGGTGCGGAAGGTTGAGTATGCCGATCTCCTCGACCTCGTCGCCGGTTCGCACCGATAGCTGATACTTCGTCGTCTTCTTCCTGACCTGCTGGGCGAAGACCACGTTTTGGAGGACCGTCGGCGCATCGCTGTCGATGATGGTGCGCTCGGAGTCAGGCGGTGCGTCGTCGAGCAAGGCCTCGGGGTTCTGTGTGGCCGGGCTGATAAACACCGCCCGCACAGCCGGGCTGGCCCGCGTGACACGCTCGATTGCGTCTTGCAGGATCACGCCGCGCTTCGTGTCGCCGATCTTGTGCGCCTCGTCGACCACTAGGAGATCGATGCCCATCTTGTCACCCAACGCATTCGCGAAGAGGTGTAGGCGCTCCTGCGTGAAAACCACGATCAGCGGAGGTCCGCCCTTGATCATCTCAATATACTCGTCCGACAGCGGCAGCGAGCTGACGCGGATGCTGTCCGGGTCGATCTTCGCCTGCGACAAGAGCTTTTTAAGATTGGTCTCAGTCTCGCTGACGAGAGCCCTCGTTGGGGCGAGATAGACGACCATACGTGCGCGTTCGGACCGCACTTGGTCGAGCACCCACTGAAGCACGAGGAACGTCTTTCCGGACGCTGTAGGCGCTGATGCAGAGAGCCAGCCCTCCGCATCCTGCGCGCCTATCCAGAACGCGCGCTGGAAGGCGTTGACCTCCATAAGTCCGCCGTTCGCTTCGAGAACGACGGAGTTCCTCAACCGGTTGCGCGCGAGCTCTAAACGCGCGCCGACGCCGAGGCGGCCGTCAAGGTCGTATCCCAGCTCCTCCTTCCGCTGAGCTAGCGTTACCGCGAGACGGTTTGACAACTGCTCAAAGAGCAGGGCGGCGGCGTCCCTCAGCGGACCCCGTTCGGCGCACGTTATCGCCGTCGTGGCGATCAGAAGCGCCGCCTCCCGGGGACGCCGCGCCTCAGAACGCGCGAGAATGCTCCCTGCGAAAAGCAGCCGGTTCCAATCCATTCCTGCCAGCGCCTGCCCCAGCTGAGCCGCCGGCTCGACATTCCCAAGGTCCTGAAGGGCATTGATGCGGACGAGAACCGCCAACTCTGCCGCGATGCCCTCGATGAGCAGCCATTCGATCAGCTCCTCCGCGTTCACTTCTCAAGTCCCAGCGCTTCGAGAATGGCGGCGCGAAAATCGTCGGCGGATGGCAACGGTAGGCACAGGAACTCGATCCTGCACTCCTCCAGCTTTTCGAGGACTATCCGGTTGCTGACGTTCGTCACCCACTTCGTGAGCGCCTCGCGAGAGGCGTCGATGACGTCGTTCGCGCTACACTTCCCGCCAGGTGCGGGGTAGCCGTCCCCATTAAAGCCAACCAGCGCCACCGCGCAGTACTTCTTCCGCGTGACCAGCGGGTCGGAATTGTCGAAATAGCGGCGAAGAGCGAGGTTCAGGTCGGAGTTACCCAGATCGGCCCTCTCACTCAGCAGCACCAGGTCGCGCTCGCGCTTCGAGCTTTCATGTTCCTCCTCGACCAGGAACGGGCGCAGCGACTTCAAACACTCGCGAATCGCGTGGGCGGCGTCGGCGTGGATCTTCGACTCGCCCCAATAAAGATTGAGCACGCCTTCTTCGTCAACGCTGGCGTAGACGCCGTCCGTCCCATGATAGTGCACCTGCCCGCTCGTCTTCAGGTCCATCTTGCACAAGATCTGTGGCAGACCGAGAAACCGCTCGGCGAGCAGGTAGAGTAGGAGCTCCCCTCCCTCGCCGGTGGTCGTAAGATCGGTGAACGTGCCGAGCGCGCGGAAGTAGAGCGCGAGCGTCGCCGCGGTAGTCTTCTCCCGATCGTCCCTTTCCTTAGCCCGCTGGCGGACCTCGTGCGGTATCGCATAGTCGACGATCACTGTCCGCATGAACTCGGCAAGCCGCTTTAGGCTGACCTTTCCGTTCGCATCGACCTTTAGGCAATGGCAGTCGATGCGGACCTCGCAGCCCTCCACCTCGAGGTTGCGCTCAACCAGATCGAGATGCACATCGAGCGTTTTGGGATTAGACGCGATGACCTTCCGGAAGTCCTCGAACGACAGTGTCGTCAGAACATCTTGGTCCAACCTTCACCCCTACAACAGCACAACTTATGCGAGGCTAACGATCTGATCCACTCAAAGCCAGCAATATCGAGATTGAGTCCCCGCCGAGGTACGCGAAGTACACAAGTCTGTCGGTCTATAACCAACGCAGGGCAGGGCGCCGACTACCCTTGGAACCAGGCTCATCCGAAGGATCGAAGAAGAGCAGCTCGCCGCTGCCGAATAACGAAATGCTTTGCCACCCTCTTACCGGTCTTCTTACCGGGGTGGCGTTGTTTTGGAGTTCCTCTCACGCCATTTTCTTCCTGTCTGGGCGCGGATTAGGTCTACGGCGCAACGGTCTTCATGGAAAAGGCGCCGACGGCTGACCAGCTCACCTGCCAACAACGGAAACAGATTAGCGATGTGCCCCGTGACCGTTCCTCCCCACGCCCAAGCTCCACAGACCCGCTTCAGGTGGGTCTTTTTACACCCGTCTAAATCTATGTGTAGGTGGTACTTGCATTTAGTGTAGCAACGTGGCATTAGTTGGCGGTGCACTTCGAGAGAAAGTCTCTCAAAGGCACAGGAAACGGAGTTTTCGCATGTCAGTAGCCCCCGAGGTCGCCACCGCCGTGGAAGCAGCCAGGCTAGAAGGTCACGCTTACATCGATCGTCTCATAAATGCGCTACTTGAGCGGCTGGATCCCGCTCCCGCGCACGCACCCGGCTCAGTTCAATATAAGGTTCCGTCTGACGACGATTGCCGGGACGCTCGTAACAAGGTCGGTGTGAACCTCACTCCCGAGGGGAAGGAGATCCTGTTTCGCCTCCTCGACAACGATGCCGGCTACAATTCGGCAGGCCGCCGCATGTCAATTACGCAGACGGCCGTGAAAAATCGAAAGAAGGATTGGTTAGCTGCTGGCGGTAAGCACCGCGAGAAGATGTTTATCCCGTATCTCGACACCGTGGCCTGATTGCAGGGAGGAAAAACAATGACCGATAGAATCGCCAAGGAATCCACAATTGCCTCGATCTGGGACCTCCTCAAGGAACCTCTAGTTTATGTCGGGGGCGTGCGACAGAAGCTGTCCGTCTGCGTGGCTCAGCACGGCAACGCCGAGGTCCAGCTCGGCGTTACCGGCAGGGGTTACCAGCCCTGTTTCCGAATTACCTATGAGCAAGGCGGCTCTAAGAACATATTCGGCTCATTCTGGGATTCCCATCAGCCCTTGGGCCGAGAAGATGCCCTAAACCAGAATTGGTCAAAGGCGACGATGACCGCTGCGGAAGTCGACGCCTTTGTAATGGAAAAGACTGGTCGCAAAGCTAAATAGGCTTGCGCGTGCCGCCGGGAGAAACCCGCCAACACTCTCAATTTTGAGTTTTGTTCTGAATGCGCAAACCGGCAAATATGTCGGTTCGGGCTTCATCAAGTTCAACCGCGACGCGCGAGCGACTGTGAAAGCGAGTGCAGGAGCTCGCTGACTCAGCCCTGAAGGTTGAAAAGACCGGCTACACAGTGGGTGAAGCCGGTTGGTAGGGACAGTGCAGCACCTACGGGACAAGGAAACCTTGCGGCACCTTGGAGTTCAATTGGGCCTTACACTTATACCGTGGATAATATCACAATCCGCTACTTTCCCTCTTCTTTGTCTGCTACAAAAATAGGCAGGCCTGAGGGGCTTCTCATGTCCGACGACAAAGCATCCGAAGAAAAACTCTTTCGAATTCTGTGCCTGGACGGCGCCAAAGGGTTCTACAACCTCTCCCGGAGGGGAGAGGAGATCGCCAGCGTTGCCGCCAGCCTCTTCTCCCCAGCGGGGAGAAGGTGGCCGCCCACGGGTCTTGCCTCCGGCACGCCCGAGGACAGGCTCCGCGGCCGGATGAGGGGGAGCTTCACTCAGCCGAATTTCGGGTCGAGACTGCCCGACTTGTAGCGCTTGGCCATTTCCGAGACCGGCAGCGGCTTGATCCTGGGGGCGTTGCCGGCGGTGCCGAACTGCTCGAAGCGCTCCTTGCACAGCTTCCTCATCGCGGCCATTGCCGGCGTCAGATATTTGCGCGGATCGAACTCGCTCGGGTTCTCGGTCAGCACCTTGCGGATCGCGCCGGTCAGCGCCATGCGGTTGTCGGTGTCGATGTTGATCTTGCGCACGCCGTGCTTGATGCCGCGCTGGATCTCCTCGACCGGCACACCCCATGTCGGCTTCATCTGGCCGCCATATTTGTTGATGATCTCCTGCAGCTCTTCCGGCACCGAGGATGAGCCGTGCATGACCAGGTGCATGTTCGGCAGGCGGCGGTGGATCTCCTCGATCACGTTCATGGCCAGCACCGCGCCGTCCGGCTTGCGCGAGAACTTGTAGGCGCCGTGGCTGGTGCCCATGGCGACGGCCAGCGCATCGACATGCGTGTCCTTGACGAATTGCACCGCCTGCTCCGGATCGGTCAGCAACTGGTCATGGCTGACGGTGCCCTCGACGCCGTGGCCGTCTTCCTGTTCGCCGCCGCCCATCTCCAGGGATCCGAGAACGCCGATCTCGCCTTCCACCGACACGCCGCCCCAATGCGCCATGTCGACGACGCGCCGCGTGATGCCGGAATTATGGTCGTAGTCGGCCGGCGTCTTGCCGTCCTCCTTCAGCGATCCGTCCATCATCACCGAGGTGAAGCCGTGCTGAATCGCGGTCACGCAGGTGGCTTCGTTGTTGCCATGGTCGAGATGCATGCAGACAGGGATATCGGGATGGATCTCGACCAGCGCGTCGATCAGCTTGGCCAGCACGACGTCGTTGGCATAGGCGCGGGCGCCGCGGCTCGCCTGCAGGATGACAGGCGATTTGGTCTCCTCGGCCGCCTCCATGATGGCAAGGCCCTGTTCCATATTGTTCATGTTGAAGGCAGGCACGCCATAGCCGTGTTCGGCGGCATGGTCGAGCAATTGTCTCAATGTGATGCGAGCCACCCAATGGTCTCCCGTATTTGGTTTCAAGCCTATGGTTTGCGAGCTGTCCGGTCGTCATTCAGCCCATTGATGCTTCTGGCCGGATTTCCGGAGAACCGCAACCTCTGGCCATGCCGCCGAGAGCAATTCTTGTTACAAGGCAGCGATCAGAAGCAAGGAATATCCCAAGGAAACATAACACCATCACAAAAAATTTGGCAAGCATGCGATTTTATCTGTTAGAATAGCTTCTATCAGTCGTTTCTGCCACGGCGGACGCGGCGACGCGAATTAAAGGAAACAGGCTGGACGATGAAGAGCGACGGCCGGCGGCAAGGCATCATGGATTTTCTGATGGACACCGGCACGGCCAGTGTCGATGACCTTGCCTCGCGCTTCGGCGTGTCGAAGATGACCGTCCATCGCGACCTCGACGAGCTTGAGGAAAGCGGCTTCCTGCGCAAGATACGCGGCGGCGCCTCGATTCAGCCGAGCGGCCTTTTCGAGAGTGATTTCCGCTACCGTCAGAAGCAGGCCGCCGAGGAGAAGCAGCGCCTGGCGGTTGCCGCCGTGGCTGTCATCGAACCGGGCCAAACGGTGATCATCGACGACGGCTCGACGGCGGGCGGCATTGCGCGCCACCTTGCGGATCTGCGCCCGCTGACCGTGATCTCCAACAATCTGGCCGTGATACAGGATCTGGCCGGCGTTGCCGGTATCACCCTGATCGCGCTCGGCGGCCAGTACAGCAAGAAATTCCACGGTTTCTTCGGCCTGCTTGCCGAGGACACGCTGAGATCGTTGCGCGCCGATGTCGCCTTCCTGTCGTCGTCCGCCATCCACGGCGTTTCCGCCTTCCACCAGGACCAGGAAGTGGTCCATACCAAGCGGTTGATGATGGCCGCGGCCGCCCGCAAATATCTGCTGGTCGATCACGGCAAGTTCGGCCGCACGGCCCTGCATTTCCTGACCGATCTCAAGGCGTTCGACGCCGTCTTCACCGGTCGAGAACTGGGACTCCAGATGCGCGAGGCGCTGGATGGCGCCGGCGTTTCGCTAACACTGGTCGAGAAGGACTAGACCATGATCCCGAAAAGTGGGAACCGGTTTTCGGAAAAGATCATGGTCAAAGACGAAGATAGAACCATGATCCCCAAAAGTGGGAACCGGTTTTCGGAAAAGATCATGGTCAAAGAAGAAGATAGAGCCCCATCCCGCCTCGCGGGATGGAACAGGCTCTAGAAGGAGGACGCGTGGCTTACTGGGTCGGCACAAGCTGGAAAATGAACAAGACGCTTGCAGAAGCGACTGACTTTGCCAGGGCGCTGGCGGGGTTCGTCCCCGGTTTCGACGACCGTATCCAGCCCTTCGTCATCCCGCCCTTCACGGCGGTCCGCGAGGTCAAGAAAGCGCTGGCATCGAGGCGGATCAAGGTCGGTGCCCAGAACATGCACTGGGCCGACGCCGGCGCCTGGACCGGCGAGATCTCGCCGGTGATGCTGACGGACTGCGGGCTCGATCTCGTCGAGCTCGGCCATAGCGAACGGCGCGAGCATTTCGGCGAGACCGACAATACGGTTGGTCTCAAGACCGCAGCGGCGGTGAAGCACGGGTTGGTGCCGCTCATTTGCGTCGGCGAGACATTGGCGCAACGCAACAGCGGCCAGGCCGATGCGGTGCTGGCCTTGCAGGTGCACGGCGCGCTGCAATACCTCGAAGGCCAGGCCAAGGCGGCGACGATCCTGTTTGCTTACGAACCGGTCTGGGCGATTGGCGACAAGGGCATTCCGGCAAGTGCCGACTACGCCGACAGGCAGCAGGCGCTGATCAAGAAGATCGCCGGCGATCTTCTGCCGGCCATGCCGCCGGTGCTTTATGGCGGCAGCGTCAATCCGCAAAATGCCGCCGAGCTGATCGGCCAGCCTCATATCGACGGGCTGTTCATCGGCCGCTCCGCCTGGCAGGCGGAAGGCTATATCGACATCCTCGAACGCGCCTCGGCGGTGATCTAGGGCATGATCTCGAAAAGTGGAATCCGGTTTTCGGAAAGATCATGCCCAACAAAAGTTTAGAGCCCATCCCGATGCCATCGGGATGGAACAGGCTCCAGAGCAATCGAACAGGAAAGGACAGAAAAAATGAAAATAGCCATTGGGGCCGACAGCGCCGGCAAGCCGCTGCTCGACGTCATTGCCGCTCACCTGGCCACCAAGCCCGGCCTCTCCGTCAGCGACGTCAGCCAGGCCGGCTACTATGCCGATCTGTCGCAGAAGCTCGCCCAGACCATCCTCGACGGCGAAAACGATCGCGGCATCTTGTTTTGCGGCACCGGCATCGGCGTTTCCATCTCGGCCAACAAGGTGCCCGGCATTCGCGCCGCACTCACCCATGACACCTATTCGGCGGAGCGCGCGGCGAAATCCAACAATGCCCAGATCATCACCATGGGCGCCCGCGTCATCGGCCCGGAACTGGCCAAGTCGATCGTCGATGCCTGGCTCGCATCGGAGTTCGACGAAAACGGGCCATCGGCCGGCAATGTCCAGGCGATCGACAGGCTCGACGCGGCGAAGCTGGGCTAATGCATGTCGCCCAAAAGCATGCCCTCGGGCGTGAACCGAGGGTGCGCAGCGGTTTTGGGATAACGACATGTATAAAACAGGAGCTTAAGCGCGTCGCATTGATGCGATGCGCTTAAGCCAGGCTTTTTCGCATCGCGCCGATAACGGTGACCGCCGACGCCGCGCCGGGGTCGATGTGTCCGAGCGACCGCTCGCCGAGCCGCGACGAGCGGCCCTTCGCGGCGATCATATCCTTGGTCGCCTCGGCGCCCCGTTCGGCTGCTTCGAGGGCGGCTGCCAGGCTTTCGGACAGGGTCTTGCCGGCGGCATGGGCAGCGGCCGCGGCTTGCGCCGCCGGCAGCCAGGCGTCGACCATCGTCTTCTCGCCGATCTCCGCCTTGCCGCGGTCCTGGATGCCTTGCGCCATCGCCTGGAACAGGGCGACGACATCGGCGCCCGCCAAGGTCGACTTGCCCTTGACGGCAGCCGCACCACGCATGAAGGCCGTCGCGTAGAGCGGGCCCGACGAGGCGCCGACGGCGTTGAGGAACGACTTCGCCGCAGTGTTGAGGAGAACAGTCGGCTCGGTTGCCGTGAGCTCCAGCGGCGCCAGCGCATCGCGCACCGCTCCAAAGCCGAGCGCCATGGCGATGCCATGATCGGCGTCGCCGATGACCCCGTCGAGCTGACAGAGCCTGTCCTTGTCGGCTTCGATCGCCACCGCGATCGCATCGAACATTCTTTTCAGATCGGCTGCATCGATGGATGTCATGGATGCACCCTTTCAGCCGGCGCGGAACATGGCGCAGTCGCAAGGATGGTCGAGCATCGTCTGCAATTCGGCGTCGAGATGCATCAGCGTCACCGAGGCGCCGGCCATTTCGAGCGAGGTGCAATAGTTGCCGACCCAGGTCGCGTGAACTGCCACGCCGATGTCATCGAGCCGCTGCTTGACGCGCCGGTTCACGATGTAGAGCTCCATCAGCGGCGTCGAGCCGAGCGAATTGACGAGCACGGCGACCTTGTCGCCGCGTGCCGGCGCCATCTCGTCGAGGATCTTGTCCAGCATCTCGTCGGTGATCTCGTCGGCGGTTTTCAATTTTCCGCGGGCAATGCCCGGCTCGCCATGGATGCCCATGCCGATCTCCATCTCATCCGGTCCGATCTCGAAATTCGGCCGGCGGGTCTGCGGCAGCGAACAGGGCGAAAGAGCGACCCCCATGGTGAAGGTGTGATCGTTGGCCTTCCTGGCAATGCGCTCGCATTCGTCGAAAGACAGCATCCGGTCGCAGGCGGCACCGGCGGCCTTGAAGATGAAGAAATTGCCGGCGACACCACGGCGCTTTTGCCTCTGGTCTCGCGGCGCCGATGCCACATCATCGGTGGTCAGCACGGTGCGCACTTCGATGTCATCCATCGCCGCCATCTCTGCGGCCATGTCGAAGTTCATCACGTCGCCGGCATAGTTGCCATACATGAACAGCACGCCGGCGCCGCCGCTGGCCGCCTTGGCGCATTCAAGGATCGGGTCCGGAGGCGGCGAGGCAAAGACATTGCCGATCGCCGCCGCGTCGGCCAGCCCCTTGCCTACGAAACCGAGGAAGGTCGGCTCGTGGCCGGAGCCGCCGCCGATGACGAGGCCGACCTTGCCCTGGCGAGGCCCATCGATGGCGATAATCGAGCGTGGGCTGCCCTCCGCGCTTTTGAGATGGCGGGGATGCGCGGCCAGAATGCCCTCCAGCATCTCGTCGACAGTGCGGTTGCCGTCGTTGATGATCTTCTTGGTCTGCACCGGCAGCCTCCCGATTTCGGTAATTTCGCAGATAGTACAGCGTGTTACTGGAATTTCCACCCGGGGAGGGAGATTTCACGCGGCAATATGTTCCGGCGCGGCCAGTACCTGCACGCAGGGATTGGCAGCCGCTTTGTCCGTGAGCTTGAAATGCTCGAACAAGACTTGCCGCGTCAAATGGCGATCACCGGCAAGGCAGGCAGCACCTTGTCCAAGGTGATGGGAAAGTCACGCACCCGCACGCCGGTCGCGTTGTAGATGGCGTTGGCGACAGCTGCCCCCGCACCGCAGACGCCGAGCTCGCCGATCCCCTTCGCGCCGAATGGATTGGCCTTGTCGTCATGTTCCTCGAGGAAGACGACCTCCATCTCGGGGACGTCGCCGTTGATCGGGACGTGATACTCGGCAAGATCGTGATTGACGAAGTGGCCGTAGCGCCGGTCGAGCACCGTCTGCTCCATCAGCGCCGCACCGATCCCCCAGGTCATGCCGCCGATGATTTGCGAGCGCGCGGTCTTGGGGTTGAGGATACGGCCGGCGCCCATCACCGCCAGCATCCGGCGCATGCGGATCTCACCGGTATCGCAATCGACAGCGACCTCGGCGAAATGCGCGCCATAGGAATGCTGCGAGTAAGCCTTGTATGACGGGGTGGCAGCGCCGGCGGCCACGGAACCCTCGGCCTCGAACCCGTCGGGAGCGATCCGTCGGACGAGGTCGGCCAGGCTTGCCGACCGCTGGCCGACGCTGATCTCGCCGTCAGCAAAGCTCGCCTCGGCGGCATTGGCGCCGCGCAACGGTGAGGCTTCGCTCGACTGCGCCGCCTCCAATATCCGTTCCCTAAGGGCGTTGCAGGCGTTGTGCAGCGCCGACCCTGCGCTTGCCGCACCCCAGGACCCGCCGGAGCCGGCGGTACGCGGGAAGCGGCTGTCGCCAAGCTCCACTTTGATGGACGAGATCGGCACGCCGAGGCTGTCCGCGGCGATCTGGGTCAGGATCGTATAAGTGCCGGTCCCGATATCGGTCATGTCGAGCCGCGCCGTCACCCGACCGTCGCCGTCGATCGCAACCCGCGCCGTCGCCGCGCCGATGTAGTTCGGACGGATCGCCGCCGCCATGCCGTAGCCGATGAGCTTGCGGCCCTCTCGGGCGCGGCCCGGTGTCGGGTTTCTCCGTTCCCAACCGAAACGGCGGGCGCCTTCCTCCATGCAGGCGACGAGATTGCGGGTGGAGAACGGCACGCCGCGCTCGGGATCCCGTGCCGGTTCATTGCGGATCCTGAGCTCGATCGGGTCCAGTCCGAGCCGCTCGGCGAGTTCATCCATGGCGCATTCGAAGGCCAGCATGCCGGGCGCTTCGCCGGGCGAGCGCATCCATTCGCCGCGGTTGATATCCAGCGGAACCAGGCGATGCCGAGTGACACGGTTCGGCGCCGCATAGAGCGAGCGGGCAAAAACTGCCGTTTGCTCGCAGTACTCCTCGAAGCTGGACGTTGCCGACCAGACGTCGTGCGCGATCCCGGTGAGCCGCCCGTCAGTGTCCGCGCTGAGACGCACCTGTTGGATCATCTCTGCGCGATGACCGGCATTGGCGAACATCTGTTGTCGCGTCAGCGCGATCTTGACGGGACGCTGCAGGACCTGCGCTGCAAGCGCGGCCAGGATCGTATCGGCATGGGCGATCAGCTTTGAGCCGAAGCCGCCGCCGATGAACGGGCTCACGATGCGCACGCGCTCGGGCGGGATGCGAAGCGTGCTGGCGACCCCCGCCCGGAAATTCGCCAGGGTCTGCGCCGATGTATGGATCGTCAGCTCGTTGCCTGACCAGGCGGCGAGCGTCGCATGGGGCTCCATCGGATTGTGATGTTCGAAGGGCGTCCGGTAAGTGGCATCGAGCTTGACCGGAGCCGCGGCAAAGGCGCTCTCGAAGTCGCCGATGACGCTGTCGGTCTCGAAGCCGGCATTGGTCCGCTTTGGTGCGTAGGCGTCGGCCACATGTCCCGACAGATCGTAGAGGCCCGGCTCCTCGTCGTAGCGCACTTTGATGAGGCCGGCGGCAGCACGTGCCGCCTCGAACGTCTCCGCAACGACCAGCGCGACGGGCTCGTCGTAATAGCGCACCCGCTCGCTGTTGAGCGCGGGCCGGGCGCGCGTGAAGACCTCCGGCACCGTCGGCGTGACCGCCGGGCCGAAATCCGGCTGGGCCGGCGCATTCCGGTGCGTCATGATGAGCAGCACTGCCGGCGCCCGTTCGGCTTCGGCCGTGTCGATCTCGGCAATGCGCCCCTTGGCGACGGCAGCGCCGAGAATATAGCCAAAGGCTGTACCCTCCAGCGTATTCTCGTAGGCGTAGGTGGCATCGCCTCTCACTTTGAGCGGACCATCGATGCGATCGAATGGACGCCCGATGATGCCGCTGCGTGTTTCGCGAGGACGGTTTGAGGTCTTCGTCTCTGTCATCATGTCACCTCATGCACTCTCGGCGGCAGCAGCGAGCGTGTGCCGCATCGTCCGTTTCGCCAGCGGGATCTTGAAATCATTGCCGCCATATCCGACGGCTCCGGCGAGCGCGGCTTCGGCCGCGTCGGTAAAGGCGCCGTCGGACGCCGCCGCTCCAGCGAGGGTGCGCTCTGCCTCCGTCGCGCGCCAGGGCTTGGCGGCCACGCCGCCCATGGCGATCCGAGCGCTTTGGATACGATCGCCGCTTTTCTCGACGACTGCCGCCACCGATACCAGCGCGAAGGCGTAGGAGGCACGGTCGCGCACCTTGCGGTAAACCTGCCGGCCGGGCGGTGGCGGCGGCAGGGTGACGGCGGCGATCATCTCGCCGTGGTCGAGCACGGTTTCCACATGTGGCGTCGCCTCGGGCAATCGATGGAGATCGCCGATCGGGATCGTGCGGGTCCCGCCGCCGGGCGATATGGTCTCGATCGTGGCGTCGAGCCCGGCCATGGCGACCGCCATGTCGGAGGGATGGACCGCGATGCAGGCTTGGCTGGCGCCGAGCACGGCGTGCATGCGATTGAAACCCTGCAGCGCCGCGCAGCCCGAACCCGGCTCGCGCTTGTTGCAAGGCATGCTGCGGTCGTAGAAATAGGGGCAGCGCGTGCGCTGCAGGAGATTGCCGCTGGTCGAGGCCTTGTTGCGTATCTGGCCGGAAGCTCCCGCCAGCAGCGCTTGCGTGAGCATCGGATAGCGCGATCTCACCCGCGGATCGGCGGCAAGATCGCTGTTGCGGACCTGGGCGCCGACCCGAAGCCCGCCTGCCGCCGTCTCCTCGATCCGATCGAGCGGCAGCCGGCTGATGTCGACGAGATGCGCAGGGCGCTCGATCTCGAGCTTCATCAGGTCGAGCAGGTTGGTGCCGCCGCTGATGAACTTGGCGTCCGGCCGGGCCGCGACCGCGGCGGCTGCCTGCTCGGCACTTGCCGCACGTTCATAAGTGAAGGACTGCATTGCTCACGCCCCCTCTGCCGCGTCGCGGATTGCAGCGACAATGTTCGGATAAGCGGCACAACGGCAGATGTTGCCGCTCATCCGCTCGCGGATCTCGGCATCGGTGAGGGCGACGGAAACCGCTGCCACGTCGGCGCTCGCATGGCTCGGCCAGCCGGCCCTGGCCTCGCCTAGCATCGCGACCGCCGAGCAGATCTGGCCCGGCGTGCAGTAGCCGCACTGGAAGCCGTCGCGGGCAACGAAGGCGGCCTGCACCGGATGCAGCCGGTCGCCCTCGGCCAGGCCCTCGACCGTGGTGATCTCGTCGCCTTCATGCATTGCGGCAAGCGTCAGGCAGGAATTGATCCGGCGCCCATCAACCAGCACCGTGCATGCGCCGCACTGGCCGTGGTCGCAGCCCTTCTTCGAGCCGGTGAGGCCGAGATGGTTGCGCAGCGCGTCGAGCAGCGTCGTCCGCGGGTCGAGCTCGACGGCAAAATCCTTCGCGTTGATCCGCAGCGATATCGGCATCGTCGGCGCCGGCGTCGGCGATGCGGCCGCCGCAACGGCGCCGGCCGGCTCCGCGTATACCGGTATACCGGTAGCCAGGAGCACGCCGGTCGCCACCCCGCCCTCCAGAACCGTTCGACGAGTCGGCCCGCTCCTTGTGTCTGTTTTGGCCATACATGATCTCCCAGTCGCAGTTCTGTCACTCATCGACCTTGGAGGTGGGGAGGCGCGCGGCGGTTTTCTTTCAGGAAACCGGCGGCAATATCAGGATTCCGGAGAAGAATTCACCCGATAGGCCCGAGGCGTCACGCCCCTGAGACGCCGGAATGTCGTGGTGAAGTGGCTCTGGCTTGAAAAGCCGAGCCGAAAGGCAATGCTGCCGATCGACAAACCCGTTTCGCGCAGCAGTATCTCGGCTCGCCGGACGCGTTCCTCGATCACATAGGCATAGGGTGCAAGCCCGGTCGTCGCCTTGAATCGGCGCGCAAAACTGTCGACGGCCATGCCCGCGACGGCTGCCAACTCGCTTAGCGAAACGTCGGCATTCATATGCGCATCGATATAAGCCCGAACTCGACCAAGCGCGCGACGGCTGAGACAGCCGTGACGTACAGGCGGGTGTTGCTCCCGGTTCAGGCTGGCCACGCGGAGGCTGACCAGGGCGACCAGATGCTCGATATAGGCGGTGTCCGGCTTGTGGCCGAGTGCCATCTCGTCGCGAAGCGAACTCAGCAGCGTGGCGATCACCACGTCTTTCCTGTTCACCAGGATCGGCAGGTCTCTCAGGCGTTCGCAGCCGGGAAGGCTGATATCGGGATCGATCCACAGGGCTGAGTAGGAGAGGTCTACATCGCGATAGAAGCCGTGCCGCTCGGCGCCTGCGGGGACGAAGGTGAGGGCTCCGGGACGGTCCATTCCGTCGTACAGCGATCTTGCCTCGTGCCGGATAGATGTATGCGAGGTTCCGCCTTCTTCAGTCAGCACGATCAGATGATGAGGGGCTGTCCAGCGCAGCTCCGCCTCGCGGCACGCCCACCGCCGGTTGTCGAAAACAATCGAGGAGCTGGCCCATGACGCGGTTTGCAGGGGCTCCGACTTCTCCTCCTGGCTCCGAACCCGTCCGTCACCAAGCAATGGTCTGAATGACATCGCGGCATCCCGCTGGTTCATTCGCGGAGCCGTGATCCAGCCCCGCTTGAGCGTTTACGCCGCCCCGCCGCTGCGCGTACGGCGCCTTATGTGGGGCAGGTATCGTGTGTTGGTAACCGCGCCGTGTTCAAGAAGTCGTGAGATCAGGCAAATCCAGCGCGCCTTCAGCCGCCGAGCCCATCGCGGATGGCGCAGAAATAGCGATCGGTTCCGACTTGCCCGCCCTTGAGGGCAATCTCCAGTCCGTCGATTGCCTTGACGCGCGAGTGGGCGACGCAAAGCGGAGAGCCCGGCGACGCGGGCAGCGGCAACCTGACCGTCAGCGCATCGACGCCCATCTGGCCGAGCGCATGGCTCGACGTATCGCCGCCGGCAATGACCACGCGCTGCAATTTCTGCTCGATCGTAAGCTCGCGAAGAAGTTCGCCGAGGCCGCGGCCAAGCTTGTGGCGGGCGCCTTCCTGCCGGTCGATTTCGGCGCCCCGGTCGGCTGTGGGGCCGAGGGCGGTGTAGAGGACGACGCTGCGACCGGCTTCCAGGCTGCCACGCCCGCTTGCTGCCGCGCGCGCAATCGCATCCCTGGAGGCTTCGGAAACCAGTTCGACAGGGTCGACCTCGACCCCGTCGAAACCGTCCGTCAAAGAATGCCGGATCTGTCGTTCCGTCGTCGGCGAGCAGCTGCCCGAGACCACTGCGATCCGGTCGGCCGCACCCGGCGGCGAAAAGCTGGGCTCAGCACGGACGGTCCGGTTGGCGGCCCATTCGGCCAGCAGCGCATATTCGATGCCCGAAGAGCCGACGACGAAAGTGCCGCCCGGCCGGCGAACGCGCCATATCTCCTTGCCGGCAAGCGCCTGAGTTTCCAGGCTGTCGACATCCAAAAGCACGATGTCGCTGCCATCTTCGGTCAGGCGATCGAACGCTTCCGATCGGGACGCTGACTGCAGCGTCGCCAGATCGACCAGTCCCGGGGTGAGATCCGTCTGTCGCGACAGATGAATCAGCAGGTCGGATTCATCCATCGGTGTGGTCGGATGTCGGCTCATCACCGGGTGGCGATCGATACGGAAATATTTTTCGCGGTAGGCCGCAAACAGATGGCCGAAGGCGGTATAGCGCTTGAGCTGCGGCGCGCCGACCACCAGCGGCACGCTGTCCTGGCTAAAAACCGAGCGGCCGATCTCGATAGCCCGGCCGATGCTGCCGATCGCCGGGCTGGAATCGAAGGTCGAGCAGACCTTGTAGTGGCAGATCTCGGCGTTCAGGGTCTTCAGCCAGGCGAAGGCGCGCTTGAGGTGCGTGTCCATCCACTGCGGCGTCTCGCTTCGGCTGGTGCCGGCCAGGCCGATGGCACGGCAATGCCTGAACTGCGAAAGCATGGCCTCGTCCGGCTGGCGCATGAACAGCACGGTCGGCACGCCGCCGAGCTCGAGCGCTTCCATGACGTCGGTCGAGCCGGTGAGGTCGTCGCCATAATAGCTCAGAAGCAGGTTCTGCATGGCGTCAGGCCGCTTTGCCGTCGCCGAATTTCTCGATCGACCGCGCCAGTTCCGGGTGGCTCAGGGCGAAGTCCGCCAACGGTATGCCATCGACCGCCGCCTGCCAGGCTTGCTGCACGGCGCGTACGCCGGCGCCCGGTCCGTCAGGATGGCTGACGATGCCGCCGCCGCAGAGATAGAGAAGATCGACCGTTCGGCCGGTTCGCCGGTAGGTTTCGGGGGCTTGTCCACCCCATTGGCCGGAGCCGGCGACCGGCAGCGCGCAATCCTCCGGCGAAAAGATCGGCGTGGTCACCGCCTCGAAGGAACTGATGAAGGACCAGTCCGGCTCCCAGTATTTCGAGGCGATGCCGTTGATCTGGAACTGGTCGACGCCGAGAAGCCGCCAGAACTGCTGCCAGACCTTGAAATCCATGCCGAGGCCGGGGTGGCGGGTCAGGATGTCCCAGCCGTTGCGGTGCGCATGGAGCACCAGGCTGGAGCGCTTTCTCAGGTAAGCCATGCCGCCGAAGCCGACGGAATTGATGTTGACCACGGCGCAATTGCCGCCGGCCTTCGCCACCAGATCATGGTTGCGCATCATCTCGTCCGGGTCGGCATGCGAGATGCCAAAGGCATACATCACCTTTTTGCCGGTCTTCTGCTCATGGTCGAGGACGAGCGGCATGATCGCTTTCACCCGTTCCGATAGCGGCGAATAGGCCGGGCTCATCAGCTTCTCGTCGTCCTTGATGAAATCGACGCCGGCGTCGATCAGCTCACCGACCATTTCGGCCGTCTCGTGCGGGCGCAGCCCAAGCGCCGGCTTGACGATCGTTCCGATGATCGGGCGATCCCTGACGCCGGTCAGCCGGCGGCTGCCGGCGACACCGAATTGCGGACCCGGGTGCGCGCCCCGGTATTCCACAGGCAGCTTCATGTCGACGATGCGGATGCCGGACAGGCCCTTGATCGAGAAGGCGCCGCCAATGGCGATGGTCATCAATGCCGAAAGATCGGTGCCGATGGCATCAAACGGAAATGCGATGTCGACATCCGCGCGCTTGAAGGGCCCGACGCCGGCTTCCGGAAGGGACGGGCGTTCGGCGTCCGGAAGAGGCCGTATCGCCAGTACGCGCGCCGCCACCCGGGCCTTGAGCTCCTCGGTCTCGCCGGCCAGCGCGACGAAGGTTCCGGTCGACTGGTCGCTGGCGATCTTGGCCGCCAGCGCGTCGATGCTGCCTGGGGTTTCGATGCGATAGGTGAGGGTGATCATAGTCCGAAAAAAGTTCCCTGATCCTCGAAATCTGGTATAATGAGTACATAAGTATTGCAAGCGATATCCTGCTCGGCCGAGCATTCCGAGATTCGTGATGACGATGCTAAACAGAACCGGTCAAGGGAGTGATTCGCGACGATGAACCGTTCGGAGCCGATCGTCCGGCGCAAACTTTCCGACGAAGTGTTTTTGCGACTGAAGCGCTTGATCACCAGCGGCGAATTGCAGCCGGGCGACGACATGCCGTCGGAGCGCGAGCTGATGGAGCGCTTCGCGGTCGGCAGGCCGGCGATCCGCGAGGCGATGCAGGCGTTGAGCAATATGGGCCTTGTCGCGATCTCGCATGGCGAGCGGGCGAAGGTGCTTCAGCTGACCGCCAAGTCGATCTTCAAGCAGGTCGACGGCGCCGCCAAGATCATCCTGTCGTCGTCGAAGGACACGCTGGAGCACCTCAAGAATGCGCGCATCTTCTTCGAACGCGGCATGGTCAGGGAAGCCGCCGAAAAGGCCACCGCCGAGGACGTGCAGCGGTTGCGGGCAACCGTTGCCGAACAGCGGAGCTTTCGCGGCGATTCCGAAGCCTTCATATCCGCCGATATGAAGTTTCATACCCAGATCGCGGCGATATCCGGCAACCCGATCTATGTCGCGGTCAGCGAAGCGATGCTTGGCTGGCTGAAGGAGTATCACACCGAGATGCTGATCTGGACCGGCAAGGAAAATTTTACGCTGACCGAGCACGAAGAGATTATCGGCCGCATCGAGCAGAAGGATGCGGACGGCGCCGAGAAGGCGATGATCAAGCACCTCGAGCGCTCGCGCGCGCTCTATGTGATGAATTCCGGATGATGAATTCCGGCAGCTGATTCACCCGATCCGGGTGATCGCGTAAGGCGTCATCACAAGGTGGCGTCGCTCGAACCCGGAAATATCAACCGTCACTTCGCTCGCCGTCAGGTTCGCCAGCCACATGACGGTCTGGCCCGCGGCAGAACGGCCGGCCAGCGTGAGCAGCCGCGTCTCATCGCTCGTCCTCGCCGCTACCTGCCTGAAGCCGGCCAGTTCGCAAAGCCCCTGCACGGCCTGGAAGATCGGCCGGGGTTCACCTTCGCCGACGGGTTCCCCGGATGCCGCCAGCACGCCGAACGGTCCAGTGAAGCTGGACAGCGTGAGCATCTCCAGCCCGGCCGGCGCGACCCGCGCGGCATAGCCGATCGTCCATGCTGCCGCGAACAGCCCGGCATGGCGAGGATCCCGGTCGGCCATGGCGATGCGCTGACGGTGCGGGTTGGCCTTGGTCGCGCCGCCATAGGGGTTCTGCCGCATGGCGATGGTCGACGGGCCGATCCGGTAGGGTTTTGCTCCGAAGATCGCCCGCGCCGATTGGGTGATGAAAGGCAGTGCCTCCAGCGATTGCATGACGCTGAGATCGTCGGCGGCGTGCACGATCGGGCAGGTGCAGTGGCTGACGAAATCGAGCAGATCGGCGGGAACGCGCTTGCGGTTGAGTTCGGTGAAATAGCTGAACATGCCGCCGCCGAGGCGGATGTCGGGAAAGGCGCGGCGTGCCGCGGCATAGACATCTTCAAGCGGCGGACATTGAGGCCATGCGCTGCCCGGCGGCGTCGACTGCCGGTCGACCGAAGGCGAGACGGCGATGGCCGAGAGCTCTAGTCCGGCCTGACGCACCGTGCTGGCGACGCCTGAGAGCTCGGCATCGAGATCGCCAACGCAGGAAACGACGCATTCGAGCGTCGTCTCGACCGGGTAGGCTGCGGCGAGCCGGGCAAAGGACTGCAAGGCGTCGAGGCCATGGCCCCGCGTTGGATCGTAATGGAACATCAGCTGCTGCGGGCCGAGCGCGGACAGTGTCGGCAGGTTTGCCAGCGCCGTCTCGACCTCGTCCGGGTAGATGATCACGCCGATATCCGGCAACAGCGGTCCGGTTTCGCCGAGTTCGACTCGGACCGGCTCGGCTGTTGCTGCGGCAGCCGGCACCCTGCCTTCGCCGGTCACACGCAGCCTGATCGTCTGGCGCACAGTCTGGCCGGCGGGCAGCATATAGGGCCAAGGCAGCGCCAGCGGCCGGACATAGGTCTTGTAGGACGCGTCCGACCAATTGCGCTGGTCCTCCATCTCGAACGCATCGCCTTCCATCCGGCATTCCGCGGTGACGCCGGGCCGGACCTCATGGGTGATCGCCCGCAGATCCTTGAGAGGCTGCCAGGGGTCGATCAGCTCAGGAAGTTTCGTTGCGACGCTGCCGTCGGTGTGCTCGACCGTGACCGGGCTGCCGGCCAGGCCGGCGATCGGATGCAGGATGCAGAAGCCGCAGCGATTGGTCTCGAAAGCGTTTTCGGGAAGCGCGCTCACGTCGAAAACCAGCTGGCCGTCGGCGGAACCTTTGATCGTCGCGCGAAAGTCGAGCCGGCTTCGCTCCGGTCCGACACAGCTTGCCGAATAGCTGACAATGAAAGTGTCGGCGCCCTGGTCGATCACCAAATCCGTCAGCGCCGGCTCGTAGGTGCCCCAGTCGCGATCCCTGACGATGTAGGCGATGGCGCGCAGCACCTCGATACCGCAATGGCGGATGGTGCGCAGATTACCGTTGACGAAGTCGGCGCTGAGCGCGCCGGCGCGCAAGCTGACCGGCTCGGACTCGACCGCGTGTGTGCCATGGAGGAGGAAGGCATCCGCGGTCATCTCAGCAAAGCGTCGAGCTGCACCGGTTCACCGCTTGCAGCACCGGCATAGGCGGCCTCGACCAGCGCCAAGGTCCTGAGATTGTCGGTGCCCGAGGTTGCCGGCTCGGTCCCGTTCGCCAGGCAGTCGACCCAGTGCTTTTGAATGGCGACGACACTTTCCTGGATGTTGTGCCATGGCCGCGATGCCCAGGGCAGCAGCGGCGGCGAGACGTCGCTGACCGCCGTTCCGTTCCTGCCGGTGACGGTGAGCCGGTAATTCTGCTCGAGCCGGATCGTGCCGTCGCTGCCGTCGATCTCGACCAGCGTCTGCGGAAACGGCTCGATGGCGAGCTTGGTCGCATAGCTGCAGTCGACCACGGACGTTGCGCCGCTCTTGTGGTCCATCAGCATGGTTGCGACGTCCTCGCCGGCAATGTTGGGGTTGATGCGAGCGGTTCGGGTCGTGATCGTCGAAACGTCGCCCAGCAGGAAGCGGGCTATGTCGAGACTGTGGATGCCGAGGTCTTCGATGATGAAGCGCTTTCCCGTCGCCAGATAGGGCTGCCCGGAAAACACGTCATAGGCCGAGCGGAACGAGATCCGGCCGAAGAAGGGCGTGCCGATGTCGCCGCTGTCGAGAACGGCGCGCACCGCCTGGATCGGCGACTGCCAACGAAAATTTTCATGCACCATCAACGCCACGCCGGCATCGCTGCATGCCTTCACCATAGCCTTGGCATCGGCAAGCGACGGCGCGAACGGTTTTTGGCAGATCGCCGGAACGCGGTTTTGTGCCGCCATCACGACGAGCGGACGATGGCTCGGCGCGGTGGTGGCGATATCGACGAAATCCAGGCTTTCGCCGGCAAAAAGTGCCGCTGCGTCGACGTAGCGCCGCACGATGCCGAACTGATCGCCAACCACCTTGAGCCGTTCCGGGTCGCGGTCGCAGATGGCGACGATCGAGGCGCCTTCGATGTCGCGCCAGGCATGCATCTGGTTGACGGCGAAGAAGCCGCAGCCGATCAGCGCTCCTCGCAGTTCCGCCACGGGTCAGCCCGCCTTTGCCATCTGCATCAGCGTCACCCGGCTCTGCAGCCGGCGCTGCGCCTGGTCGACGACGACGGCGACGATGATGACCAGGCCCTTGATCACCATCTGCCAGAACGAGCTCACCCCCATCATCACCAGCCCGTCGGAAAGGATGCCGATGACGAAGGCGCCGACGATGGTGCCGCCGATCGTGCCGCGGCCACCCGACATCGAGGTGCCGCCCAGCACCGCCGCGGCGATGGCGTTGAGCTCGAAGCTTTCGCCGGTCGCCGGATGCGAGGCCATCAGTTCGGAGGAGATGATCAGCCCGACGACCGCCGCGCAGAACCCGGAGAACATGTAGACGAACATCTTCACCATGTTGACCCGGACGCCCGAAATCCGCGCCGCCCGTTCGTTGCCGCCGACGGCGAAGATGTGGCGGCCGAGCGGGGTGTATTTGGCGAGATAGGCCGCCCCAACTGCTACGACGACAAGAATCCATATCGAGACCGGCAGGCCGAGCAGCCGGCCGGCGCCGAGAAAGCCGAACCCGGTCGAACCCAGATCGGGCTTGCCGACAAGGTTCGGGAAGGTGCGGCCATCGGATGACAGCAGCGCCAGGCCGCGTGCAACATAGAGCACGCCGAGCGTGGCGATGAACGGCGCGACATTCAGCCTGGTGATCAGCAATCCGTTGACGGCGCCGATCAAAATTCCGACCGCCAGCGTGATCAGTGCGATCTCGAAGACGTTGAAATAGATCGTGTAGCCGACCTGCAGGTCGATGCCGTTGAGCACGAGATAGCCGGCGACCATGCCGCACAGGCCGACGATCGAGCCGACCGACAGGTCGATGCCGCCGGTGATGATGACGAAGGTCATGCCCATGGCGAGGAAGGCGTTCAGCGCCACGTGCTTCGACATCAGGATCAGGTTGGCGGCCGACAGGAAATTCGGTGCTGCGATCGAGAAGAAGATCAGGACGGCGATCAACGCAATGAACGTCCTCGCCTTCATCAGCGTCAGCAGCACGGAGCCGCTCGAGGCGGAGGCAACCGAAGCCTTGGCCGGGATGTCAGTCATGGGCGTGGCTCTCCATGTGCGGGACCGGCCCGTGGCCAAGCGCCGATGCGGCGACAAGTGCCGCCTCCGTCGCCTCGGCGCGATCGAACATGCCGGTCAGTTTTCCATTGCTCATCACCGCGATGCGGTCGGACAGCGCCATCACCTCGTCGAGATCGGAGGTGGCGAACAGAATGCCCAGCCCGTCGCGGGACAGTTTGCGCATGGTGCGAAAGACGTCGGCCTTGGCGCCGACATCGATGCCGCGGCTCGGCTCATCCATCAGCAGCACCTTCGGTCCGGTGAGCAGCGCCTTGCCGATCACCACCTTCTGCTGGTTGCCGCCCGACAGCGACGAGACCTCCTGTGCCGGATTGGCGACCTTGATCGCCAGTTCCCGCACCATCTGCGTCACCGCCTGGTTCTCCTTGGCGCCGCTGATATGGAACAGGCGGACAAACCGCGACAGGCTGGCCAGCGTCAGATTGCTGGCGACCGAGAGGATCGACACCAGACCTTCGCGCTGGCGGTCCTCGGGGATCAGCGCCAGCCCGCGCCGGATCCGCCGCGTGGTGTCGCGTTCTCTGACCTTCTTGCCGGCAATGAAGATCGCCCCGGTCGCATGGCCGTGGCGCCCCATGATGCAGTCGAACAGCTCGCTGCGCCCGGCGCCCATCAGGCCGTAGATGCCGAGGATCTCGCCGGCACGCAGCGACAGCGAGACGTGATCGACCGCAAGCCCGCCGGTCACGCGCGGCAGGCAGATGTCCTCGGCGCGGAAGATCTCTTCGCCCGGAACATGGCCGTCGGCCTTGGCAAAATCCTTGGCGTCGGAGCCGATCATCTGCCGCACGATCCATTGCGTGTCGACGTTTTTCATCTTCTCCTGACCGGTGATGCGGCCGTCGCGCAGCACGGTGATGTAGTCGCCGATGCGGATCAGCTCCTCGAGGCGGTGCGAGATGTAGACGATCGCCACGCCGCGCGCCTTGAGATCGGCGATCACCTTGAACAGGACCTCGACTTCCGCCGCACTCAGCGCCGAGGTCGGTTCGTCCATGATCAGGATGCGCGCATCGAGCGAGACCGCCTTGGCGATCTCGACCAGCTGCTGCTGGCCGATGCGCAAATCCTCGACCAGCATGTCCGGCTGGATGCCGGCTTGCAGGCGCTCGAGAAATTCCGCCGCGCGGCGCTCCTGTTCCCGGCTGTCGATCTTGCGGAACCGGTTGGTGATCTCGCGGGTGGCGAAAATATTCTCGGCGACCGTCAGGTTGCCGAACAGGTTCAGCTCCTGGAACACCATGCCGATGCCGCGGTTCACCGCGTCGCCGGATGAGGAAAAGGAAACCTCATCGCCCTCCAGGAGGATGCGCCCGAGCGTCGGCTGTTCGACGCCGGCGATGATCTTCATCAGCGTCGATTTGCCGGCGCCGTTCTCGCCGACCAGCACGTTGACCGCGCCCTTGCGTACTTCGAAATTCGCGCGCTTGACCGCGACTGTGCCCGAATAGACCTTGGAGACGTCTTCCAGCTTCAGGATGATATCGTGATCGCCGGCAGCAGTCATGGCTTTGGCCCCACCTCTGCCTCCGCCGGGGTCACCAGCGGCAGGTCCTGGCCGCTGCCCATGACATAAGCGCCGACAACCCTGACGCTGCGGCCCTCCAGCGCTTCGCGCGGCAGCTTGGAGAGCACCGCCTTGTCGGCATGGATGTTGAACGCCTTGCCGAACTGGGCGAAGTCGATCTGATTGGTGAAATCGTTGAACTGGATGAAGTCGAGGCTGTCGCGCAGCGCGGTGCCACGCATCGCCGGTCCGATCTGCACCCGTGCATCCGCCTTGCCGTCACCGTCGGCATCGACGTCCATGGTTGCGGCGCGTGACTGGGTGTTCGCCGCAACAATCTTGCCTTCGAGGCGAACCGCGAAGGTCCACGGCGAATTCGCCTGCTTCTTCGGATTGCCGTATTTGGCGCCGGCAGCGGCAGGATCGGCTTTCGCCAGGGCGTGAACCTCGGGAAACGATCCGGCCTTCTGCTGGAGATAGGGCACCATTTTGGCAGCCCAGATATCGCCGACCATCTTGTCCGCATTGAAGGCCGGTGCATTGCCGCCATTTTCCGCGGACGGTGTCGGCAGGATCTTGCAGGCAGTCAGGCTGATGCCAAATATCACGGCAACGGTCGGCCAAGTCAGCTTTTTCAACATGTCGGCTTGTTCGGCATGGCGGTCAGGGCACCCGGGAAATGGAAGCAAGGGACGAGCCGGAAGCTCGTCCCTTGCGATTGATGTCACACCGGCTCAGTTGGTCAGCGCGAAGGTTTCCAGCTTGGCGGCATTGTCGCCATTGATCAGGACGCAGTCCATCAGCTGCTTTTCCTCGGCCGGAGACTTCTTGTTCTTGATGAAGTCGTTGGCCTGCTCGACTGCCATCTGAGCCTGCGCATAGGCCGGCTGCAGGACCGTGGCCTTGATGCCGCCAGAGGCGATCGAGTCGCGCACGTCGTTCGATCCGTCGAAGCCGACGACGATGACGTCCTTGCGGCCGGCGGCGGCAAGGGCGGCATGGGCGCCCATCGCCATCGTATCGTTGCCGGAGATCACGCCCTTGATGTCCGGGTTGGCCTGGAGGATCGATTCCATCTTGGCATAGGCCTCGGTCTGGCTCCAGTTGGCCGACTGCTGCGCCACCATCTTGAGGTCCGGATAGTCGTCGATGACGTCGTGATAGCCCTTGGAGCGGATGCCGGCATTGGTGTCGGATTCCTTGCCGACCAGCTCGACGTAATTGCCTTTCTCGCCCATCAGCTTGACGAACTCCTGCGCGCCGAGCTGGGCGCCCTGGTAGTTGTTGGAGACGATCTGCGCGACGGCGACGCCGGTGGCGTTGATCTCGCGATCGATCAGGAACGACGGAACGCCCGCGTCCTTGGCCTTCTGCACGGCGGCGACCGAGGCGTCGGCGCCGGCATTGTCGAGGATGATCGCCTTGGCGCCGCGGCCGATCGCCGTGTCGATCAGCTCGGACTGCTTGTTGGCGTCGTCGTCATGGGCCAGAACCAGCGTTTCATAGCCGAGTTCCTTGGCCTTGGCTTCCGCGCCGACGGCTTCCGCCTTGAAGAATGGATTGTCGTGCGAGGGCGTGATGATGGCAATGAGATCCGCCGCATAGGCGGGTGCGGCGGTGCCCAGCGCCAGCATGCCGGCAAAAGCCGCAAGTGTCATTCTGCGAGTGAGTTTCATGGTTTCCTCCCATTTGAAAAAGCCTGTGCTTCCGCGGCCCAGGCTGAAATGCATTCCAGTTTGTCAGGCGGATCGCATCCGATGTCGCGGGACCGGGTCATTTGCCGGCTCACCTGGGCGGATCATCCGGTTCGGTGCCGTCCTCAGCCTGCCCCTCCACCTGCCGCCTGCCCAATTTTCAGCCCGGCCTCGGCTGGCCAAAGCCATTCCAACAGCTAAGCCAACTGGTATAATGAGTCAACCACAAATTCAGATGATATGTATCTGATGAGCAGAAAGCGCCACCGGAGAGTCATCCCACCAAGAGCGACGCTTCGCCCTGCGACACGCCTGCAGCTGGCCAGGTCGGAGAACCACCACCTTAAGGGGTACGATCCACGGGTGAGGGCGCAATAATTAAGTATGGAGTAGACACTCCTAAGCCTTATTCGGTGCTCAGCGGTACGCGCAGGCTTTGCTAGTGTCGCGTTGTGGTTGTGGAATTTCTCCCCGACCCAGCCTGCGCGCGGTTTTCCTTATGAAATCCGTTCGCGGCAAGGGTCGCGTTGCCGGTGAGGTTCAGCTATGACTTTTGTGCAGAGTTTCAGGTCGCCATCCTGCAGCCCCGCGCCAAGCTTTGCTCACCGACGGAATTCGGCTTCATTGCGTGGCATGTGCGGCAGGAGCTGCAGCGCCATGCTGTGCCTCATTTCGTTGTGTATCATCCTGCTGCTGGGATCTGCGGCACACGGTCGGCCGAAGGCTGACGACAGACTTGCTCCGCGAGACACGATCGAACTGCACGTTTGGCAGTGGACTGCCTTGCGCGACGGCGTTCTGGAAGCGTTGCAGCTCAACCATAGTTTCACCATCGACTCGACTGGCACGCTTGACCTTCCCTTGATCGGCAGCATTGCCGCCGCAGGTCTGCGTGAGGAGGAGCTGGCAAAGCTGATTTCCGATCGCTTGCAAGCCAGGAGCGGCCGTCAGGAACGGGCTGACATAACCGTCAAACTGATACAAAATTCGCCTTCGGACCTCACAGCTTCGGTGGAGGGCAAACAAGAAGCGCCCGAACCGCCGGCGGACGCAGCCAGCGACGGCTCTTCGGCGGTGGCTTCGCAACGCGCCAGTGCCGAGAACGGCCAGGCCGAGGCGCAACCGGGCGTGCGCGGTTCCCACGCAGGGGAGCAACAGCAAGCCCTGCAAGGGGCGTTGCTGAATGAGCTGTCCGCCGCTCGCATGGAAATTGCGGCAGCGCGCGCGGAAGCACTTGCGGCTCGCCAGACTGCTCGCAACGATGCCGCGCGACACAATCAGAACCTTGCGACGGCGCGTCAACGGGCTGACGCCTTGGTGCGGGAACTCGATGCGATGCGGACTGACCGCGGTACGCTGGAACAAAGCCTCTTTGCGGCGCTGAGGGAAGTCGACGCGCTCAGGAAGAGCGTGCAGCCGGCTCGCGGTGACCCAGCTCGCGCTGACCATGACGGCCGCGATTTGGCGGCGGCGCGAGCCGAACTGGCCGTGATGCAGCGCGGCGCCCGCGATGCCAGTGCGCAGGCGCGTGCGGTAGCCGACATGATGGCTGAACAAGGACAGGCGCTAAAACAGCAGCGGCGAAAAGCCGGAGAGCTCGCGCTCGATCTGGAAGTGGCGCAAAGCCAAGTGAAAGGCTTGAAGGCCAAAGCCACTCTCGCCGATCACGAGAAGGCCGCCATGCTTGAAGCGCGTCACTCTATGGCGGCCTCTGTGGCAGAGGCGCAGCGAGCGCTTGATGAGGAGCGGCACAAGGCTGAGCGCTTCGAACGCGAACTCACCGCGGCGCGCCAGACCATCGACGCGCTTAAGACAAGCGCGGATCTGGCTGCGGCTGCGCGCACCGACGCCATCAGGGAACGACAGGTGGCCGAGGCGGCTTTGAAGCGAGCTGGCGACGCACTCGAACTAGAGCGCGAACGGGCAGATTCAGCTGCTCGTGATCGCGACAGCGCCCGGCGGGAACGCGACGCGGCAAGGCAGGAAGCGAGCCGCGTCTCGATGGATCTGAGCGTGGCGTTGGAGCAAGAGCGCAACAAGGCCGTCGGCCTGGCCCGCGAGCTCAGCGCCGCTCGAAAGGCGATTGACGTTGAAAAGGCCCGGGATGAGCGTCGCAGCGAGCGTATCAACCGCGTTCCGAAAGCGCGTGCCGTCGCAGCTTCGCGTGCAGATGTGTCCGTGCGCTCGCGACCAGCCCGTCAATCGGGGTTGCGGGAAAACCACAAAGTGAAGGCCAAAAAACCATCGCGACCTGTTCTGGTGGCGACCATCGCGCTTCCCGACGCGTTGCTCCCGACGCGACCGCCGAAGCTCGGCGCTCCCTAGCGAGGGGTGATCGTGAAGGGCATTTCGGTGGGCCGAATCCATGCCGCAGGAGGAATATGGCGATGAACAAATACGTCGCAGCCGCATTGACCGTCGCGGTCGCAATTTGCCCTGCCTCGGCTCTTGAGGCGGGGCTTGGCGGCAAACTTGGCGGTGTCGGGGTCGGTGCTGGCCTTAGCGCCGGCCCGAAAGGCGCCTCGGTGGCGGGCGGCTCGAGCGTCGACGGAGTAGGGGGAGCAAGCCTTGGCGGATCGCTCGGCGCGGGCAAGGGATCGCTCGGTGCCGGACTTGGCGTCAGCGGCAACCTCGGCGGCGCAAGCGGCGGCCTGTCGACAGGTGTCGGGGTGGGCGACCGTTCGTCCGCATCGGGCACCGCTCCAGGAGGTAAGCCAGGCAACCCGGCGCTGGGCGCTGGGCAAGCCGCGAGCAGCAATGCCGGCATCACGCCAGCCACCACCAAGGCCAAGGCTGCGAGTCAATTCGCCATCCTGCCGCGCAAGCTCAGGCCTTCCGGAACTGGTCGCGCCGCGTCGGCGCGGATCACCTATGGCTATCCATTTATGGCGCCACTGAAAGCCAAACCCGGTATCCCACCAGCTGTGGTGCGCGCCTGCCGCACGGCGATCGCGTCGGCTGCGACGCCACTTGGCGCCGTGCTTGTTCACGCGGTAAGCGCGGGCCCGTTGCAGCAACGTCGGGGCGCACTCACGGCGCCGATCGAGGTGCGCATACACTATGCAAGACAAGGCGGCGTCGAGGTTCGGCAGGCGCGAGTCGGCTGTCGCCTCGATGCGGCGGGCAGGGTCACCGCGGTGACATAGGACGCGCCTGTATCTCCGCCTGCGGGGGAAGGTGGCCGAGCCCACGGGTCTTTGCCTCCGGCAAGCCCGAGGACAGGCTCCGCTCGGTCGAATGATGGGTGTTCAGCCTGGCAATGACGGCACTCCGTCCTGCACCCTCTTCCGTCCCTGGCGCTGCGCGCCAATCCACCGCCCGGGGCGAGTCACGGGCCTCGCCCGCCCTTCGGGCCCACGAGGGGAGAAGGAAAGGCGGCTTTCGCCTCAGGTGATGCGCTGGATGCTCGCTGCAATCTCTTCCGGCTCGAAGACCCGCTTCCAGTCGTCGCGCATCAGCACCGGCTTGCCGAACTCGATGGCCTTGTTGCAGGCGTCGGAGAACACGCCCTTGGTCTCGCCGAAGATGACGGCGCCGAGCACATTCATGTGGCCAAGCAGGAAGTCGAGCGCGGCCTGCTGGTCGACTCCGCGTGCGACGACCTCGTCGACCGCTTCCTTCATGACGACCAGCAGCGAAGCGCAGACGGTCTCCGAAAGGCCCGGCTCGAGCAGCGCCATCTGGTCGACCGTGACGCGATGCGACCGCATCACCGGGGCCCAGATGATCTTGGCGATCGATTCGCCCTTGGCGAAATCCTCCTCCGGTCCCTGCATCAGCGCGCTGACCATATGCTGCTTGGCCTTGACGCCGCCGAAATAGTCCTTCTTGGCCGCCATGTCGGTCTCGTCGTTGAAGATCGGCGGATGGCAGGGATGGGTGACGAAATAGGTCAGGTCCGGCCGCTTCGGCAAATGGCCGGCGAAAGGCGCTGCGGCGTCGAGCACGACCACCATTGTGCCGGACGCAAGCTTGCCCTCGATGCTGGCCGCGACCTTGCCGATATGGGTGTCGGGAACCGCCAGGATCACCACCTCGGCGCCGTCCAGGGCTTCATCGGCGCTGACCGCGTCGATGCCCAGCCCGGTCTTCAGCTGCTCGCGGCCGGCGTCGCTGACCTCGACATGCCGTATGCTGTAGGGAGAGCCGCGAAAATTGGTCGACAGGCGGTAACCCATTTTGCCGCCGGCACCAAACAGCGCAATCGTTGTCATCCAGCCGTGCTCCTGATCTCCAACGATGGCTCTGCCGATCGTCACCTTAGTAACTGGTATAATCACACTACCATGGATTGGCAACCCGTTTGGGACGAACGCGTTCACGAGAGCCAATTCCGCAGTCCCGCGCCGTCGGCTGCGCCAGCTGGTGGCGGCCTTGTCGGATCATGTGGTGGATCGACATCGCATTTGGCAAGCCGGCGAGGCCGGGTCTTTTCAGGGGTCCGGCGAGCCGTCAGTCTTGATATTTAGGGTCCGCTGCCAACCGTCTCAGCAGTATCCGTGGGAGCAGGATCCATCAGCGTCCGGGAAACATCGCCTTCAAGCCGTCGCGCGACGCCCTGGCGACGCCGCGCTCGGTAATCAATCCGGTGACCAGCCGCGCCGGCGTCACGTCGAAGGCCGGGTTTGCCGCGGGCGTCGTCTCCGGCGAGATGCGGACCTGCGCAATCTCGCCACTCGCGGTCTTGCCCCAGACCAGTGAGACCTCGTCGCTGGAACGCTGTTCGATCGGGATTTCGGCCAGCCCGTCACCCACCGTCCAGTCGATGGTTGGCGAGGGCAGCGCGACATAGAACGGCACGTCGTTGTCGGCGGCGGCCAGGGCCTTCAGATAGGTGCCGATCTTGTTGCAGACATCGCCGTCGGCGGTGGTGCGGTCGGTGCCGACGATGACCATGTCGATCTGGCCGCGCTGCATCAGATGGCCGCCGGCATTGTCGACGATCAGCGTATGCGGCACGCCGTGGCCGGCCATCTCCCATGCGGTGAGCTGGGCGCCCTGGTTGCGCGGGCGCGTTTCGTCGACATAGACGTGAACGGGAATGCCGGCTTCCGTTGCCAAATAGATCGGCGCCGTGGCGGTGCCGTAGTCGACGGTGGCCAGCCAGCCGGCATTGCAATGGGTCAGGATGTTGACCGGCTCGCCCGGCCGCTTGCGCGCCGCCATTTCCTTGATGATTTCAAGCCCGTTGGCGCCGATGGCGCGGTTGAGGCCGACATCCTCGTCGGCGATTTCGCCGGCGCGCCGGTAAGCAGCCTCGGCGCGTTGTCCAAATGGAAGCGGCCGCAGGACGTTTCGCATCTCATCGAGCGCCCAGCGCAGATTGATCGCGGTCGGGCGCGTTTCGTGCAAGACCTCCCAAACGCCGTCGAGTGCTGCATCCGAAGGGTCGTCGGCCATCTGCATGGCGACGCCATAGGCAACGGTGACGCCGATCAAAGGCGCGCCACGCACCCACATGTCGCGGATCGCCGTCGCGATTCCGGCAACGGTGCCGACTTTTTCGACGCGGAAATCATGCGGCAGCCAGCGCTGATCGATGATCTCCACCGAGCGCCCGTCGTCGCTCAGCCAGATGGTGCGATAGTGGCGGTCGCCGACGTTCAAATCCTGTTCTCCTGTTCGATCAGCGCGGCCAATTTGTTGACCTCGTCGATGCTGTGAATCTGGCGCCGGTTGACGGCGATGTGACGGCCGAATTTCAGCGCCTTCGCCTCACATGTGGCGCGCAGATCCTCGTCGGCAATGGTCTCGAAATCGGCGTTGTGCGCGAGGCCCAGAATGCGCCGGTGCACCTCGACGCCGGCAAAGCCCAGCATGTCGGTCCAGACCTGATGCAGCATATGGTCGAGCGCCTGTTCGGCGCCAAGCCTGTCGCCCTGATCCTCGAACAGGCTCTTCTGGTAGAGCATGCCGGTCCGTTCGGTTCGCCACAGATGCGAGAACTCGGTGCGGAACACCGACCATGTCTCGACCGTGACGTCGAGCAGGTAGGCACGCATGGCGTCGCGCTTTCCATTTTGCTCGTGGCCACGCTGCGAGAAGAACGCCATCCAGAAATTGGCGAGCAGCATGCCGACATCGAAGGCGATCGGTCCGTAGAAAGCGAATTCGGGGTCGATCATCCGCGTTTCTGAGTCGGTGACCATGATCGAGCCGGAATGCAGGTCGCCGTGCAGCAGCGTCTCTGCATTGGCCGCGAAGATATGCTTCAGCCGCTGCGCCTCGACCTTGAGATCGCGGTCGGCGCGCAACTCGGCGACGATGCGGTCGAGCTGCGGGCTCGTATGCCGGTTCATCTTGGCATCGAAATAGGGGTCGGAGAAAACCAGGTTCTCGGTGATGTCGCAAAGCTCGACATTGTCGGCGAACAGCGCCAGATCCGCCTTGCGGTCCTGGGTCGCCATATGCAGGTCGGAGCCGCGAAACAGGGTGCGGGCCATGAACAAGCCGATGTCTCTGGCGATGTTCGGCAATTGCCGGCCTTCGATCAGCGCGCGCCGCAGGATGATGTGCGGCGACAGATATTCCATGATGATCAGCGCCTGGCCTTCGTCGAAGTGATGGATCGCCGGCACCGAGCCTGGCGCTCTCGCTTGCTGCCGTGTCAGCGCGTGATATTCGAAGAAGGAGCGTTTCAGCGGCAGCGGCCAGCTGTCGCCGACCAGGCGGACATAGGGCAGGGCCTGCTTGACGACGGCCGCACCCTGCGCACCCTCGACGATGAAGACCAGGTTCAGATTGCCGTCGCCGACCTCGCGGACCTTCCAGCGGCTTGTATCTTTGCCGATATGCGAACACAGGGCATCGTTGGCGCCGAGGCGTGCTGCCAAGGTGTCGATCGACAGTGCTTCGAACGGCAATTTCCCAGTCATCCTCACCCTCCCGCTGATGTGCTCCCATCATAGTGGAGCCAAGGCGGTTGGTCCAAGCTAGGAAGCTCTCTGGCAATTGTCAATCGTGTTGACAATTGCCGGAACAGCCCCTAGCGTCATGGTCAGGGAGGAACGAATGGGCAATAATGCCGTGTTCCGCGTGCACGGCCTGAGGAAGTCCTTTGGCCATATCGAGGTGCTTGGCGGCGTCTCGCTCGATTTGCATGCCGGCGAAGTGACCGTGCTGATGGGCGCCAACGGCGCCGGCAAATCCACCTTGGTCAAGATCATCAGCGGCGTTTACGAGCGGGACGGCGGCACGATGAGCCTTGCCGGCCAAAACTTCGCGCGGCAAGACTTCGCGCCGAAAACGCCGGCGGAGGCGATCCGCGCCGGCGTCGTCACCGTTCATCAGAACATCAATGACGGTGTCGTCGCCGATCTCGACGTCGCCACCAATTTGACGCTCGACAGGCTGAGCGGCAGCGGCGCGCCGACCCTGTTCAACCCGGGCCGGGTGCGCCGCGAGGCAAAGGCGGTTGCCGACCGCATGGGGCTGATGATCGACCTCAAAGCCCGGATCAGCGATCTCTCGCTGGCCGACCGCCAGATGGTGGCGATTGCCCGCGCCATGGCGCATCAGCCGAAAGTGCTGATCCTCGACGAGCCGACCTCGTCCTTGTCCAGCGCCGAGGCCGACCGGCTTTTCGCGCTGCTCGACAGGCTGCGCGAGCAGGGCGTCGCGATCCTCTACATCTCGCACCGCATGTCCGACATCAGGCGGCTTGCCGACCGGATCGTCTCGATGCGCGACGGCGTCGTCTCAGGCGTTTTCGACAGCAAGCCGCTCGATTATGAAGGCGCGGTCAACGCCATGCTCGGCCGCAAGATCCACCTCGACCGGATCGTCGCCAGGAATTCGGCTAGGCCTGTCCTGACGATCGACGGGTTGCGCATTGCCGAAGGTTCCAGGCCGATCTCTTTGACGCTCGGCGACGGCGAAGTCGTTGCCATCACCGGCCTCGTCGGCGTCGGCAAGACAGCGCTCGCCGAGACGCTGTTTGGCGCCCGCAAGCCGCTGTCCGGGACCATGACGCTGAACGGAAAACCCTATGCTCCGGGGTCGACGGGCGAGGCGATCGCCGCCGGCGTATTTCTCGTCGCCAAGGACCGGGGCGAAAACGGGATCGTCGGCGACTTCAACATCCAGGAAAATATCAGCCTGCCGTTCCACAGGCGGATGTCGCGTCTGGGCGTACTCAAGCGCCGCGTCGAGCGCGCCAACGCCCGCCGGCAGATCGGGGAGTTGGGCATCGTCTGCCGCTCGGAGAAGGACGAAATGTCCGCCCTTTCCGGCGGCAACCAGCAGAAGGTGATGGTCGCCCGCTGGATGTCGCAGGCGGCAAGACTGTTCATCCTGGACGAGCCGTTTCAGGGCGTCGACATTTCAGCCAGGCGCGACATCGCCGCCAAGCTGCGGGCAAGCGCCAACGGCCGTGCGACGCTGCTGTTCGTCACCGAGCTCGATGAGGCGCTGGAGACCGCCGACCGTATCCTGGTGATGTCGGAGCAGACAATCGTCGGTGAGCATCGCAATGCCGATATCGACCTCGAGCGTCTGCTGGCCGAAGTGGCGGGCGGGCCGTTGCATAGCGCCGCCTGAGAGCGGGCAGACAATGGGACGTGGAATGGAGAAGGCATGAGTTCGGGTTGGATTGAGATGGCAGCCGCGCGTGACCATGCCATCCGGTACGGGTTCATCATTCTGCTGTTCGGGTTGATCGCCTATTTCGCTATCGCCGCCGGCGGTTTCGTCTCGCCGCAAAGCGCCGTCTTCATCTTCCAGTCGGTGGCCATTACCGGCGTGCTGGCGCTTGGCGTCACCGCCACCCTGGTCGTCGGCGGCTTCGATCTGTCGATCGGCTCGGTCGCCACCAGCGCCATGATGGCGGCAGCCTATGTCATGGTTGTGCTGGAGCAGAACGCCGTCGTCGCGGTTATCGCCTGTCTCGCGATCGGCGTCATCGTCGGCCTCATCAATGGCTGGCTGATCGTCTATATGCGCGTGCCGGATCTCCTGGCGACGCTTGGCATGATGTTCCTGCTCGTCGGCCTGCAGCGCATCCCGACCGAGGGCCGCTCGATCGCCACCGGCATGACGATGCCTGACGGCTCGGTCGCCAACGGCACGTTCGGCGCCGGCTTCCTGGCGCTCGGCCGCCACCGCTTCGATTTCTTCATCCCCAACCTCATCCCGGTTTCGGTCGTCGTCCTGCTCGTGCTTGCGGTGCTGATCTGGTTCTTTCTCGAATACACCCGTTTCGGCCGCATGATGTATGCGGTCGGCAGCAACGAACGGGCTGCCGAACTCGCCGGCGCGCCTGTCAAGGCATACAAAATCTGGGCATACGTTATTTCAGGGGTTTTTGCCTCGATCGGCGGCATTTTGCTCGCTGCCCGGCTTGGACGCGGCGACATCGCCTCGGGTAATAATCTCCTGCTCGACGCAGTGGCTGCGGCGCTCATCGGCTACGCGGTTCTTGGCGCCGCCAAGCCGAACGCCTTCGGCACGGCTGTCGGCGCGGTGTTTGTCGGCGTGCTGCTGCAGGGCCTGACGATGATGAACGCGCCCTACTACACGCAGGATTTCATCAAGGGCGTGGTTCTCGTGGTTGCCCTGGTCTTCACCTTCGCCCTGTCCGGCAGGGGCAACAGGTAGGATTTCGACGGACAGGATTTTCGACCGGCTGAAATTTGGGTTCAACAAGTGGAGGAGACACCATGAAGATCACAAGAAGAGTTTTGGGGAAGGCAGCGCTCGGGCTTGCCGGTGCTGCGCTGCTGATGCAACTGCCGGCAATGGCGCAGGACAGGCCGGCTCCGTTCGACAAGCCCGGCGCCGTCAAGATCGCGCTGGTCCGCTATCTCTCGACCGGCGACTTCTTCCAGGCCTATCTGTCCGGTGTCGAAGCGCAGGCCAAGGCGCTTGGCGTCGATCTGCGCGTCCTCGACAGCCGCCAGGACGCCGCCCTCCAGGCAGACATGGTCGACCAGGCCATTGCGCTCGGCGTCCAGGGCATCATCATCCAGCACGGCTTGACGGAATCGATGAAGGAAGCCGCCCAGCGCGCGGTCGACGCCGGCATCAAGGTCGTCGCCTTCGACGTCAACGTCGAAAATCCCAAAATACCGCAGATCGAGCAGTCCGACCGCGACCTTGCACGCCTGGCGCTCGAGCAGGCAATCAAGGACAATGGCGAGAGCTGGAAGGCCGCCTACGTCTATGTCGCCGGCATCGCGCCGCTCGACCGCCGCAACGAGACCTGGGTCGAGTTCAAGAAGAAGTATCCGGGCATCAACGAGGCGGCGATGTTCGGCACGCTCGACAATCCGATCGCCAATTCCGTCGCCAACCAGGCCCGTTCGGTGCTGTCAGCCAACCCCGACATCAAGGTGATGTTCGCGCCCTATGACGAATTCGCCAAGGGCGTGAAGATCGCCGTCGACGAAGCCGGCCTGTCGCAAGACATCAAGATCTATTCGGCCGACATCTCGACCTCCGACATTGCCGCGATGCGCGAGCCCGACAGCGCCTGGGCGGCGACCGCTGCCACCAACCCGGCCGTCGTCGGCCAGGTTTCGGTGCGCGCGCTGGCGCAGCTTTTGGCCGGCGAAGACCCCGGCCAAAACGTCATCGTGCCGCCGACGCTGATCACCCAGAAGGACCTGCTCGACAAGGACATCAAGAACATGGAAGACCTCTCGGCCAAGCTGCCGCAGTTCGCCCATGCCGATGTCGCGATGCCGGCCTGGATGCCGAACCCGAACGCCAAGTAGGATCTAACACAGGTAAGTGGAAAGAGCGGCTCGCGGGCGGGCCGCTCTTTTCCAGGTCTGAATGCCTGCTCCGTCAGCCTCTCTGGTTTCACAGCCAGTGCTCCGGATCGCGCATCCCGTGGACGATCGCCCCGACCAGGACGCCTTCCAGCTTCGGTTGTAGATGACGATATAGCGGCCTTCGATGAGCACGCGGGCCGTCACTGTTGTGCAAATATCCTGCAGATCCTGCGAGGCGCTCGGCGTGAGCCGATATCTAGCCACGGGCGCGGCGTTCTGCTTTCAAACCGCGTATGAACTCGGCGGGTTCGACTTCCACCGGCTTGGCGCTGGCCATGCCGTCGGCATAGGCCCGCTTCAAGTGTTCCAACTCCAAGGCGCGCAATTCCTCGCGCTGTAGCGGGGTGAGGGATATGGTAAGGGTGCGCATGGGTTGGCTTAGCCTATATTCCAATAGTCCCGCGGCGAGGGATGGGCAAGCTTCCAGCCCGCAGCGCAACAAATCCTGAGTTCCGTGCCGCCCCGGCTACTCGTTGAACAGATCAGAATGCGAGCCGGTGCGAGCAAGTTGTAGCTCATCGCCGGCGACACGATAGATCAAGAGCCAGTCCGGTTCGATGTGAGCGTCACGATAGCCTTTCCAGTCGCCCTTCAGTGGATGATCCTTATAACTCGCTGGGAGTTCATCGCCGGCGAGTAGGAGGCCCAACAGCGCGCGCAGCTTGCCAAGATCTTTGCCACGCTTCTTCGCACGTTTCACGTCACGGCGGAATTGCCCGGATCGAACAGGCGCCAGCACATCAGATTTCCAGGTCCTTGAACAACTCGTCGGCCGAGGCGAAACGCTTGCCCTTGCCCTGTTCCAATTCGGTCATCGCCTTTCGAGTGGTTGCGTTCGGCACCTTCACCGGAAAGGGAAACTCCTTGTCGGCGGCGACGCGGACCAGCAGCAGACGGATGGCGTCGGAAACGGACAATCCCATTGCCGCCAAGGCTTCCGTCGCCTGTGCCTTTGTCGCCGCATCGATCCGAGCGCGGACCACGGTTTCCGTTGCCATATTATGGCTCCTTGCAGTTGAGCTACAATGTAGCCACGAAACGACATACTCGCAAGCCGTCCGGTCCAGTTCGTACCGCTCGAAAATGTGCGGCGTTTTGAGCGACATGCATTACCGCAGCGCCGCCGCGATGTTGCCGCCGTCCACCGTCGTCACATTGGCGGTGGTGCGCTCTGCCAGCGCCTGATGCAGGAAGGCCTGGGCGACGTCTTCGGCCGTCACTTCCTGCCCGAGCAGATTGCCCGCCATGTATTCCTTTGCCGATACCCCGCGGGCGCTCGAACGGCTGGCGATCATCGCGTCGGTCAACAGCCCGGAACGGATGCGGTCGGCGTTGACGGCATTCGAGCGGATGCCATGGGCGCCGTAGTCGACAGCATATTGCCTGGACAGGAAAAGCGTCGCCGCCTTTGGCATGCCATAGGCGCCGAACTTCGGACCCGGATTGATCGCCTGCTTGGAGGTGTTGAACAAAAGCACGCCGCCGGTGCCCTGCTCGAGCATGATGCGCACTGCGTTCTGCGCCGCCGACTGGTGGGCGAAGAAATTGAGTTCGAAGCTCTTGCGCAAAGTGGCGTCGTCGAGTTCGCCGATCCTGCCTTCCCAGGCTGCACCGGCATTCGAGACGAGGATGTCGAGGCCACCGTAGACGGCAACGGCCTTGTCGAAGGCAGCGCGCATCTGCGCCGGGTCGGTGATGTCGGCGCCGACGCCGATCGAACCATTGCCGGCCTTTTTTGCCGCCTCCGTCGCCCTCGCCGCGTCGAGATCGACGACGACCGCATGGGCGCCGTTGTCGGCGAACAGCTTTGCCGTGGCGGCACCGATCGCGCCGGCGCCGCCGGTGACCAGCACAACCTGGCCGGTCAGCGGCTTCGGCTTGTTCGCGGCGAGCTTGGCCTGTTCCAGCGACCAGTATTCGAGCGGGAACAGGTCGGCCTTGGACAGCGGATGGAAATCGCCGATTGCTTCGGCGCCGCGCACCGCCTCGATCCACATCTCACCGACGTCGGAAGCAATCTTCGCGTCCTTCAGCGTGCGGCCATGGCCGAACATGCCGAGCCCCGGCACCAGCGTCAGCCGCGGCATCTGGTCGAGCATAGTGCGCTTCACATCGTCGAGCGCGTCGTTGGTCTCGAAGTAGGCGCGATAGTCCCTGGCGAAGTTTTCGACATGCTGGTGAATGACGGATTTGTAGTCGCCGATCTTGTCCGCGTCGGGCGCCGGCAGCGCCATCGGTCCGGTCTTGATGCGGATCGACAGGTCGGGTGTCGACACACCGCGCCCGGCATAGTCGGCAATGTCTGCCGAATTGATGAAATCGACGATCGCGTCCGAGGTGCGGAAATCGCTGATCATGCGGTCGAAGCGGCCTTCCCCGCGCGCCACCGCCACCGCACCGCGCAGCATCGGCGCAATTTCCGCAGGCTTCGCCAGCCTGGCCGGCAAGGCGGCTTTTTCGCTGCGCGGCTTGCCGTGGCTGGCGATGAAATCCTCGGCGACGTTCACATAATGGATCATCCGGTCGTAGGCCTGCTTGGCATCGTCGCCGAAGGTGAAAATGCCATGCTTGTCGAGGATCAGGCCTTCGACCGTCGGGTCGGCGTCAAAGACGTCGGCAGCCGCCTTCGCCAGGTCGAAGCCCGGCATGATGTAGGGCACGAACCCCATCTTGTTGCCGAAGACCTTCTTGCTCAGCGCCTCGCTGTCGTTCTGGTCGACAATGGCCAGGATCGCGGTCGAGTGCGTATGGTCGACGAATTTATGCGGCAGGAAGGCGTGCAGCAGCGTCTCGACCGATGGGTTCGGCGAAGACGGATCGATCAGGTTCACCCGCTGCAGCGCCACCATGTCTTCGTCGGAGAGTTTTTTGAGCGACCGCGCCTTGAGCAGCGCGCCGAGCTTGACCGCCGGCAGGCCCTGCGGCTCGATGACGCCCATGTCCCAGCCGCTGCCCTTGACGCAGAGCACGTCCCATTCGTCGCCGACGAGATCGGTGGCCTTTGTCTTGCACGATGTGTTGCCGCCGCCATGCAGGACAAGCCGCGGTTCGCCGCCCAGAAGCCTGGTCGTGTAGACGCGCAGCGCCAGGTCGCGTGCCACGCCCTTCATTGCATAGTCGGCAACCAGCTTTTCCGCATCGCCGTCATTCCACAGGTTCTTCATGTTCGCTTCGTCCGGTTGTTTTTGTTGTGAAACAGGAATGCCGCGACGCCTTGAGACAATGCCTTCGCGGCGGCTTGTGTTCTCTAGGCGACCTTTTCTGCGGCGGGTCCGGCATGGTCGAGCAGCCGTTGCGCCATCCGGGCGCCGACCACCAGATGCGTGCATAGCCCACCCGCGATCGCCGCCACCAGCGGTCCGAACTTGCTGTCCTCCTGCACCACCACGAGACGCTTCTCAATCTTGCACAGCGATGACAGCTCCGCCGAAATGATCCGCCTGTTGTAGCTGCAGTCGAGCGCCTTGCCTTGCGCGTCGATGATCTGACCGGCGATGACGCCGGCAGCCCCGGCACGACGCAGCACCTCCATTTCGCTGGCAGTCAACGCGCCGCATTTGACGACATGGCTGTCGGCATCGACGGTGCCGACCGAGTAAAGCGCCAGATTGCACGCACTGATGCCCGACAACTGCTCGCGGATCACCGGTTCGGCGCGCAGGCCGCGTGCCAGTTCCTCTGTCGTCAGCACCAGCGGCGCATAGAAATTGAGTCCCTTGGCATTGAGCCGGCGGGCGATTTCCATGGTGCATTGGTCGGGGCGGTAGGAATAGGGAGCTCCCAGATTGCCGCAGAGCTGCACCACCGTGACATCCTGCAGATCGGCATAGGACATGATGTCGGCGATCGTATAGATGGTCCTTCCCCAGGCGACGCCGATGCGATCGCCCTTCTTGATCAGCTCGAGAAAGACGCTGGCCGCCAGCACCGCGATGTCGGTCGACGGATCGGCGACATGGCCGTTTTCCGGTGCTATCCAGACGGCATCGAGCTTCAATGCGTCTTCGAGTTTGCGCGCCATGACGTCGTCGGTGAAAAGCTGGGTCGAGGTCGAGATGTTGACGATGCCGGTCTCGCGCGCCTTGCGCAGATACATGGCGACCGAGGCTCGGGAAATCTTGAGCTGGCTGGCGACCTGGTCCTGGCGCAGGCCGTGGGCATAGTAGAGCCAGGCGGCCTTGTGGATAAGCTGTTCTGCCGGTCGGATCGCCATGCCATCTCCTCGCTGACATTATTCACGGCTGTCGACAAAAGTCAAACCGAGCGCGAGTAAACGATGCCCTTTCGCTTGCTTTATCTAGATCATCATTGTGCCAAATGTGCCCCATCGTGGCATCGTTGGTGGTGACGGGCCCGAAGTCTGTGGGTAGAAGGTCTCGATCAGACATTAGGGGAGGACGGGATGGGCAATCCCTACGAACAGGATCTCGGCAGGAATCCAGCCAACCACCAGCCGCTGACGCCGCTCAGCTATCTGGAGCGGGCGGCAAAGACCTTTCCCGACCATGTCGCGATCATCCATGGTCGCCAGCGCACGACCTATCGCGATTTCTGGCGGCGGTCGCTGAAGCTTGCTTCGGCGCTCTCCAGGCGCGGCATCGGCAAGGGCGACACCGTCACCGTCATGCTGTCCAACACGCCGCCGATGCTGGAAGCGCATTTCGGCGTGCCGATGACCAAGGCGGTGCTGCATTCGCTCAACACCCGTCTCGATGCCGCCGTCATCGCCTTCCAACTCGACCATGCCGAGACCAAGGTGCTGGTCGTCGATTGTGAATTTGCAAATGTCGTCAGCAAGGCGCTGGCGCTGGCCAGGGTAAAACCGCTGGTCATCGACTATGACGATCCCGAATACGCCACTGACGCGCCTTATCCCAAGGGCGAGCGGATCGGCTCGCTCGACTACGAGACCTTCGTCGCGGGCGGCGACGAGGATTTCGCCTGGTCGATGCCGGACGACGAATGGGATGCGATCTCGCTCAACTACACCTCCGGCACGACAGGCAATCCCAAGGGCGTCGTCTATCACCATCGCGGTGCAGCACTGATGGCTTATGCCAACACCATCCATGCCGGCATGGGCAAGCATGCTGTCTATCTGTGGACGCTGCCGATGTTCCACTGCAATGGCTGGTGCTTTCCGTGGACGCTGGCCGTGCAGGCCGGAACTCATGTCTGCCTGCGCTGGGTGCGGCCGAAGCCGATCTACGACGCCATCGCCGACCATGGCGTCACCCATCTGTGCGGTGCGCCGGTGGTGATGTCGGTGCTGATCAACGCCAGCGACGAGGACAAGCGGCAATTTCCGCAGACGGTCACCTTCAACACCGCCGCGGCACCGCCGCCGGAAGCGGTGCTGTCGGGCATGGCCGATGCGGGTTTTGCCGTCACCCACCTCTATGGCCTGACCGAAACCTATGGCCCGGCGGTCGTCAACGAATGGCAGGGCGAGTGGGATGGGCTGGAGAAGGGACAGAAGGCGGCGAGGAAGGCCAGGCAAGGCGTGCGCTATGCCGCGCTCGAGGATCTGACGGTGATGGACCCCGAGACGATGGAGGAGACGCCGGCCGACGGCGAGACGATCGGCGAGGTCATGTTCCGCGGCAACATCGTCATGAAGGGCTATCTGAAGAACCGCAAGGCGAGCGACGAGGCCTTCGCCGGCGGCTGGTTCCACTCGGGCGACCTCGGCGTCATGCATCCCGACGGCTACATCCAGCTCAAGGACCGCTCCAAGGACATCATCATTTCCGGCGGCGAGAACATCTCCTCGATCGAAGTCGAGGAGGCGCTCTACAAGCACGGCGCCGTCGCCTCCTGCGGCGTCGTCGCCAGGCCCGACGACAAATGGGGCGAGGTGCCGGTCGCCTATGTCGAGCTGAAGCCGGGCAAGACGGCGACCGAGGCCGAGATCATCGACCACTGCCGCGCGCTGCTCGCCCGCTTCAAACTGCCGAAAGCGGTGATCTTCGCCGAAATCCCCAAGACCTCGACCGGCAAGATCCAGAAGTTCCGGCTGAGGGAAATGGCCAAGGGGTAGCAGAGCAATTCCAGGAAAAGTGCGCAGCGGTTTTCCGTCCGGAATTGCGTAAAAACAGATATTTAGAGCGGGTCGGCGGTTCTATCAAAAGCTGAACCGCTCTAGAGTCAGGACCCATTAATCGGGTAAGCGTAACGACCGTTTCGAGCCAGAGTTAACCTACAGAACCCCATCCGGCTGCAGTCGAGGAGGGATCATAATCGGCACCGATGGTGCCCTTCTTTCAGCGCTAGAGCGGTTCAGCTTTTGATAGAATCGCCGATCCGCTCTATCTTTTGTTTTGACGCAATTCCGGACGGAAAACCGTTTCACACGCTTCCTGGAATTGCTCTAGCGCCAAGCAGAGCAGGAAAAACATGACCCTGACCAATCGAGACATTGTCGAGCTGACGGCATGGCGCCGCAGGCTGCACCAGCATCCGGAAATCTCGAATGAGGAAGAGAAGACCGCGAGCGAGGTTGTCGACTTCCTCGCCGACACAGCGCCGGACAAGGTGCTGACCGGATTGGGCGGCCACGGTGTGGCGGCGGTATATGAAAGCGGCAAAGCCGGTCCGACAGTCCTGTTCCGGTCGGAACTCGATGCGCTGCCGATTTATGAGCTTTCAGGCGTTTCTCATTCGTCCCTCGTACCGGGAAAGTCGCATATGTGCGGCCATGACGGACATACCGCGATCCTGGCCGCACTTGGCCGCCAGTTCGGGCGCGAAAGACCTGCCCGCGGCCGCGTCGTGCTGATGTTCCAGCCGGCGGAGGAAACCGGCAATGGCGCGGCCGGCGTCTTCGCCGATCCGCGCTTTTCCGAGATCGCGCCGGATTTGGCCTTCTCGCTGCACAATTTGCCCGGTGTGCCGTTCGGTGAGGTGCGTATCAAACCCGGCGTGGTCAACTGTGCTTCACGTGGCATGCGGATATTGCTGGAGGGCAAGACCGCGCATTCGTCGATGCCCGAAACGGGTGTCTCGCCAATGATGGCGGTCAGCCAGATGATGCCGGCACTGCCCGCGCTCGGGCGCGGAACCTTCGCTGACGACGATTTCAGTATGGTGACCGTCACCCATGCCCTGATGGGCGAAGCCGTGTTCGGCATTGCGCCGGGAATTGCAGAAGTGTGGGCGACGCTGCGCACAAGGCGCGATGAGCGCATGGCGGACCTGTGCGCCGCCGCGGAAGCGCTGGTGGAAAAGATCGCGGGAGAGCATCGGCTTTCGGCCCGCTACGACTATCACGAGATCTTCGTTGCCAGCGTCAACGCGCCGGATGCCGTGGAACATCTGCAGCGCGCGCTCGACGAAGAAGGCGTGCCACGCACAGAGGAAGCCCTGCCGATGCGCGCTTCGGAAGATTTCGGCGTGTTCGGACATAGCGCAGCGTCCGCCATGTTCTTCCTCGGCGCCGGCGAGCGGTACCCTGCGCTGCACAACCCCGACTATGACTTTCCAGACGACCTGATCCCGATCGGATCCAGAATATTCATGCGCACGGCGCGCAACCTTCTGGGCTGATTGGCTCCCCGGGTGGCCACCTATTTGAGCAAAATCTCGATCTCAGGCGGGATATTAATGACGTCGCCCGGTTCGTCATCGGTTCCACCAATGACGTAGCCCGGTTCGTCCGAGTATGAGAAGACTTTCGTAATGATGCCTGATTTGAGCGCTTCAGCACTCCATACGTCATAGAGGCCCTCCGGCGTTGCCAGGCCCATCATCACGAACACGTCGCCGCTGCGGACGCCCATTTCGTCGAAATAGTCGGAAAGCATCCGCTTCAGGGCCGGATCAGGCCTCGTAGAAATTTCATCGAGGTTTCTGCGTCCCGTCGGCGTAGGCGCTCTTTTCCTGCCGTCCGTTATTTGATGGAGAGCGATCCTGGCATTGACAGCCGCGGCGCGGACATGCCCCCCAGCCAAGGCGAAGGGGCAAGCCGAGAAACAGTACGCCCCGCCTGCGTGAACTTCGCCTTCCGACCAGCCGTTCTTGACGATCTTTTCGGGACAGCGCGGCACCAGCATCGGGCAGCCGTTCAACACCGTTCTGCCCACCGCGGTTTCGAGGCCAGCGGCCCGGATCATGCGTCCAATCCAAAGCGCCGAAGCCACGTTCCCCCCGCCAGACTGAAACACGACGGGAAGCCTTTGGCCCTTCAGCTTGGTCAGAAACTGCTCAAATTGTCTGCCAGTGTCAGCTGTTATCGTGCCCTCGGCAGAAATCCATTGGACGCAGCTTACCTTGCAATCGCCGTTCCGAACCAGAGCGAAATTCATCGGCCACGCTTCGGGTGTCTTCTGCTTTGCGGCGGCCGAAGCGGTAGCAACCAAGGCCACAAGTAAACCTGCGACGATGAAGCAGAATGTCGTCAGCAGACCCAAGCGAGTTGTCATGATGAAAAGCCCCCCAACAGCAGAATAATTGCTATCGCCTCGGGCCCCTCTGACACAACCTCTTTTATATGTTCGGCGACAGGGGCGCGCATCCGTTGCGCAAGCCCGGGGACCTCAGGCACCACACGCTGATCCGCGACGGCTATCGGATCGACTGGGCGGCCTGGCTCGCCAGCGCGGGGGGTGAAGGCGTCGATCCGCAGAGCGGCCTTACCTTCGATTCCGCCACCTTCGCGGTCGAGTCGGCCGTCCAAGGCGAGGGCGTGGTGCGCCATCCGCACAGGCACAGGTTCGCTGCCTGCGCGGCCACCCGGACTACACCTTCGACTAGATCGAAAACGCCCCGCTCGCCACCACGATGCCACGTCCAGACACGCTCACCGAGCCGGCATCGACATCGACCTCGATGATGCTGGTACGTCCGAGCGCCGTGCCTTGCTCGATCTTGATGACGCCGGGCTGCGCAAGACCGTGTGCCACCAGATGTGCGGCGAGCGGACCAGCCGCCGTGCCGGTCGCCGGATCCTCGGAAATGCCGACAGTCGGGTTGAAAAACCGTGCATACGCCGTGGTTTCGGGCTGCCGTGGATCGAGTGAGAAGACGTAGCAGCCTTCCCCGCCGACCTCGTTGAGCAGGTCGAAAAGCTGTTTGGCGTCAGGTGAAATCCGGTCGACGGCTTGGCGATCGCGGATCGGCACCAGGAGATGGGCAGCACCGGTCGAGACCACCTGGCAAGGCACGACGTCCGTTATTTCATCAGTATTTAGGCCAAGTGCCGTGGCAAGAGCGCCAAGGTTTGAGATCTGCCGGCCGGCCACTGGGGTTTCTTGCCGCATAATGATCTTTTCGAGTTTTCCCTGGCTTTGCCAGATGGCCAATGGATATACCAAGTCGCCGATCTGTTGGTGAAACCATGTCGGGCCATCGCCCAGCTCGAGCCGCCCGGCGGCAGCGAGCCACCACCAGGCCCCTAGCGTGTTGTGGCCGCCTGCGCCGAAAACCTCCACGCCTTTCGGCGTGAATGAGCGCAATTTCCAATCGGCGTCCGCCCGGGTCGCCGGCAGGACAAAAGTGGTCTCGGACTGGTTGAACTCACGGGCAATGTTCTGCATCAGCTCGAGCGCCAACTCGTCACCGCCATCGACCACCGCAAGGGAATTGCCGGTCAGCGGCTCTACCGCGAAGACATCGACGAAATGAAATGGAATTGTTCTGCTCATGGTTTTTCCTCCGAGAACCGCAATTGGGCCCGTTCAGTTTGCAGAACAATCTCTACCGAAGATGCGAGAGCACGTTGAGCAGCTTGCCGGTCGGGTCGGCAATGAAGAAGCGTCTTACGCCCCACGGTTCGTCGGTCAATTCATAGACCACTCTGCAACCAATCTCGTTTGCGCGAAGATAAACCGCATCGACATTGTCGACCTCGATCGACAGATCAGGCACCGGAGTGCCGGAGCCGCCCTGGCTGGCGATGCTGATCTGGGGGAAGGTGGTTTCGCTGGACGCCAGCGTGACGAGCCAGCCGTGATCCATGACGGCATCGAGCCCGAACAAGTCGGTATAGAACTTCCGGACATCCGGAATGCTGTCTGTTGCGATATTCGAGACGATGCGCAGCACGGTCATTCCATGTCTCCTTCACAGCTTGGCGTATCTCCACAGCTTCGATGATAACGCATTGCTGCGCTGCGGGGACCCGCAGCAGGCTTCGTTAACGCTGTTCACGCCCAGGTTGTATCAACGGATGTCACCGGTCGTCCAGAAAGGTAACATCACCTGTTGACAGGCGGGCGATTTCGAATTACGAGTGACGAAATTCAAAATTCGTCACTCGTAATGAGCTAATGATACATGATGCATGACACCCTCGACACGACGGCTGACCTGGTCCGGCAGGAGAATGTCGCGCGCATCCTCGATTGCGCAGAGCGACTGTTCCGCCACTACGGCTACGGCAAGACCAATGTCGCCGACATAGCCCGTGATCTCGCAGTTCGCCGCGACTTCGCTGTGGTTCGCCGGCAATGCGGTGATGCCCGACCTGCAGCGCAGCGCCGGCCTGCCGGCGTCCGCCGTCGGCGACATCACGATCGCCGTGCAGCTCGGCTTCATCGCCGGTACGCTGGTCTTCGCCTGGCTAGCGATCGCCGACCGCTACTCGCCGCGCATCATCTTCTTCCTTTCCACGCTCGCCGGCGCGGCGGCCAATGCGGCGACGCTGGCGAGCGGCGGTGAGTTTCTGCCCCTGCTCGCGGCTCGGTTCGCAACCGGCTTCTTTCTCGCCGGCATGTATCCCGTAGGCATGAAGATCGCGTCGGGCTGGTACGACCGCGACCTCGGGCTCGCGCTCGGCTGGCTGGTCGGGGCGTTGGTGCTCGGAACGGCATTTCCCCATCTCATCCGCGGCCTGGGCGGCGATCTGCCTTGGCAGGGCGTGATCCTGTCGGTCTCGGCGGTATCGATCGCCGGCGGTCTGGCGATGCTCTTTCTCGTGCCGGACGGGCCGCAGCTCAGAGCGGGCGCGAAGTTTGACCCGGCCGCATTCGCGACGATCTTCCGTCGGCCTTCGGCTATTTCGGCCACATGTGGGAGCTCTACGCCTTCTACGCGTTCCTGCCGGTGCTGCTGGCGGCGCGACTTGGCAGCGACGGCGCGACGGTTTCGATGTGGAGCTTCGCGGCGATCGCCACCGGCTTTCTCGGCTGCATGGTCGGCGGCTACCTTTCGCGGGAGATCGGCAGCGCGCGCGTTGCCTATATGCAGTTGTCGGCGTCCGGCCTGTGCTGCCTCGTCTCACCGCTGGCGTTCCTGGCGCCCTTGCCGGTGTTCCTCGCCTTCCTGTTGTTCTGGGGCGTGGTCGTTGCCGGCGACTCGCCCCAATTCTCCACGCTCAACGCCCGTTTCGCCCCGCCGAGGCTCGTCGGCTCGGCGCTGACGATCGCCAATTGCATCGGCTTCTCAATCACGATCGTTTCGATCGCGCTGCTTGACTGGCTGATTGAAACCGCCGGACCGCAGTATGTTTTCGTGATGCTGGTGCCCGGGCCGGTGCTCGGGCTGGCGGCATTAAGACGGCTGGCCGCGAAGCCGGCGTAAGGAACAGCCGTGGCGGCACTGTGCCGCCGCGGCCGGGGATGGTGATGAAGCGGACGCCGAGACCGAAGGACGACATGACCGAGTAGAGTTCATCGCCTTGGCTGCGGAGTCAGTCCAGCGAACCAGCAGTCGCTGACCTTCATCCTATCTCCACTGCCGGCGAGCCGCGAGGTCTGCTGAGAGGTCGTGAACGGAACGGCTGCTCTTCGCATATGGTTCCCGAAAGCAGACTTTCCGTTTCCGGCCCCGATCAGGTCGTTCGGGGTACCGCCGCCAAATGTCCGCAGGTGGCGCACGTGGGCGGTTGGTGCGTTCCGACTTCAGATTGCCTGATGAGGCTCGGCAAGGTCCGGCCTGGGTGGAATGTTGCCATTCGTCTCGTCGACCGGAACGAGCAGGTAGCGCCTTTCGCGACGTTCATGGCGCATCTACAAACCTGACGTTCGCGCTATGGCTTGATGGGGACCCAAAGCGGCCGTCCGATGCTGCGAGCCTGATGACATGGGCCGACCCTTCGCAAAGAACGGACTGAAGAATAGCCGCGCTGCCGCAGCAAGGGGTTTGCGAGATCGACCGCTCCCCAAAACCACAACCGCGCCTATTGGCGGAGTACCGAATCGGCCGGCTGAGCCGTCATTATCGGATCGGCATGACGATGCACAATCTTCCAGAGACCATCTTCTGGGCGAAAGACGCTCGTCACGCGTAACGCTAGAGGTGTGACATCGCTCCGACCGCCAACCTTGGACCTGAGCTGCTCTACTTCGACGAGGTATGCCAGCTCAGACGTCACACACTTCGCTATGCTCTCGAAGCCGGTAGCGTCGCCGTCCCTGTAATTCGATGCCGCTTGCTCCATCGTCTCAGCGACCTGCTTCCATCCATGCGCGAAAGGGCCAAAGGGATTGCCCAGTGTTACATCGTCTCGTTGGGAAAAGAGCTTCTTCGCAGGCGCGGGGTTTCCTTTCATGAACTCATCCAGGGCTAGGTGGTATTTTTCAACTGCTTGATCGAAGTCATTGGCGTCGAGAGACACGTCATCCTCCCTGTCGTTTTATTTCTGATCCGGACTGGCGACTCCTGCAGGTTCAACATTCTGTGTGTCCGCAGCGGTGAGGCATTTCCCTAACTGCGGCGCAGCGCAGGTTGGCTTGGTCAGTATAGCAGGGCCAAGACAAGTTTCGCGACAGCGTTTTGAGACGGCTCGGCAAATGGCCGGTTTCCACCCGACCGCGATGTAGAACGCTCCGCGGCTGTACGGCAGAACGAATCCTTCGGCTGGCTCGGTCGCGCCAATTCCGGCCCTTCGTTGCACTTCTCCATTCCGGACCTTCGCTCTGCGGCTCGTGTTGTGAAGGCTTCCGGACGCCGGCCCCGGGGCACGTCAGTTCGCGCAGAACGTCGGCATCCGCAACCCTTCACAACAACAGCGCTTGGGCAAGCAGGCACCGGAGGTCCGGTATCTAGCTCTAGCGCGAAGTGAGCTTCTCAGCAGACGTGATATTCTCTGCGTCCAAGTCGCTTAGGGTAGAATTTCGCCCTCTCCCGCAAACGACCCCTAAAGAGGCCGGGGCGCTTCGTCTGCTCGGCGGACGGACGCCGTCGGTCACTTTGGCTTTTTGTGGTTGTCGGCATTTTCGTCGAACTGCACCTGGTAGCTCACCTCGATCTTGGCGAGGAACGGAAGCAAGAAGGCGGCGGTGATCTTCAGCTGGCCCTTATGGAAGCCGTCCGGCCGCGATTTATCAGCGCGGTTTCCGACTGAAGCGTCTTCCACGTCGCCACCATCATGAGCAGCAGCAGCAGGGCGAAGGGGAAGCCGGTGGCAATGGCGCTCGCCTGAAGTGCGGCGAGCCCGCCGCCGAGCAGCAGCGCAATAGCGACCAGGCCTTCGAACGTGGCCCAGAAGACGCGTTGCGCCACCGGAGCGTCGACCTTGCCGCCGGCGGTGATGGTGTCGATGACCAGCGAGCCCGAATCCGATGAGGTGACGAAGAACACCATCACCAGCACGATGCCGATAAGCGAGGTCAGCCCCGCCAGTGGCAGCGGCTCCAGCATCCGGAACAGCGACAGTTCCGGCGTGTAGGCCACGACGGTCTCCTGCACGCCCTGATAACCGTCGTTCAGGAACTGCGAAAGCGCGGTGCCGCCAAAGGCCGTCATCCAGAAGATCGACGCGATCGTCGGGATGAGCAGCACACAGACGATGAATTCGCGCACCGTGCGGCCTCTCGATATGCGGGCGATGAACATGCCGACGAACGGCGACCAGGAAATCCACCAGGCCCAGTAGAACGTGGTCCAGCCATGCACGAACTCTTCGTCGGTGCGCCCGAAGGGATTGGACAGCGCAGGCAGATGGGTCACGTAGGACCAGGTGTTGGTGAAGAAGCCGGCGGCGATTTCCACGGTCGGTCCGAGGGCGAAGACGAAAGCCACCAGCAGTACGGCGAGGACCATGTTGATCTCGGACAGGCGCTTGACGCCTGCGTCGAGGCCGGCGACGACCGAACCCAGCGCGACGGCCGTGATGCCAGTGATGAGCAGAACCTTCATCGTATCCGTCACCGGAACGCCGTAGAGGAAGTTGAGGCCGGCCAGCGCCTGTTCCGCGCCGAAGCCGAGCGAGGTCGCCAGGCCGAAGAGCGTGGCGAAGACGGCCATGATGTCGATAACATGGCCGATCCAGCCGCGAACGCGTTCGCCGAAGATCGGATAAAAGGCGGAGCGCACCGACAGGGGCATGCCCTTGTTATAGGCGGCCAAAGCCAGCGACAGGCCGACGACCGCGTAGATCGCCCACGGATGCAGACCCCAGTGATAGATGGTGGCGGCCATTGCGGCTTCGCGCGCGGCCTCGACCGCGCCGGCATTCACCACGCCGTCGGTGACGGGGCCGGTGATGCCCAGAGGCGGGTTGTTGAAGTGATACATCGGCTCCAGCACGCCGAAGACATCAGACCGATGCCCATGCCGGCGGCGAAAAGCATCGAGAACCAGCCAGCATAGCCGAAATCCGGAATGGCGTCGGCCCCGCCGATGCGCACGCGCCCCATCGGCGACAGGACAATTGCGAGGCAAAACAGGACGAACAGATTGCCGGCTATGATGAACAGCCAGTCGAAGGTGGAGGTGAGCCATACGCGCAGGTCGGCGAGCGCCGGGCCGACGGAATCCCTGAAGATCAGGGTGAAGATGACGAAGCCGACGATGACTACCGCCGAGACGAAGAAGACCGGATTGTGAATGTTCAGCCCCAGAACGAGGATATTGTCCTGGCCGGCTTCGAGGCCATGTTCCTCGGTCGCGGTCGTTTCAACAGATGACATGCTTCCCTCCCTGAGCTTTCGCCGTGCATCGGTTCGGCCATCGGCGCACATGGCCGTTCGCAACGGTGACTCGGTTATCCAAGCGTCATGGTCCTGATTGCGACATCGTTACGACAATTGCGAACTGATGTACGACTCTGGCGCGCAGCAAGGCCATACCCGAATTGCCGCCACAACTCGCGCAGCTGAAGCCGACCCCGCGAAAGCCCACCGGCCACGCACTGAGATGATTGGTGGCGAAAAGGACCAAAGCCAATGCGCCAGTGTTTGCCGGAGACGGATTGTCGAGTGCGCGCATCTTGCCGGCGTGCCGGCGCTGCTGCGCCGGTACGATCGGCGCCGGCGGAGATCGTTGCGCCTTCCGCTCTGTTGCGGCCGCTGGCTTAATATGAGGCACTGGTGGGAGGCGGCTGGTGATGACAGCAGTCGATCACGAGATGTTGGTCGCAATGCTCGACCGGCTGAAGCTGACCGCGATCCGGGACCAGCTCGACACGCTGCTGGACGAAGCGTGATATTGCGCCCCAAGGTCTGGTTTCAGGGAGGAAATTCGGTTCGGGAAGGTCTGCCTTGGTCCCGAGCGCTGGTTGCTCTCAATGTCCGGCTTTGGGAACAGATATAGGCTCCGGAAGGTCTCGAACGGGTCACGAGTTCTGGTCGGGCCCAATGTCCGGTTTCTGGAAGGAAAATGGGTCCCGGAAGGTCAAGATTGGGTCACGGAACGAAATTTGCACGACGGTGCCGCTCTGCGTCTGCAGACCACTAGGACCAGCCAATCCTCATTCCGTCAGGCGATAGCCGCGAATTTTTCCACCAGCTTTGTCGGACCGGATACGATCAGAAGATCGCCGAGCTCTATGACGGTTTCCGGGGTGGCGTAGGTGAAGTCGGTCTGCGGCCGTTTCACGCCGACGACGGTGATGCCGTACTTGCTCCTTACGGCGGACTCCGCCAGCGTCTTGCCGACAGCCTCCCGCGGCGCCCTCGTCTTCACAATCGCGAAGCCATCGTCGAATTCGATGAAGTCAATCATCTTGCCCGTCACGAGATGCGCCACACGCTCGCCCATCGCGGCCTCCGGATAGACGACGTGGTGTGCGCCCGTCCGCTCCAGGATACGACCGTGGTTCGTGGTGACCGCCTTTGCCCAGATGTCCGGCACACCCAGCTCGGCGACCGCCAGAACGGTCAGGACGCTGGCTTCGATGTCCGTTCCAATCGCGACCACGACATGCCGGAAATCCTGCACGCCGAGACGCCGCAGGACGTCGGCGTTGGAGCTGTCGGCTTCCACCACATGGGTGAGCTGGCTTGACCAGCTCTGGACGAGTTCAGCACTCTCGTCGATGGCCAGAACATCGTGACCGAGACGGACGAGGGACTGGGCAACGGCGCCGCCGAAGCGGCCGAGGCCGATGA